>CAZADS010000023.1:0-34282 GCA_964483985.1 uncultured Thalassobaculaceae bacterium
AATTGTCCAATAATTAGTCAATTCATCAAAATGTGCGGCGGTGACTCTACTCCTAAACTGCATATCTTTTCTTAAATCAAATTTATCAGCAACGTAATTCAAGTAACGCAAAGTGTCAGGTTGTGCGGCAAAATGTTCAGGCCAACTCCATTCCTGAAATAATTCAGACGAGAAAGAATAGCCATACGACCAACTTTCTGAATCAAATCGAGCACCCGGGTATCGGTTCCAATACCAAGTTCCGCCAAGATCTGTTCCAGCCTCTACAACGCGGACGGTCAGTCCCAATTCCCGGAGGCGGTAAAGTTGATAAATGCCTGCAACACCAGCGCCGATTATTATAGCGTCAAAATCTGCAGCATTTTTGGTTTCTTTCTCACGAGTTACCATAAAAATATTCCTACGATGAAAAAATTATCAGGTTTTATAGCCCTTACCCATAAACCTTTGTGTTCTGTTTGTTTTCAAGTTGAGTCGATTTTGATGCCATAAATTATTATTTAGCATTATACAACTGATCCAAAACCAACTATCCCACCTCGGATTATCGAATCCTTAATAAACTAAATTTAAGACCTAGTATTTTGCTTATATTTTCTGTTCTTGGTCCCTTTGAAAAGTTTTTAGGCGACACTTGATGGACCCATCAACAATGGCTTTGCAATTTTTTTCAATGTAGTCGCCAATAAAATTATCTAGAGGATTTTTACCGCTCACTGGCCCTGAATAACTGGAAAAGCTATATTCAGTATTTTTGAAACACGAATAAAGACTACTCCCTAATACTAAAATTACTAAGATAAGAATGATTTGTTTAGTTGATAACGATTTCACGAATAGCCCCGCTGGAAATTATTAAGTTGATCCATACAATTACACTTACGATTTGCTGATCAAATATTACCAGAACTCGATACAAATATTTCAATTCATCCTTTATAAGAATTAATGTTAGTTAATAATTAACGTGATGAAAATCTAACTCTATGAGGCATTCTCGTGACAAATAAAGTTACAATTTCTCTTCTGGATAAAATTCAAGATGCGTTCAATCGACACGATGTGGATGCAATTTTGTCTTACTTTGATGAAGATTGCGAATGGATTATGGCACGTGGACCAAATTCTCCAAATGGAAGACGTTGTGTGGGAAAAACTGAGATAGGAAGCGTGTTAAAGAAACGCTACACCAAAATCCCAAACATGCGATGGGAAGAAATCCAGCATTGGGTTTTTAGTGATACAAAAGCCCTATCAGAGTGGGTAGTAAAGGGTACAGTCATTAGCCAAGACTCTTTTGCCATGCTCGGTTGTGATTTATGGGAATTTCAAAATGGATTAGTTACTAAAAAGGATACTTATTGGAAATATATAGAAGACTAGAAAATTAAATCTCAGAATCTTGGTGCTACACCACAATTGATCAGACCCTTAAAATGATTAAATTCGTTTGATTTTAAACGTTTTAAAGTTCTTTGGGAACTTTCATCCATTTACCTAATGGGAACACAAAAAGTGATCCAAATATCACCATCTGACGTAAGTAGAATATCATCCCGTTTGGTTGCTTATAGTTAGCAACCAGTCTTTATGACCCATCAGTCTTCCAAGATTGATGGGTCTTTTTTTACGCAATACCTGACTCTGATAATACTGGATCCATTAAATAATCTCCTTTTCTCTCGATAGGCCTTTCAAAAATATTAGATCATTTCAATGAAGAGTGTGCAATCTTCCATCGATACATTCTTCTTCGGGGTTTAATCATCAAATGAGCGTAAGTTCATCGACCTCCAGTATATTTAGCATTGGTGTACGCCTTTGGCTTATTCTTTTGATGGTCCAACTCTCCAATATGCTATTTGGCATGACAATTACGATAGCAAATGTGGTTTTACCACAAATCAGAGGAACTATGTCGGCTACTCAAGATGAAATATCTTGGGCAATTACATTAAACTTAGTAGCCACGGCCGTCGCCACTCCAATGACAGGATGGTTGGCGGGCCGATTAGGTTGGCGCCCACTCATGGTTGGTACGCTTTCTGGATTCACGATATGCTCGTTGTTTTGCGGGTTAGCTGGAAGCCTAGAAAGTTTAATAATCTTCCGCATTGGCCAGGGAATTTTCGGAGCACCTATCATGCCGCTCGGCCAGGCAATTATTCTTGCCACATTTCCTCGCCACTTGCAGCCGACAGCTATTGTTCTCTGGGGCGTGGGAGCAGTTTTCGGTCCAGTCATCGGGCCTATAATTGGCAGTGTAATGGCCGAGACTTACAATTGGAGGGCAGCATTTTTTGTAATTGTACCGGCTGGTATTGCCTCTCTGCTCTGCGCCTGGTTCGCTTTAGCAGAAGATACCGAAGGCAAAAAAATACGATTTGATTGGACTGGTTTTATTGCCCTTTCTATCGCGATAGTCGCATTACAATTAATTTGTGATCGAGGCCATCGTCTTGATTGGTTTGAATCGCTGGAAATTATTGCACTCACCTTTGTAGGAGTTTTAGCTTTCTGGATTTTTATTATTCACTGCATTTCTTCCTCAAACCCCTTTGTGGACCCACGCATTTTCTTAGATGCTAATTTTTCAATAGGGACTATTGTTGCTTTTGTAATGGGAATTTTAGCTTTCACTAGCTTGGTTCTATTTCCTAGTCTCCTGCACGACCTAAGAGGATATCCGGATAGCGCTATCGGTATCTTGATATCCGCTCGAGGGATAGGGAATTGGATTGCCTTTTTGATAATAGTTCCACTTACTCGCTTAGTACCCAGAACTTCACTTGCGATCGGAATGGCAATTCAGGCCTTTGCAAGTTTTTCGATAGCTCAGTTTGATATCAATTTAACAGATTTCGATATTATTTGGACTAACATGTTGCTTGGGTTTGGCCAAAGTGTCGCATTTACACCAATGACCATATTAGCATTCGCAACTTTACCTAAAACTAAGATAACAGAAGGTGCATCAATTTTCACACTAATGCGAAATTTCGGTTCAAGTATCTTTATTTCTGTATCAGTATTAATACTCCTACGATCCTCTACCACAAACTATGCAAATTTGTCGGAACGAGTAAGTTCCTTCCCTGCAAATAACGAATTAAAAGAACTACCAGGGGTTTGGAACTTAGAAAACGTGGATGGCCTGCTCCGACTTTCAGATGAAATTCAAAGACAATCTGCAATGATAGGCTATATTAATGCGTTCCATCTCATGGGTTTCGCGGCGGCCTTTGCTATTCCTTTAGTGTTTTTTTTGAGGCGTTCGCCTGCAATCGATAAATAATTTAAGTCTAATAAACTTAATGACAGAGATTTTATTAGAAAACTATCCCTAGATATTTTTATTAGTCCATAATTATAGTGCGCAATGAAATAAAAATTTTGATTTATTAAATTTATTAGAATATTTCATTTTAAGATATTGATAAATTGGAAGATTGCGCAGTAACTACCTGAATGATTACTATAAGTGCATCTGGTTTTTGAATTTCTATGAGAGGGTTTTCAGTGGCTAAAAGTTTAAAGATGCCTATCGAGGCAACGCACATAATGATGTTCGCTCGATCTATCGGTGATCCCAATCCGATTTACCAAAACGCGGATTCAGCTACTAATACAGAAGTTGGTCATATGATTGCTCCACCGACATTTCCGCGAGCCGTCGCTCAATTTGATCCAGACTATCACCTCAGACCCAAAGCCGGCGAGAAATGGTTTGGGTCAGGAAAAAATCCGTCAGGACTTTCATCTCCAGCGACGAGTAGCGGAGGTCTTCATGCGGAACAACATTTTGAATATCACCGACATCCGAAACCTGGCGACGTTTTAACAGTTACTACCAAAGACGGCAACTGCTGGGAAAAAGAAAGTAAGCGAGCGGGCAAATTAATGTTCGCAGAAACCATCCAAGAATACCACGATCAAAATGGAGAACTCGTTATCGTATCCCGATCCGTTTCAGTCAAAACTGAACGACCTGTGGAGCAAAACTAAAGGAGAGTAGGAATATGGTTCTTAAATCTGCCAATCTTGCTATCGGCAACACCTACGAGGAAATAGTCGTAGACGATCTCACAAGAACTCAATTAGTTATGTATGCTGGCACGTCCGGAGATTATAATCCGCTTCATAGCGATGACCTATATACGCGCAAAATCGCTGGGTATCCAAGTGTTTTTGCACATGGAATGTTATCTATGGGGCTCACAGGAAAAATGCTTACCAACTATGTTGGCGATGGTAGACTTACCAAATTTGGAGTCCGATTTACCAATCAAGTTTGGCCGGGAGATACTTTAACGTCTAAAGCAACCATTGCCGACATCCGTGAAGAGAAAGATGGTCCAGTTGTTGATCTCTCTCTAGAAACCGTTAATCAAGACGGTAAAACAGTAATTACCGGAACGGCAACAGCAAAAATCGATCCGTAAGACAATAAAAGAAATGAATGATATGAAGCTTGGGTTATCGTTAGGGTATTCGGGCGCTGAAATGGACTTGCCTATTAGCCTCGCTAAAATGGCCGAGCAACTAGGATATGATTCGGTTTGGACGGCAGAAGCTTATGGATCGGATGCCGTAACTCCCCTTGCTTATCTGGCCGCCATAACTTCACACATCAAACTTGGCACGGGCATTATGCAAGTTTCCGCTCGCACTCCAGCAAACGCAGCGATGTGCGCGGGAACAATCGATGCGCTATCCGGCGGTGGCCGTTTTATTGCCGGATTAGGCGTTTCCGGGCCACAAATAGTTGAGGGATGGTACGGACAGCCATGGGGAAGTCCATATTATTGGTTGAAGGATTACACTGAAATTATGCGAAAGGTTTGGCGAAGAAAAGATGGTTTAACACACCATGGCAAACAATTACGTCTTCCCAGTGAAGACGAGGGATCTTTAGGCGTAGGTAAGGCCCTTAAATCCATTTTGCATATGAATTCCAACATTCCAATTTATTTTGGCGCGGGGAATGAAACTACCGTGCGTCTTTGTGGTGAAATTGCAGATGGGTGGCTACCTCTTGGTTTAGTACCTAATACTTTCCAAGAATACAAACCTTGGCTAGAAGAAGGATTTAAGCGGGCGGGCAACGGCAAGAATTTTGAAAATTTTGAAATACAAACCAGTGTCTTCGTGGACATCTCCGAAGACGTTCAAACAGCACTTAATCGTCTAAAACCTAGAGAGGCACTCTACGTCGGTGGTATGGGCCATAAAAACAAAAATTTCCATAAAGAAATGATGATCCGGCGTGGTTACGGAGATGCGGCCAACCGAATTCAAGAATTATTTCTTGCTGGAAGGAAAAGCGAAGCGGCAGCAGCAGTGCCTGACGAATGGGTGGATTCAAAGTCTTTATGTGGTCCCATAGCCCGGATCAAGAACCGTTATCCTCCCTGGGAAGAATGTGGGGCCACAGGATTAACTATTCGAACTAATCAGGAACAGGCTGTGAAACTGATGGCAGAAATTGCGCGCCTAAATCCAAAAACCAACCAATAAAAAACCAGAATAAGCTGACGTCTTCTTTTCTAAAACGAAAAAGCTAATTGCCCAAGGTTTCATTAACTATTAGCAAAAGAAATATTCACTAGAACGATCTATGAGACCAATAGAAACGCAAGTGTCGAAACATTTGGTGTTCCAAATTTGAAATTAACCCTCAAACCACCTCGCAAACGCAACAAACATTCCAGCTATATTTTACAAAACAAATCTAATTTAAGTGAGCTTTAGCCAGCTAACGTCGTTGTCGTCGGAATTTCAACAGGTACATTAAAAAAATAATTTAATTGGCACATTATTTAATTTCGTTTGAGAAGGTTGATTAACAATTGCCAACCACTCTAGGTTAGTTCCCCAGAGTACGAAATACGCCTTTTACTCGCAGAATGGAAGCAGCTGGCGTTTCGGCATATTCCGTTTATAATCATATGCTTTCACCCACAGAATTTGAATCTTTTTAATTTCCACAAATTTTAACTCGACGCCCATTTATTTGTTGTTGCTCGATCTAGTTATTCGAAACAGACCGGTTATGAAGTTTATTTAGACGGATCTTCATTAGGTGAGATCGTTTATTTGACGCAGGGTATAGCCTTAACGTGAAAGCTGGCTGTCTAAATCTCATTGAGCGCATAGAAGGAGGTCTTTTACCGTATCGAAATGATATGACAAAATGGAAATATACCCATCGAATGCGATTTGAAAAGATATTGCAATCTTTTAAAAACGTCAGATTGTATTGGTAAAGACGCATTAATTAAGGAGAACTCGAACGGAACTTGGCGACAGATCAGGCTTTTAACTATCACCGCCCCCCTATTCAATCGTGCAGAACTCCTTGAGACCTTCAGTTCAATAATGTCGTGGTCAGTCGCGTGACGTCGGCTGTCTGGTCCCCTGATTTTTTAATACAAATGTTGCTCTAAGTATGGTTCATCGCGATTATTGGGTGCCTAGCAGCACTTTAGTCACAGAAACTCCTGAGGGAGGCCGAAATGCAATTATTAACTCCAAACCATTTATTTAATTAATTAATTTTTAAAATTTACGTTGATAAAATTATTCGTGAGTCAATAATCTTTCGATTTTTCAATCTTTATATTCCTGTGCCTACCGGCCAATACCGGTGCGTATTTTGCTGGATGGTTCGGAGAGCAACATGTTGGAAGACATTCAATTAACAAATCATCATTTGGATTACAAAAATATGCCACCGAATAACGTCTGGATAACTCACCAATTGCCCTTGGAGGGTTAATCACTCTATGCCGGCTTGATGTCCATTTATCGTTAGACCATCGCATCATTAAATCACCTATATTTATGACGAAACTTCCCGGCAGCACGTTTACGTCCTCCCATAAACCGCTAGGACCGAGTATTTGAAGTCCACCCGGTTTGTTCTCTGGAAGCAATATCGTTAATGCCCCATAGTCGGTGTGCTCTCCAGCTCTCAATTGCCCAAAATCAGGCCTTTCCGTAAGTGGAGGATAATGTATCAATCGTAATGTGCTGTTATGGGACATAAATCGTCTTGTAAAAAAATCCTCCTCTAAATTCAAAGCAAAAGCAAACAGTCGCATTAAAGTGACTGTTAACTCTTCCATCGAACGGTAAAATTTTTCGATGGCCGACCGAAATTCTTTATTGAGTGGCCAAACATTTGGATTAAATGAATTTTGAACCATCGCGTTAGTTGTTTTAACATTTGTATTAATGGGACCCATACCAAACCCTTCTTTTAAATCAGGGGGAGCTCTTTTGCCTTCAGTATTCGATAAAGTTTCGAGACCGTATGGCAAATAACCACGTGGTGAACCATTAACTACACTTCGAATTTCTAATTTTTGTTCGATAGGCAATGAGAAGAAATCTTTCATTTGCTTTATTGCCTCGCCAATCGTGAAATTTGGAACACCATGGCCGGTAATCATAAAAAATCCGCTTGTTGAAAGAGCTTCATTCATTAGACGAGCCACTCCCGAAACAGATTCATCATGGCCGACACGCACATTGCTTAAATCGATATGTGGTACTATCTGGTCCAAATGCATGATAACTCACTGTTTTAACAATAATTTCACAAAGATCAAATATAAGAAAGGAATTAGTCCCTTAATAATAGGTTGCATAATCGTTACCTAAATCAAATATACTAGTTCTTGAGGATAGAAATTTTGTAGCTAATTTGCCTATATACGCTCAAAATGCCAAATTGATAAATCCTGACCACGTAAAAACAACTTATTAGTCAGTACAAGGAGAGACCTATGGAGGTCGTTGCAAGGGCTGAGGCAAAAAAAGTAACAGTTGTTAGAGATGGCGGTACTGGTGAGCGACTGGATTACATCGGCAGCCCTGGAATAATAGACGAAAACCCACAAGCATTTTTAGTTGACCGTTTATACCAGGATGCTCGAATTGACCCTCATTTCCATGACATTGATCAGTTCCAAATTGTGGTTGAAGGTGCCTGCCAAATGGGAAAACAACAAGCCCTCCCCGTCACCATTCAATACGCAGATGCTTTTACCCCATACGGGCCGATCGTAGGAGAAAATAGTGGTTTTGCATTTTTTACACTCCGCCCAATTGCAAGTGGGGGATTTTTCGCTATGCCCGGCAACAAACATAATATGCCGGGTCGCGCTGGCCGCAATTTAGCAGGCCATTTTAATCTTGATACACCTCCTTTAGAAGCTAATATGGTTAAGCATGAAACTCTTATAGATGAATGGGATGGTGTACAAGTATCCGCTATTCGATTGGGACCGGATAGCCAGACTGACGGATTACCGTCAAATGCAGGGGGACAATATTATCTAGTTTGTTCAGGAGAGATAATACACGATGAAAAACGACTTGAAAAACATTCACTGATTTATGTGGGCCCTGGAGAATCTAGCCCTAAGATAGTTTCGAGGCTGGGTGCGAAAATATTAGTTACTCAGTTTTCCCGACCTTCAAAACGCCCTGGTTCGGACCCTAAATTACTAAAGTCAAGAGACCCTAGTGCCTACACGCAACGGCCAGAAGGCTCCGGACGCTAACCCTTCATATAAGATGGAGATTCTAGTATTCATACGCTAGAATAGGTTTTAAAATGACATGCTCGTGACAGTTAAAAAAAACTTTCCCACAATGTGGCTAAATAAGCATGCATAGTTCTAAAAAGCCTTTGATAGACATTAGATCAGATTTCGTGTCCCGACCAACCCCAGAAATGATAGAAGCAATGGTCCGAGCAGCCGAAAAACCCGGTGGTTTTGGTCTACGAGAAAACCCAATCGTGCGTGAACTCGAAGCTCTAGCAGCACAAAAACTCGGTAAGACCGACTCCCTCTTTGTCCCTACCTGTATGATGGCTAATCAAATTGCCATTAACGTGTACTGTCGACCTGGACAAACTTTCGTTACGGAAAAATCAGCTCACGTTATAACGTCGGAAGCAGCTGCTGCCTCGGCGCTAACAGGCGCAATGCCTATTCAAATATCATCGATTAGCGGTGCTTTGGATATAAATAGCCTTGCAACTCTTCTAAATCCCCCTAATCCGGACCAAAGTCTACCCAGCATGGTTCTCGAAGAGAATACCCACGTCCGATCAGGAGGAAGAGTTATAAGCTTTGAACATATGAAGAAAGTGAGAGAAATAGCAGCCGCAAAAGGAGTTCCCGTTCATTTAGATGGTGCTCGCGTTTTTAATGCTGCAATCTCCCTATCTCGTTCAAGCCAAGAGATAGGGCAATTAACAGATAGCGTTTCGTTTAATCTCAATAAAGGGCTCGGAGCGCCTATGGGCGCTATTTTGGCTGGATCTTCTAAATTTATACGAGATGCTGAACGTGTTCAACAAATGTTCGGTGGCGGTTGGCGTCCAGCGGGCATTTTAGCCGCGGCTGGAATTATTGCCCTACGAACTATGACAACACGTCTTCGTGAAGATCACATCAAAGCTCAGTTACTAGCAAAGAAATTAGCAAAAATAGATGGGGTTTGTGTTGATGAGAATGCCGCAGAAACAAATATCGTACTCGTTAAACCATCAAACATAAGTCCAATTTCAATGGCCAATAAACTTTCCGATAAGAATATTCTGGTCTTGCCTTTTGGCCAATATATTCGGCTCGTCATACATCACGAAATCACCTATGACGCCATCGACGTTATCACTGATGGCATATATACTGTTTTAAATGGAGATAATCATGACTCATAGGTTAGGCGTTGACATAGGGGGCACGTTTACCGACTTTGCTCTCGTTAACGATGAAACAGGTGGGCTTGAAATCCATAAACAACTAACTACGCCCGCCGATCCTTCGGAAAGCGTTCTTTCTGGCCTAAAAGTTCTTCTAGAAAAAACCAAAGTACCAATCACAAATATTAAGGCTATCGCGCACGGAACGACTTTAGTTACCAACGCTGTCGTTGAACGCAGAGGCACTCCCACAGGAATGCTTGTGACCAAAGGGTTTCAAGATGTTTTAGACATAGCTATGGAACGCAGGTATGACCTTTTTGATCTTCGATTACAGTTTGCAAAACCCGTAGTCCCCCGCGCACTGAGGGCAGAACTAAATGAACGAATCTTGTTCGATGGAACTGTAGAAACAGAAATTGATGAAACCGAAATAGAGGTTGCTGTCGCAAAACTCGTTAAAAATCATGATATACAAGCACTAGCAATATGCTTTCTCCATTCTTATTTAGATCCACGCCATGAAGAGCGTGCGCGCGCTGTTGTTAAAGCTAAATTTCCAAGTCTTCGTGTGACTACATCTTCTGAAGTTTTGCCGTTTATGCGGGAATACGAACGTTGGACTACGACAACCATCAATGCTTACGTTCAACCGTTAACAGATCTTTATCTTGAAAATTTAGAATCCGGTTTAGAAAAACTGGGTTTCATTGGTCGTTTATTAATAATGACTTCGTCAGGCGGAATGATAACGCCACAAATAGCCAGGCGTTTTCCAGTACGTTTAATAGAGTCCGGTCCTGCTGCAGGTGCCCTAATGGCAAGTTTTATCGGCGAAAAACTTGGCGAACCCAATCTTCTCTCTTTTGATATGGGGGGAACAACGGCAAAAGGAGCTTTGATAAAAGATGGTAGACCTCTTCGCCGGTACGAATTCGAGGTAGCACGCCAATATGAGTTTAAGCAAGGGAGCGGTCTCCCCCTTCGTATACCCGTCATAGATATGATAGAGATCGGAGCAGGCGGTGGATCTATAGCTATGCTAGATGCAAATGGGCTATTGGCAGTTGGACCACGGAGTGCTGGAGCCGACCCTGGACCAGCCTGCTATAAAAATAATGGATCGCTAGCTACCCTTACCGATGCCAATCTATCGTTAGGTTACCTTGATCCAGACGCCTTTCTTGCCGGCAGAATGACGTTGAGTAAAGATGCCGCGGACCAGGCTATCCGCACTGCTGTCGCTGAGCCTTTAAACGTTAATATAACTCGAGCCGCTTGGGGAATTCACGAAGTTATTAATGAAGATGTTGCTAGAGCTTTTCGAATCCATGCATCTGAAGTAGGGTTCGATTATCGCCATTGTACAATGATAGCATTTGGAGGCTCCGGGCCAGCCCACGCTATTCGTGTGGCTCGCAAATTACGGATACCAAAAGTAATTTTCCCTGTGGGGGCCGGAGTAATGTCGGCTATCGGACTACTCACTACACCTATATCATATGCCACTATGAGATCAGGACGAGTTGTACTCAGTAATTTAGATCAATCAGATTTAGAAGACGGGTTTTCACTCGTAGAAAATCAAGCTCGCAGTTTGCTGATTGAAGCAGGGGTGCAGAAAGAGACGATAGAGATCGAAAGACGTCTCGATATGCGGTTTGTAGGTCAAGGCCATGAGGTAGAAGTCCAACTGACAAAACATTCTTCAGTTCAAGATTTAGCCGATCTATTCGAAAAAACGTATAGTGAGGTTTATGCGGCCACGCCTTTAGACACAGCAATTGAAATTGTAAACTGGAAGGTGGAAGCAAATGGTCCTAGCCCAAATTTTGCAAAGTCATATCGACCATTTAACGGCCCACGCGATGAAACAAAACTCATTCAAAACTTGAAAACATACAGAAGCGAGACTGAAGATTTTGGATCCACTCCAGTGATAAATCGTTATGCTTTATCAGAGGGGATTTCAATTGATGGCCCAGCTCTTATTCAGGAAGACGAAGCCACCACAGTATTGGATCAAGGGGACCGAATAGTAGTCGATCATCTTGGAAACCTTGTGGTTCAATTAGCACCGCGTGGAGATGAAGGATGAAAGTGTTTGATGCTGTAAGTTTAAAAATTCTTTGGGACCGTTTAGTAGCGATTTCTGACGAACTTGTCCTTTCATTAGTAAGAACTTCATTCTCAATGAACGTTAGAGAGGGATATGATTTATCGTGTATGATTTTTGACTCTAGAGCCCGTCTTTTAACGCAAGGTAGTTACTCTGTTCCATCATTTACTGGCACCGCACCGAAAACTATTTCACATATGTTGCGCGTTTTCCCACCAGAAAGCCTAAAGCCTGGTGACATCATAATAACAAACGACCCCTGGATGGGCACTGGCCATCTTTTCGATATCAACGTTATGCGCCCTATTTTCAAAAGCAAACGCCTAGTCGGATTTACAATGAGTGTCACACACCTTCCTGATATTGGTGGCAAGGGTATCTCATCCGACTGTACAGAAGTTTACCACGAAGGACTTCGCTTGCCGGTATGTAAATTACGTGATGATGGCGTAATGAACCAATTACTTTTAGATATTATCCGGACAAATGTTCGAGTACCGGAACAGACTATTGGAGATTTAATGGCAAACGTAGCCTGCAATGAGGTGGGCGGGCGATCTCTTCTTGAATTTATGGAAGAATATAACCTGGATGAAATCGAAACACTATCGGATGCCATAAACCAGCATGCAGAGCAAGCAATGCGAGAGAGAATTGCAGAAATACCTGACGGGTACTACCAGAACTCAATACCTATTGAAGGTCCAGGACACCCTGTTCAGTTATCCGCACAACTCCGCGTGTCTGGCTCAAATGTTGACATTCAATTTGATGGAACAGATGGCCCGGTCCGGGCATCAATCAACGTTCCTTTTTGCTACACGCGCGCTCAATCCAACTATGTTATTAAATGTCTAACCATTCCAAGTCTCCCCAACAACGAAGGAGCTATGAAGCCAATTACCGTTAGAGCGCCTGCTCATTGCATACTTAATGCGCAACCGCCTTGGCCAACGGGGGCACGCCACTCGGTGGGCCATTTTATCGTGCCACTTTTAATGGGGGCCCTTGCTCCAGCGCTTCCTGAAAAGGTGCAGGCCGACGCTGCTATGATGAACGTGTTCAGCGTTCAAGGCCGCCATAGAAATGGAGAAGATGTTTCCTCATTATTCTTCTTGGCAGGAGGCCTTGGAGCCATGCATGGGTTAGACGGGCAAGCAGTAACACCCGCACCGTCCAATATGACAGTGATACCGACTGAAATCTGGGAGAATAGAACGTCTATGACCATTGAAAGCCGATCTATAATAGCCGATACCGGTGGTGCCGGCCGATGGCGTGGCGGAGATGGACAGGAAGTTAAATTCAGAAACGATACTGGAAATTTATTGGAAATTGCATTGATGGGACAGCGCACTGAATTTGCCGCCAAAGGCCTCGTTGGAGGAGGAGATGGAGGACTTCGAAACTATTCGGTAAATGGAATTAATGTTGATCCAAAAGCCAGGATCGAACTCAACCCTGGTGATTTCATTACAATGCGAGAAGCGGGTGGTGGTGGTTATGGAGATGCAAAGCTAGGGGATAACAAAACCTAAGAACCTACCGATGCACTTAGCCAAATAGAAACAGTACACAAAACTCACTGATGAACAGACTCTGCAGTTTTAAAACCATGATGGTGATCTCTATACGACGTATACGGAGACTACTTGATTTAGGATAGATCGAACAATAAGTTTGCGCGGTATTCCGGTTCTTCAATTTATTCCTAGGGGAAAATATATGCGAGATGAACAAAAACGCAAAACTATACCATTAAGTCGCCGAACTGCTTTGAAGGCAGGCGCTGCAACGGCTGTTGTTCTTGGGTCACCAACCATCCTACGCGAAGCTCTCGGAGAAACACCAATCAAAATTGGCATTCCAACGGTAATAACAGGCACGTACGCCGAATATGGAAGCCATGTGCAAAGAACCTGTAAACTCGTCCAAAAGGAAGTAGAAGAAAAAGGTGGCGTCTTGGGACGTGGGGTTGAGTTTTTCTTTGAAGACACTCAAGGCGATCCTAAAAACTGCCTTAGAAAAACTCAAGAACTGGTGGAACGTGATGGCGTAAAACTATTCACTGGTGTAGTAGTTTCATCCGAAGCACGCGCAATTATGCCAAAGCTGCCGAGCTGGGATGCTATTTTTATATCTCATGGTAATGGCGACGGCCGATTGACAACACCAAAATTCTTAGTCCCTAATTTTTTTCGAGCTAACACATCTGCTCCTATGGGTTCCCGTTCACTGACTCTATATCTCAGAGAATCAGAAGCCAAAAGCTTTTTTGCCATCGCTTCGGACTACTCTTGGGGCCACAGTAGCGTAGGGTCTTTCGAAAAACAAATCCAAGGTGTAGGGAAACAATTCGCAGGCAAAACGTTTGCTCCTCAAGGCAACAAAGATTATTCAACATACATAACAAAAATCATGCAGTCGGGTGCCGATGCATGTTTTGTCGCATTAGGAGGAGACGAAGTTCGGGCATTTTATTCCCAGGCCGTTCAATATCGACTTTCTTCTCGCATGAAACTTGTTACGGGTATGATTGGTCAAAACGTTCTTACTACGTTAGGGAAAGATTCAATCGGAATCATCGGTGCATCGAGATATCCATATACTCTAGATAATCCCGAAAATAAGGCTTTTGTAAAACGCTTCGTAGCGGAAAAGGGAGTGTTCCCAGATTGGACAGATGGTGAATTGTATCAAGCTCTCCAATCAATGTTTAAAGCAATCGAAGGGGCAGGAACTCTTGAAACTGCTAAAATTATCAAAGCAGCCGAGGGAATGGACGTAACTAGTGTTAAAGGTACTATTCATTTCCGTGAATGCGATCATCAGGCAGAAAATCCCGGTTTTGTAGTTGAAGTTGTAGCTGGATCTGATGGTAAGCCCGAACCAAAACTTGTAAGTATGTTCGATCGGAAACTGTCTACTCCGGATTGCGGAAAAACTACTTTTTCTAGTTAACAATCAATAAAGGCTCCAGTTGATAATATTGGAGCCTTTATTTTTACGGGAGTTAACGGCCCATGGAGGCTTTCCTCGGGTTTATTTTTATTCAATGTCTTAATGCTCTTTCGCAAGCATCCTTGCTTTTCCTCATAGCAGTCGGCCTTACGTTGATATTTGGCATTATGCGCGTAATAAATTTTGCCCACGGTACCCTGTATATGCTTGGAGCCTATGTAGGATTTAAAACAGTTGAGCTAACAGGAAGTTTTTGGTTGGCCCTGCTGGTTACTCCAATTTTCGTTGGAGTAATCGGAGCTCTTTTCGAAAGGTTTTTTATCAAATGGCTTTACGGTAGGGATGGAGGAGCTTTCCTTATGGTGACTTTTGGCTTCGCTGTGATTCTTGGAGAGGTCATACGTCTAACATTTGGAACATCCCCATTGGGAATAGCCGTACCCAATGTACTGAAAGACATTGTCTTCGTTTATGATTGGGCCTTCCCTCACTATAAATTATTCCTAATCGGTTTCGGTTTTACAATCGCCCTGGCACTTTGGCAGTTTCTAGACAGAACTCGAATTGGCTTGCTTATTAGAGCCACAGCTCAAAATCCGGAAATGGTGCACGCTTTAGGAACAAACGTTGCAATGGTGAGAACGGGTGTTTTTGGGCTAGGTTGTGGTCTAGCTGCTCTCGGTGGAGTTTTGGCCGCGCCACTAGTGACAGCTTTTTTAGGAATGGGTTCGACAGTAATCATTGACGCTTTTGTTATCGTGATAATTGGAGGAATGGGGAGTTTCCTTGGATCCATTATTGGAAGCCTTTTATTAGCCTTTGTTCAGGTTTTTGGTAACTATTATTTTCCAGCCCTGGCGCAAGCCGCTATGTTTGCTCTTATGCTAATAGTTCTGGTAATTCGGCCTGGTGGCCTATTAGGGAAGGAAGAATGATTTGGCCTGGCGTATCGGATTAATCATTTCCCTTGTGATTTTGGTTTTGGTGCCATTTGTGGCCCCTTTGCACCTTTTAACTTTGGTAACCGAAGTATTAATTTTCGCGCTATTTGCCATGAGTCTTGATCTCATGGTTGGCTACACAAAACTGTACTCGTTTGGGCACGCTGCAGCATACGGATTTGGTGGATTCACCACAGCAATTATTATCTTACATTTGGGCCTACCTCTTCCGTTTGCCCTAGTCACAGCGGTCGCTATTACGGTTTTAGTAGCGGTTCCAGTAGCTTGGGTATTGACAAGAGCCCATGGGGTCTCTTTTGCCATGCTGACTTTGGCGTTTGCCCAACTTGGCTATGCTATGTGCTACCAAGGTGGAGAGTTCCTCGGCGGGTCCGACGGCTTATCCGGAATACCTCGTCCTGACGGACCATTTGGAATAGATTGGTTTTCTGAAAAAACAGGCTACTACTATATGGTCGTCGTATGTTTGATCGGCGCTTATTTATTTTGTCGTTCTTTCGTAAAATCCCCTTTTGGAGCGGTATTAAGCGGTATACGTGAAAACGAACCGAAAACCCAAGCACTCGGCTACAATACACGACTCTACAAAATGGGAGTAGTAATCATAGCCTATGGGTTCGGGGGCCTAGCCGGAGCTCTTTATGTTGGCTTTGCTGGATTTGCCTCCCCAGAGTTGTTTTACTGGCTGTTATCAGGTCAGGTGCTCATAATGGTAATAATAGGGGGGGCTGGAACACTAATAGGACCCATTATAGGGGCTGTATTTTTTCTATCTTTAGAGCATCAACTCGCGAGATATACCGATGTATGGCCGTTATTTTTCGGAGCGGTTTTCATATTTTTTGTGATATTTGCCCCGCAGGGGATTTGGGGTCTTTTAATAGGCGCCACCCAAAAACATGCCCCGCAGGGGATTTGGCGTCTTTTAATAGGCGCTGCCCAAAAGCAAAAGGAAATATCTCGTGGCTCTGATTGAATGTCATCAAGTTACTCGAAAATTTGGAGGTCTGATAGCCGTTGACCAAGTCGATATGTCTGTGGAGGTGGGTGAGACTCGAGCTGTAATAGGGCCAAACGGTGCTGGGAAAACCACACTTTTCAATTTACTGACAGGCGTGATTCGGGCATCGGATGGACGTATTCTTTTTCAAAGCCGAGACATTACTAGTCTGCCCGTCCATCAAATCATTCAATTTGGTATATCCAGAACTTTTCAACTTACGCACCTTTTTCCCGAACTAACCGTGCTCGAAAACGTTAGAATTGCAGCTCAAGCATGTAATATCGGCCGTTGGCGTTTTCTTGGCGGGTCAAAAATCATTCAGGAGTCTAGAGAGAATGCGATAGAGGCCATTGAGCAACTTAGGCTAGAAGATAAATTGCAAATGTCCGCAGGGATGCTTTCGCATGGCGATCAACGCCTGTTAGAAATAGCAATGGCACTGAGCCAAAACCCTAAATTACTCCTTTTAGACGAACCTACGCAGGGGTTATCGATTGAAGAGACGGAGCATGCGATTCAAATCCTTCGCTCTCTTCTAAGCAGTAGTGATTTAACTGTCATTCTTGTTGAGCATGACATGGAAGTTGTCTTTAGATTAGCTGATAAAATCACAGTGCTGCACAGAGGTGCTGTAATAGCAGATGGAACACCCGATATGGTTAAGGCAGATAATCGAGTGCAAGAAGCTTATCTCGGGGGATTTGAATAATGCTACGATTAGAAGGAGTCCATACCTACTATGGAACAGGCCATATACTTCAAAACGTTAACTTTGAAGTTTTAGAAGGTACTGTTACAGGAATTTTAGGACGTAATGGAGTGGGTAAGACAACAACAGTTCGCTCTATTATGGGTTTAACTCCCCCGAAACAGGGCAACATATTTTTAGCAGAACAAAATATAGCGGGCTGGCCGCCTCACTTAATTGCCCGGGCGGGTGTTGCCTATGTCCCTGAGGGCCGAATGATCTTTCCTGATCTTACAGTGGTCGAAAACATTGAAGTTGCTAAACGTGTCGAACCTAAAACATGGACCCCTAACAGACTATTTGAGCTCTTTCCTGGATTAGCTGAACGTAAACAAAATAAAGGAGGCCAACTTTCGGGGGGTGAACAACAAATGCTAGCAGTGGCAAGAGCGCTTGTCACTGACCCAAAAGTGCTTTTATTGGACGAACCCAGTCAAGGACTAGCTCCTCTTATCGTTCAAGAATTGGCAACAGTTATAAAACAATTAAGAAGAGAAAAGGTGACCATTTTATTAGTTGAGCAAAACCTTCGCTTAGCCGAGACGCTTTCAGATAGAATTTCCGTGATGGTAAAAGGACATATAGTGTTTGACGCGCCTATATTAGAATTTCAGACAAAGCAAGACGAAGTTAAAGCCAAATATTTGATGCTCTAAAAAAATACAGGCCAAATTTATTTTAGTCTGTCAGCAAAAAATTATACGGGTTGTTAGAGTTTATCTTTATCAAGGGCAGAAATGATAAGTCAGAATGATTAAAGAGAGCGAATATTTAAATTGGATTATTACCACGGTCGCTGGCACAGGTGATGAAGGGTATTCTGGAGATGGAGGCTTAGCCGTAGAGGCAAAATTAAACAATCCCTTCGACGTGGTCTTTGATTCCAACGAAAATTTAATTTTCTCAGATACCTTCAATCACTGTATACGAAGAGTGAATCTCGCTTCTGGAATTCTTGATACCATTGCTGGAACGGGCAACCCTGGGTATTCGGGGGATGGAAGCTCTGGAAGAGAAGCGAGTTTCAACGAACCTTACGGGTTAGCTATTGATACTACGAATGCCATTTATATCGCTGATCGTTTGAATTCTGTCGTCCGGCGCATTGACGGCGATAGCGATATTGTAACTACCTTTGCTGGTAACGGGATGAAAGAGTTCGGGGGCGATGGTGGCTTAGCGTCAAGAGCCGGTATGCTAGAACCAAACGGTCTTGCTTTTTCCCAAGACAAAAAGCAGCTTTTTATAGCCGACGTGGCTGACAATCGTGTTCGTGTAGTGGATATAACCAGTGGAAAAATATCAACGTTTGCTGGCACTGGAAGAGCGGCCCATGACGGAGATGGAGGCCCAGCCACCAAAGCTAGTATATTTGGAGCACGAGCCGTCTTCTGTAAAACGCTAGATGACTCTGTTTATATTTTGGAACGTCAAGGCAGCTGTTTGCGTTTAGTAGATTCTAAAAACTTCGCTATAACTACAGTCGCTAGTACCGGTGAAACTGGATACGGTGGAGATGGTGGCCCGGTCTCTAACGCGATATTTGATCGCCCCAAGGAACTAACGATCGATCACGCGGGTAACATACTAATCGTCGATACTGAAAATAATGTCATTCGACTCATCAATATAGAAAAGAATATAGTGGAAACGGTCGCGGGCAATGCAACCTGGGGTTTCTCCGGAGACGAATTGCCCGCTATCTCCTCTTCGCTTGCTCGCCCCCATGGAGTAGTGGTTGGCCCGGACGGATCGCTATATATCGGTGATACGGAAAACAACAGAATTAGAAGAGTATCTCCACCCAGTATGCCGTAAAATTCTCGTTTAATTGCCCATCGGTGATCCAATGAATATCATACCGTACCAGTTCATATATCTACGGAGGATTGAAATGGAAACCTGGTATCAGGTTGTAATGAATTCTGACGAAAACCCCCTTCACGTTCTTGCACCTGCTCAGCGTTTCCAGATTATGGTTTTCTTAAGTTTAATGTGGACAACTATATTTTGTTCTGCTGCGGGGGCATGGATTTGGTACGGAGAATTCCTGATAGGCCACATGCTAATCTGCTTAGGCGTTTTAATTGCGGGTGCTACCTTCCATAAAGCTAAACTTATTTGCTCTTACTGTGATTTCCCGGTAAAGGATGGCACCGCTCGATATGACGATGTATGGGGGCGTAGTATTCAAAGTTAGTAAGCCGAAAGCAGATGGCGATTGCCGTGGTCATTGGTGGTTCGGGCGCTATAGGATCAGCGCTGGTCACGACAATTGAAAAATCAGGCCAATACGAATCGGTTCTGGCTTTTTCCCGTTGTTCAGGTTCGTTTATCGATATCACGAGCGATGATAGTGTCAGAGAGGCGGCTAATTCTGTAGCCGCCTGCAAACAAGAGGTTCGCCTGATTATTACAACGGTCGGAATCCTTCATTCAGAATCAATGCTACCCGAAAAGTCACTCGAGATGATTTCCGCTGAAAATCTATCCCGCTATTTCTCTATAAATGCAATAGGTCCGATGCTTGTAATGAAATATTTTTTGCCCCTTCTACCCAAAACAGGCAAGTCAGTATTTGCCTGTCTTTCTGCCCGCGTTGGAAGCATCGCCGACAATCACCTCGGTGGGTGGTACGGCTATCGAGCATCCAAGGCGGCTCTAAATCAATTCGTTAGGACGGCTTCAATAGAAATTAAAAGAACGAAACCTGATGCAATATGTGTGGCCCTTCACCCTGGAACCGTTTCCAGTCGATTATCTGCGCCTTTCAGAAAACAAAACTTGAATATAAATACCTCGGAACAAGCCGCACAGAATTTGACTAATCTGTTTGCCGATCTTTCGTCGGCAGACTCGGGCCAATTTCTCGATTTAACAGGATTACGTTTGCCATGGTGAAAAGCTCCGTCTTAAATCCCAGCGATACCCTCCAACCGTTTACCGTTTTCTGTGATGGCAACTGCCCTTTATACTCCAAAGAAATTTCTTTTTATCAGAACTGCTCTGGAGCCGGCCGTATACTTTGGATAGATGCTAGTAGCTTAAGCTAAGAATCTATCCCTCTAATATTTAATCAGGAACAGCCACTTAGTGGTTTTCATATTGTACTTCAGGATGGCCGATTAGTCAGTGGAGGGAGAGCATTTGTCGAACTTTGGTTAAATCTTCCGCGATTTTACTTGCTAGGAAAAATTTTTACCGTTTGGCCACTATCTATCTCAATAAAATACGCTTACGAAATTTTCCTTAACTTCCGCCATTGGATAGGAAAGACAATATTCGTTAAAAAACGTACTACTGAACTCAATCATCAAAAATATTTATCTGACCAACTTTCTTAGTATATTATCACTTTTACTAGCGGCTGGATTAATAGTTTATAGCAATTGTGTCCTAGTATGATAATGACGCCGAAAAACTTTAAAAATCAACAAAACCAGACCAAATGACATGAAAACACTCAGATGTATTTTATTCGATCAACTAACCCAAACCATATCGTGATAAATTGATTTGGGCGTAGTAAATGACGAACCACTCATAATACAATCATATGATTAAAATAAAAAAAGTAAATCAGATCAAAAAAATTTCGATTTTTATTTTACTGGCTATACGCCATTTCTCCTTTGACCTTCAGAAAAAGAGTATCAGTGTTAATTATATAAAATTGAACGATTCCCTAAATGGCGAATCGTTCATATTAGAACTTCGGAAGGGGGTAGCTAAGCCTAGCCCAACTTCATTGTTATGCCGGGCAAAATGTTCAGGAAAAAGCTTTTTATCTAGGTAGTGTTTAATTCTACTACCCCTCTCCCTTTAAACGGGAAACACAAATAAAGTTTCAACTGACGGCTGCTGCTATTTTATCAATCAAGTTATAATTACAAGTACCAATAGAGTTGGTTTTCTAGCATCTAAATTAAACGCAACAAGACTTAAGGGCATTCCCACGTATGAATAACGAAACGTATGATTATATTGTAGTTGGTGCCGGGTCCGCAGGATCGGTATTAGCTAATCGCCTATCAGCTAATATAAAATGCAAAGTCCTATTATTAGAGGCAGGACCCCCTGATAATTTTTGGTCAAAGTTTCCTATTGGGTATGCTAAACTCGTACAAAACTCGAATGCTAATTGGTGTTATGCCTCTCAGCCTGAACCGAGTACGAATGGTCGAAGCATTCCTGTTCCACGAGGGCGCTTACTAGGCGGGTCCAGCGCCATTAATGGTTTGGTTTTCGTTCGCGGCCAGGCTCAAGATTATAACACTTGGGCTCAACTTGGAAACAAAGGCTGGGGCTATGAAGATGTCCTTCCTTTTTTCAAAAAATTAGAAACCTTTGAAGGTGGAGACGAAGAATATCGCGGACGAAATGGCCCTCTTCAGGTAACCGCTCCAGACGAACATGGCATACTCTATGATTCACTAATAAAGGCCGCTTTAGAAATCGGAATACCTCATAATTCTGACTATAATGGTGCGTCCCAAGATGGAATATCGATGAGTCAGGCTACCATCTTCAACGGACGCCGAATGAGCACTGCTCGTTGCTATTTGGATCCCGTTCAAAGCCGGAAAAATTTGAATATACAAACCAATTGCTTAACTCAATCTTTAATCGTTGAACAAAAACGTTGTGTTGGCGTGCGATACTTTAAGGGAGAAGAGACTTTAGAGGCTAGGGCTAACCGGGAGGTAATCGTTAGTGCTGGGACCATAAATTCACCTCAATTACTTGAACTATCTGGAATAGGAAAAGCTGAACATCTGAAAAAATTCGGAATTACAATTCAACATGAATTGAGTGGGGTCGGGGAAAATTTACGGGATCATTACGCGCCTCGCACCCGGTGGGAAATACGGACCCCTAATATTACATACAATCAACGCGGTCGAGGCATGGGGCTAGCGTGGCAAGCTATGCGATATTTATTCTTCCGAAAAGGAATGATGGGAATTCCAGCCGCACCAATTCGGGCTTTTGTTCGAACTCGCGATGGCCTCGATGCGCCAGATGCCCTTCTAGGCTGGGTTCCTATGTTATACGAACCTTCTTCCGACGGCCCAAGGATATCCTCAAAATCTGGGATCACGTGCTACGCGCATTATATGCGGCCAGAAAGTCAGGGCAGCGTTCACATTCAATCAGCCGATCCAAGAAACGCACCCGCTATTCGTTTTAACTTTTTATCAACTCAAACTGATATTCAGGCAACCCTCAAAGCCGTCCGCATAACCCGAGCGCTTCACACAGCCCCAGCTATGTCTAAATTACAAACCACAGAACTAGCGCCTGGTTCGGCAAAAACTTCTGACGAAGAACTTTTGGCTTGGGTAAAAGAAGTAGGAGAGACAACCTACCATCCTATTGGGACTTGCAAAATGGGGAATGATTTCATGGCTGTAGTCGACCATAAGCTTAAAGTACATGGCATTAAAGGTTTGAGGGTTGCTGATGCTTCCATTATGCCTACTATAACCTCAGGTAATACCAACGCGCCTTCGATAATGATTGGCGAAAAAGCGGCTGACTTAGTTCTATCCTGTGCGCACGAGCACTATTAACACACAAATATAAATCTTAGGGATTGAGGCAAAACATGGCCCCAAAATATGACGTAAATATCCAAGACATAGAATACGTTAATATAGAAGGCGATGCACTCCTTGCCAGGCTTTATATCCCTCAGGGCGAAGGCCCCTTTCCTGGTTTGGTAGAAATTCATGGGGGTGCTTGGACAACCAATGATCGTTTGACCAATCAACCGATCCATGAGCCATTAGCCCAAAGCGGCATAGCCTTAATGGCTATAGATTTTCGAATGCCCCCGCACGCCATGTACCCAGCTTCTATAATCGACATCAATTTCGCTATCAGATGGCTAAAAAAACATTCAAAAGCTTTCTCGATCAACCCTAATTTAATCGGCTTGCTCGGTACATCCAGCGGAGGCCATCAAGCGATGCTAAGCGCGCTTTGCCCTGATGATTCGGAGTTTACTATCATGAAATTATCTGGGCGAAAGGTCAATGCACAAGTGAGATTCGTGGTCCTATGCTGGTCAGTTCTCGACCCTTTAGCTCGCTATCATATGGTTAAAAGAAAAGCAATCTATCGGTTAATAGATGCACATCATGCTTACTGGCCATCCGAAGAGGCAATGGCAAAAGGCAACCCACAGTTAATAGTAGAAAATAGTACTTTTTCAGCGTGCCCACCCGTTTTATTACTTCAGGGCACTGCCGATGATAATCTTACACCGGATATGGCAGATCGATTTGCTAACGCTTATAAATCTGCTGGGGGATCAATAATTTTAGAAAAATTTGATAATCAGCCGCATGCATTTATCGGCAAGGACCCGGACTCCGAAGCGTCATTACGTGCTATTTCTTTGATGAAAGATTTTATTCTTCGAGAAACAGGTTATGTTTGACAATATATATTTTCGGACAAAATTATTTATTCATTATCTCCCAAATTCTTTCAGGCGTAGCCACCCCGTCAAAATGACGCACACCAAACGGCTTAAGTGCATCGACGATCGCATTTGCGATTGCTGGCGGCGCAGCGCTTGCCCCAGCTTCACCACATCCTTTTACTCCAAGCGGGTTAGTTAGACATCTGGTAGGGTTGAACGCAACGCTGAACTGTATTAAGTCATCGGCTCTTGGCAATGCGTAATCCATAAATGATCCCATCAGCGGTTGCCCATTTTGCGAATCGTATGCTACATATTCCAATAATGATTGCCCTAGACCCTGTGCAATGGCTCCATGCATTTGACCGGAAACAATCATAGGATTAACTAGAACACCGTAATCGTCGACGGCAGTATAAAGCTCCAATGTGACCTTTCCGGTATCGCGATCTATTTCTATTTCTGCAACATGCGCGCCATTAGGGTAAGTCATCGCCTCTCTTGTCCAAGCATGATATGTGTTCAAAGATAAGCCCAATTGTCGAGCTTTTGCGGCCACATCAAACAAATGGACTGTGCGATCGGTGCCCGCCACGAGAAAACATCCGTCTTGGAAACAAATATCAACTTCCGGGGCCTCTAAACATTTAGCGGCTATCGCTACTCCCTTGGAAACGATTTGCTCAGAAGCTCTCCATATCGCTGTCCCTCCCATATAGGTCGACCGGGAACTACCGTGCCCCCCGCCCTCGGCAATTAAATTTGTATCTCCCTGATAAAGAGTGATTTTTTCATTTGAAATGCCTAATCTATCCGACACTATTTGAGGGAAAGTAGTCTCATGACCTTGGCCTATAGTTTGGGTGCCCATAATAAGAGAAATTGTATTATTTTCCTCAAATCGAATATCAACGTTCTCATGTGGAGATCCTCCCGTACCCTTGATATGGTAAGCGATGCCCAATCCACGAAGTCTGCCCTTAGATTCGGTTCTCGCCCGTCGAAACTCAAAACTAGCTGCACCAGCCAGATTCAAAGCTGCATCCAAACTTGCCTCAAACGATCCACTATCGACCATCTGCCCTACAGCATTGGTAAACGGCATATCATGTCCAGAATACATGTTCTGGCGTCGCAAATGTATCCTATCAAAGTCACATTGGTCGGCAGCTAAATCAATTAATCTTTCGATTATAAAATTAGCTTCAGCATAACCTGGGGCTCGGGTTACGCCAATAGGCGTGGTATTAGTTAGCACTGCAGAAATTTGGAGTTTTATATTTGGAATTGAGTAAACAGTTCCAGGCAAATTCGCATACTGAAAAATTTGCACAGCTCCTGAAGACCCCGCTAAATAAGCGCCAAGGTTTGCGACACTGTTTATATGGAGACCAATGAAATTACCCTTTGCATCAAGCGCGAGCTTTGACACTGATTGATGGTCTCGTGCTTGATGATCCGTTAAAAACCCTTCACTTCGAGTGGCTATCCATTTTACTGGCCGTTTAACTCGTTTTGATGCCCATGCGACCAAAGCATATTCGGGATAAGGGAAATTTTTAGTTCCAAAGCCACCACCCACATCATGCGCGATAACACGTATGTCCGAACTAGCAATGCCCAACACTTCTGCTATATTATCCCGAATAGCATGAATACTTTGGCTAGAAACATGCAAGGCAAATTGTCCTGACACACTATCCCAAATACCAATCACCCCTCGAGGCTCCAAAGGACTAGCTAACACGCGATGGTTATTTAACTTCAGCTCTACCAAATGGGCCGCCGAATCAAAAATCTGTTCAATTGCTTCCGAATCTCCAGTCTCCCAATTAAGAACAAGATTTCCTGGAACTGATGCAGCTATTCTGGGTGCGCCAGACGCCAAAGCTTCGTAAGAGGAAACGACTGCTGGCAATGGTTGATAACTTACTTCTATCAGTTCTGACGCAGCTATTGCTTTTAATTTTGTTTCAGCGACAACGATGGCAAGAGCTTCTCCAACAAAACGGACCCTATCATGAGCCAAAAGTGGCTGAGGTATGAACGCAAAAGGCTCACCTGTTCGGGGGTTTTCTACTGCAAGCGGACGAATGGGATTTATTTCATCTTTTGCTAAGTCTTCGGCTAGCAATATAACTATGACACCCGGTGACGCTTTTGCAAGCGATGTATCAATGTTTTGGATCGCAGCGTGAGCGTGAGGAGATCTTAGAGCTACAGCATGGCAAAGGTTATCAAAAGGTATATCGTCCAGATATCTACCCTTCCCCGTTAGAAACCTTTTGTCTTCTCGTCGAAGGATTTGTTCACCCATTATTGTACTATTCGAGATTACTTTTACTCCAAATTTTGGTTCAGTCTTAGAGATAAACCTCTAATTATTGTTATGAATACTAATGAAAACACTTAGGTCTATAAATACGTTTTATTTAAATGCCCGACTTCTAGATCATTATTTCCAGAAATATCTTTACCCTTAGCCAACCAAAGAGGTCTTTCTTTCCAATTTACTGGATATCCCGCAAATGGGATCTCAATGTCCCGCCGCATAACAGATATGGTAGGCATATATCGAATGGCGTAACCTGCTCTCCGACGGCATGATCGGTTCGGGCTAGATCCCTGCACCAAAAACACGTCATGTAATGATAGCTGCCCCCTCTCTAATTCTATATAATGGATCGAGGCGGAAGAGACCCTAACGCCCTCTATTGATTGGTTTAATACGAGGTAATCTCTACGCTCTGTTCGATGTTGGTAATGGATTTTTTTATTGTGTGATCCAGTAATCACCTGCAAACAGCCATTTTTAGTATCAGATAGATCAATTGCTAACCACAAGGTGAATGTTGCAAGGGGTCGGATCGGCCAATATTGGCCATCCTGGTGCATGGGCACCTCCATACGACCCGAGCCCGGTTTACAAAATAATTGTGCGCGCCACATGATAATATTATCACCGATCACGCCACTCACTAGTTCAACGAGGTCTATATCGAGAGCCACATCGAGAAATGTAGCATGACCCTTTGTGTCATTAGCGTCTGCCTGCGGCGTATGAACTGCGGCGAGTTGCTCAGGTCTAACGTTAGGATTTGCTCGCAAAGTTTCTTCTAACGCCAGCTCTAACCTGTTCATTGTCTCCTCTGGAACTCGATAATTTGGAACGGCATACCCGTTTGACCAATACATACCAACTTCAAATTCAGAAAGACGAGGCATTTTCTCAACCAATTTCCAATTCAAACATTATAATTTATCAGATCACTTAGCGTGATTCTTAACCCTTTAATAATTAAATAACTCCTAACTTTTCGAAACTAACTATAATTAGCGCCCTCTTTAGAAACTTGTTGATATCAGTCATGGTGAGAAAAAATCCCACCAAAATTTAACCCCGCCATTAGAAGATAAAGGCAGCACCCAGACAAATTCCGTACCAGAACTTTATTAAAAAGCTTCAAAAACCACAAATTCAACTATTTTGGCTTTTTACTACCATATCGGGAGCGACTTTGATTTCTATCTGAAACACCTTGTGTATCTAATGTCCCCCGCACGACTGAATAGCGAATTCCCGGCAAATCATTGGGGCCACCGCCACGCATTAACACTACTGAATGCTCTTGAAGATTATGGCCTTCACCAGGAATATAAGCGCCCACTTCGAAGCCATTAGTTAAACGCACCCTAGCAACTTTTCTTAAGGCTGAATTCGGCTTCCGTGGGGTTGTCGTATAAACTCGAGTGCATACACCGCGCTTTTGTGGGTTTGATTCTAGCGCAGGCCGCTTCGACCTCTCACGCTTTGTCTTGCGCGGTTTCCTCACAAGCTGGTTAATTGTTGGCATTTCTTCCCTGCCCCACTGGTCTACTTATCGGATCCGAAATATGAGTTTGTTATGATCGCAAGTCAAGTATAAGAAATATTTTTATTTTAAATTACGTTAACGCAAAGACTTTTTAAGAATTGGAGTACGAAAATGTCAAAAAGACTGCTTGGGAAGGTAGCAATCATAACGGGGGCCGGATGTGTAGGGCCAGGATGGGGTAATGGGCGAGCCACTACTTATCGGTTTATAGAAGAGGGCGCTAAAGTTTTCGGTGTAGATCAGTCCGAAGACGCATTAGCGGAAACGATAGATAAAGCCAAGATACTAAAAGGGGATCTAACCACATATATTTGTAACGTCACAGATAGTGTCGCTGTGGCGAAAATGGTCGAAACGTGCATAGATCGATTTGGCCGCTTAGACGTTCTCGTTAACAATGTCGGAGGATCACGAGCAGGAGGTCCAGTGGAATTATCCGAAGAAGATTGGAATAGCCAAATTGATCAAAATTTAAAAAGTGTTTTCTTGGGATGTAAATACGCATTACCATATCTCGAAAAAGATGGTGGGGGATCAATCGTTAACATAGCTTCAACGTCAGCAATACGATGGTCGGGTTCGGCGCAAGTAGCTTATGCTGCTACCAAAGCTGGTGTCATCCAGATGTCCCGGGTGGTCGCGGTACAACACGCTTCAAAAAAAATACGAGTGAATACTGTTGTCCCTGGGCAGCTTCATACGCCTCTGGTTGAGGCGAGATTAGCCGACCAACGGGCGGGAGGTGAGATAAACGCATTGCTTTCTCAAAGGCTTTCCCGAATCCCAATGGGTTTCATGGGTGATGGCACAGATACAGCAAATGCCGCAGTTTATCTAGCCTCTGAGGAAGCTCGGTTTGTTACCGGCACCGAAATCATCGTTGATGGTGGAATGACTGTAAGATGCGATTAATTATACCTCAGAAAGGTCGATCGCCAGCTATAGTTACTCTGTATCCATGTCGTATTTTGGGATAGTCATCCCAAACAGTGCGATTCTGGACACACCGATTATCCCAAAAAGCGACCGATTTCTCTTGCCAAAGAAAACGACAATGGAATTCTGGAACCGCAATATGATCAAAAAGCATTTTCAAAATCGCATCACTCTCACTCTTTTTGAGACCCTCTATCTTTGTTGTAAAGTTTTCGTTAACAAAAATAGTTTTGCGTCTTGTAACGGGATGGTTTCGCACAATTGGGTGAAGCGCTTCTGGGTATGCGTCAGATCCATCCCTAAGTCGGCCCTTATGACCAAAACGACCACGGTGAACAGGCACTGGTTCATGCCAAGTTTGAAGATCTCCAATGAGAGTTTTTATTGGCTCTGACAAGCCATTATAGGCAGCATACATACTTGAAAACATGGTATCCATCCTATTTCCGGTATTTGGTGAAGATGAAGAATACTGCCCATTGGGGGTTCAACATCGCACGATACGTCAGAATGCCATTTCATACCTGCCACCGTCTTGGAATTTTTATCCGAGTCAATGGTTATTATCTCTCGATGCCGTTCCATGACAATAGCTGTGGGATGAATATGTAGGTCTCCAAAGTTTCTACAAAATCGTTTATGCTGGGCTAGGCTTATTTCCTGATCCCGAAAGAAAATAACTTGATATGTCATTAATGCATTATGTATTTCAGTCAACTTGTCGTTACCTAATGGCTTAGAAATATCTATTCCATAAATCTCTGCCCCTATTAGGGGACTTATTAGCTCCACTTTTATGGTTTGCTCAACCATAAATTTGATATCTCCTATTTATATCAAACATTATCTTGGCAATAACAGATCAGTTATTAGCCGGATTAGCTCAACAAAACTCAATGCTATAATTCCAACCACCAAACCACCAATAGCAGCAATGGGAAATGCTATAAAATTCATATCCGACCAACAAAGATAAAATATTATCGCAAAAACAAAGAAAGAAATAAAAACAGCTCCAATGTTGCCAAATCGAAGCATAAAACTCAGCATGGGGAACTTTGCGAGTCCATTATCCTGCTGTTTCTCAAAATTTTGTATCGGCTGGACAGAACCTGTTGTATTTCGATCTCTTTTAACATCATTTTTGTGCAGGGAAGCCACTCGTTCGGCTGAGATCAATCCAAAAACGCCAGACTTTATCAATCCGCCAATATATGCCGCTTTTGAACCACCTTCTAAACCACCCGTTGTCGCACCTGCTGCCATTAAGCCTGGGATGGGTTGTCCGTTTTCATTTACCACTTGCGCATATTCATCTGTCGCTATTCCCCCCATTGTATAAGTGATCCCTGGGCATATCGGAATAGCCATAAAAGGTGATTCCAAAATACGCCACGGTGGAATAAATTGAGATCTTGGGATCGTAAGTTTAGATAGGTTACCGTTGTCTATGGCCTCGTTGTATTCGGCAACAGTATCACATAAGGAAGAGGATGGTACATTGAGAAGAACCGCAAGTTCTTCCAATTTTTCTGCTCTATAAACAGTACCTCCGGCCTGCTCCAGTAACGGATTTGCTGGAATACGCGCGGAACAGCCTGGATCTTTCCAAATAGCGGCATCAAAAATCGCATACAACGGACCACTTGATGCAGCAAGAGCAAGCATATTGGTTAAGTAAACCCCACTTTGGCCTTCGTCAGCAACACGCTGTCCTTTAGAATTCACCACTATACCGGCCGTTGCAATTGCATCTATTTCCGGATAGGGCCACACGTTATCATTGTAAAATGCATCCCGACAGAGAACGTGGCCATAAAACCGTTGCATATTCGTAATTTTCGCGCCCGCTTCAATTGCCATTTGTAGTCCGTCGCCCTTACCGGTTCTGGCTCCTCTTTGAAATACTGCGCGGAAATCTGCCCCGATATAACGTTCAAAAAGAAGCTGATTAGCTTGAAAACCTCCATCTGCAAGCAATACATGGCCAGAGGACCATTCCACACCACCATCATCATTTTCGGCCACTAGCCCCACACAAGATCCTTTTTCCATTTTCAACGAAATACCTCGCGTGCGTAACAAAAACGTTCCGCCATTAGATCGAAATCTATCCACAAGCTCCCGTAAGACCACATCGGGTCCTCGGCCCTGCCAATCTATTCCTGCTTTCATAGATCGCGGTGGAGCTACGCACCAGCGGTAACCCTCCAACTGATTAAAGCTTACAAACCGAGCACCCCTTTCCTTGAGCCAATCCAAAAACCGGCTCCCTGTAATGGCTACCGCTGATGCCAATTTTGTATCTGTTTCTCCCGCCGTCTTGTCTTTGATAATAGATGTCAAATCCCCATAAGGTCTATAAGGATCAAGAAACCCAATGTGTAAAATCCCGCCTGAATATCTTGTATTACAGGCATAATCAACGCCATCCCCCTGCTCTATTACCAAAGAATTAAGTCCTAATTCCTGTCCTCGAACGGCTGCTGTCATTCCAGCAATACCTGCACCGACAATTATAAAATCGTAATCGTTTATCCTTTTATTCAGCATTTCTTATTTATTCATTTCAGTTTTAACGTCAGCCATCAACCTCAAATGTCTTTCATGGTCCCCAGTAAATCGCAAAACTATATGACTCACACCAGCTTCAATATAGGATTTAAGATAACCGATAACCCCTTCAATATTGCCTGCATAACACGCCTGCCGTTTGCGTAAAATATTAGCTGGGGCGCCATAATAACTCGATAAAAAATTTTCCACACGAGATTCAGCCAATGCCGTATCATCATCGATAGAAAGTGTGAGATAAGCTGCACAAGTAATAGAATTCAAATCGCGTCCAGAATCCCCCGCGACTTTTCGCATTTTTTTCCAGCTGGTCTCAATATCTTTCACATCAGGCGTATTGGGAAACCAACCATCAAACTCTCGTCCAACCCGGAGAACATTCGATTTTCCACCACCACCCAACCAAATTGATGGGCCGTCCGTGCGATAAGGGACCGGCCCTAGCCTCGCGTCCTTTACTGACCAACGGCCTTCCCAATCGACCGTTTCACCAGTCCAAAGGGCTTTACATAACCGAAGCCCCTCCAACATGCGGCCAACCCTTTTTTCAAACGGTACACCCGCTGCCTCAAATTCCGCCCGGACATTGGGCACGTCCGTGGCAATTCCAACACCGAGAATCGTCCGTCCTTCAGAGATTTGATCTAGTGTGGATACTTGATGAGCAAGTAAAACTGGATTGCGTAAGGCCGGTAACAACACTGCGGTTCCCAACTCAACGCGTTTGGTTCTACCCGCTACTGCTGCTAATAGCGAGAGAGGTTCGTGTCGAGGACGGGCCAACAAAGAATCGCCGACCCAAATGGAATCGTATCCTAAGTCTTCAGCCCGCTCTGCCAAGCTGAGCAGGGAGGTAGCTTCCTGCCGACCCTCCATTACATTCTCTCTAGTAGGTAAAAGATACCCTATACGTGTTGTCATCGTCTCTTTTCTCCTGATTCTGGACTTACACAGTGTCTCATTAATCTCTTTATTTGACGTAGTAAACACTCTCTCATAAGACTCACATTACTCAACTGCAATCTGGTTTAAAAATCTAATATACAGTCTTATTTACATAAATTTTGGAGGTCCCATGAAAGCCGCAGTCGTCACCCAAGAAGGATTGAAAATCCTAGACATGCCCAAACCCAAACCCAAACCAAACGAAGTTCTGGTCAGAGTTCGAGCTTGTGGGCTAAATCGAGCAGACCTTATGGTTGCGGGTGGCATGGCACATGGTTCTATTGGTGGCTCTGGTACTATTGTGGGAATGGAGTTTTCTGGCGAAGTTGCTGCAATCGGTTCACATGCGCAGGGTGTAAAAGAAGGCGATCGGGTCATGTGTTCTGGAGCAGCGAGTTGGGCAGAATATGCTGTTGCTGACTGGGGACGCACGTCAATTATACCGGATCGAAATATGAGCTTTGAGCAGGCTGCTACATTACCAGTTTCCCTGCAAACCATGCATGACGCCATTGTTACGAACGGTAAACTTACAGACGGGGAATCTATTCTAATTCAAGGAGCCAGCTCCGGCGTAGGGCTTATGGGATTGCAAATTGCAAAATTAAAGGGAGCAAAAACTGTTATTGGGAGTTCGACTAATCACGAACGGCGTTCCAGATTGTTAGATTATGGCGCGGACCTTGCTATTGATTCCCGCGACCCTAAATGGGTAGAACAAGTACTAGAATTGACTGATGGAGATGGAGTAAATGTTATCATCGATCAACTTTCAGGCTACGTTGCAAACGATAACATCCGTTCTACGGCAATCACCGGTAGAATTGTTAACGTTGGGCGTTTAGGAGGATTCAAAGGGGAGTACGACTTCGATCTGCACGCGTTAAGACGCATCCAATATATCGGTGTTACCTTTAGAACTCGCACCATCGAAGAAATACGGGCTATTACACAGCTCGTTAAAGATGATTTAGGGGACGCAATCCAAGCTGGAAAATTATCACTTCCTATTGACAGCAGTTATAAATTAGAAGCAGTAAACGATGCCCTTGCCAGAATGAAAGCGAATCAACACTTTGGGAAAATCATTCTTTTAATAGATTAAAAATTTTAGAGAACTCGCGATCAGACGCGGTGCTATCTAGTACGTTAAGATAGATAGCACCGGAAACTTACAACTAAGCGACAATCCCAAAATCGATAACCGATCGAACCACCTTACCCGATTTCATAGCTTTAAAGCCTTCATTTATATCGTCGAGTTTTATCGTATTAGAGATCCAATCATCCAGATGGAGCCGACCCTGCATATAAAACTCTATCAACCGGGGCATATCTACACGGAACCGATTGGAACCCATAGATGACCCTTGAATTTTGCGTTCTCGTAGAAAATCAAATCCGTGGAGTTCGATTTTTTCTCCGAACGGTACCATCCCCACTATTGTTGCTGTACCACCCATCGCTAGCATTTGAAAACATTGTTCAGCTGTTACCTTCAAACCTAAACATTCAATTGCGTGGTGCACTCCACCTTTAGTCATTTCCATTATGCGTTCGACTGGGTCTCCATCATTGGGGTTTATAAGATCTGTGGCTCCGATCTTCGTCGCAAGCTGCAGTTTGACTGGATTGGTATCCACAGCAATTATACGTCCTGCCCCAGCAACATACGCACCATTGATTGCCGCCATTCCAACTCCCCCGCAACCGATAACCGCTACCGTCTCTCCCATTTTAACTGCTGCGGTATTGGTAGCCGCACCAAAACCTGTCATCACCCCACAACCAATAAGCGCAGCGCGGTCCAATGGCATGTCTTTCCGTATTTTAACGACGGCATTTTCTTGAACTAACATCTGTTCAGCAAACGAGGACAGATTGAATCCTGTATGCAATTGTTCGGGTTTATCCCATTCTAATCGTCGAGCTTTCCCTGGAGGCATTTTAACATCAGTATTAGTACAAATCACCGTTCTACCTGAAGTACAATTCTCACAAGTACCAC
>CAZADS010000024.1:0-20554 GCA_964483985.1 uncultured Thalassobaculaceae bacterium
TTCAAATCCACTTGAACTTCGATAAAAGGCACCGTAATTGGTTGGTGTGTAAAATCATTTCAGAAGATTTTTATTTGAAATGAAGGGTATGCTCTTTGATGATAATTCACAACTCGTTTCGAGAGACTTTTGCGGAGAGCAGACCCACTATCTGCGCCTGTTTTTTATTTTCTGCCCCTATATATATGGGACTTGATCAGTCTTGTGCGATGGTCCTGTTTGTTTCAAAGCATAATTAGTCTGGTAATTATTGACCAATCAAGGTTGAAACTTGGTAAATTTTTCAAATTAAAATTAGGAGGTGAAATGTCACCAATAGAACTCTATACGTGGAAGACTTCTAATGGGAAGAAGGCCACAATCATGCTTGAGGAGTGCGGTTTACCATATAATCTTCACCCAATAGACATTTCGACTGACATTCAATTCTCGGATGAGTTCGTCAGTATTAATCCAAACTCTAAAATTCCCGCCATAATCGATCCAGATGGTCCCGACGGCAATCCATATACAGTTATTGAATCAGGAGCGATTTTGATGTATTTGGCTGAAAAAACAGGGAAATTCATGCCCAAAGATATGGCGAAACGTTTTGAGGTAATCCAATGGGTTATGTTTCAAATGGGCGGAATTGGCCCTATATTTGGGCAAGTACACCATTTTAAGCGTGCAGCTAAGGAGAAAGTACCTTATGCCGTTAATCGCTATTATAATGAGTGCCTAAGACTTTACGGTGTATTGGATTCTAGACTATCAGGTCGAAAATATTTGGCTAACGATGAAATATCGATAGCGGATTTTTGTGTTTTGCCTTGGGTTTTTCGTCATACGTGGCAGGAGATTGATTTAGATGAATTCCCAAATGTCCGGCATTGGTATGATAGTTTAATGGTTAGACCAGCGTTATCGCGTGGTATGAATCTACCTGAATAATTAAAGAAAGTGATTCTCGGAATTTATTAGAGTGAGCAATGATCGAAACAAAGCGTAATGGTGAATTTGTAGTGGTTTCCTGTGGAATGCTTGGGTATGGCTTTCCCGAAAGTTCACTTGACACAGCAATGGCGGCCGGGGTCGATTTGATAGCATCTGACGCTGGGTCAAGTGACCCAGGGCCATATTACCTTGGTTCAAGGAAACCTTTTGTTTCAGAAATAATGACAAAACGGGATCTTAACCTTCTCATAAGAGCTGGAACCAAGGCTGATGTACCTGTCATAATTGGTTCTGCAGGAGGCGCTGGAAGTGACGCTCACGTGGATTACCTCGTTCAGATTGTTCGCGATATTTTGAGAGAACTAGGTGTTAGAAGAAAACTAGCAATCATAAAAACTGAAATGGAGCGAAGTAAAGTTCGAGATGCGATTACAAAACAGCGAATTAATACCTTTGAGACGTTTACTCCACTTTCTCCACAGGATGTTGATGAGACAGAATGTGTAGTGGCGCAGATTGGGTGTGAATCCTTTTATCCGGCTTTACGGGAACGACCGGATATTATTATCGCAGGCCGTGCTTGGGACGTGGCTAATATAGCCGCGCTCCCACTGCTTCTTGGTTATTCACGCGGTTTGGCACTGCATATGGGTAAAATTCTTGAATGCGGAAGCCTTGCAGCACAGCCAGTCGAAGGATCGGATTTAATTTTGGGTCGATTACGCGACGACCATTTTATTGTTGAGCCGACGGCATCCAGTAAGGCCTGCACTATTGATTCTGTTTCAGCGCATACGTTTTACGAGAAAACTGACCCAGTTATGTTAGCTGGGCCCGGTGGGACGGTCGATCTTCGGAATACTTGTTTTGAGCAATTAGATGATCGAAGAGTTAAGGTAAGTGGGAGTTCATTTGTTAGCTCAGATAAGTATCTGGTTAAGCTTGAGGGAGCTAAATTGGAAGGCCATCGTCATATAACCATTGGCGGCGCAAGGGACCCAGTTTTTATTAGAAATCTCGATTCATTGCAAAAAGCTGTAGTTGATCACATCAATGAATTTCAATCTGGTATCGTTGACCCCTCGAGCTACAATATTAAATTTCATCGTTACGGTCTGGATGGGGTTATGGGTGCTTGGGAGCCGATCAAAGCTGCTGCCCATGAAATCGGACTCCTGATAGATGTAGTGGCTGCTGATCCTCAATTAGCTGAGACTGTCTGCGGAATGGTTCGTAGTACTCTGTTGCATATTGGATTTGAAGGTCGAAAAGCAACAGCGGGTAATATAGCATTTCCATTTTCTCCAGCAGATTTTCCAGCTGGTCCTGTATATTCGTTTAATATTTATCATCTCATGGAAGTAGACAACCCGGAGACCGTGGGGCGGTTGGAGATAATCCCATGAAAATTTTAGCTGAGGTGGCGGAGGTGGTCAGATCTAAAAATGCCGGCCCTTTCATAGTTACTTTTGATATTTTATTCTCTAGCCAAAAGGATTTCGAGAAAGTTAAACAGGCGGGTCTTGTTAATCGCCAATCGGTAGCTAAACTTTTTAATGTATCCGAAAATGAGTTTTTGAATTTCGAATATCATCCTTTTGCACGTGGCATTAAATTTTCACTCAAACGCGCCGTTGGTTCTGGTGCCCCTGGGGATTCTGACGTTTATGGTGCACAACAGCATGCACCCCTGTTAGATTTAATTGCGCTTCCCTAAAAGGTGCTGAAGAATTATAATCATATGCCACAATATTTGTGATTTTTTATGACGCTGGGTCATATATTTTTAATAGAAAAAATCAATCCTTTGAAATCTTCATTATTTGAAATTAGAATACAAATATGACCTTTTCGAATTAGGGAAAATTTCTTTATAGTTTTGTAAAATAATGTCCGATATGATTATAATAGTATGGCTGGTAAATCAGATAACGCTCCTCGTCAAGAAAGCTATTCTTTCGATCTAAAGAAGGTTTACGCTTCTGTTGTGGCTGTCCGCTCTAACGTGCCGGAGGACGCCTTTACTGCGTCAGCACTGGGTACAGAGCGCGGAGGGAATGGAGTAGTAATTGATAAAGATGGGGTAGTTCTGACGATCGGGTATCTTGTCACAGAGGCGGAAACTATTTGGTTGACCGACCATACTGGGAACGCGGTTCCTGGACACGTATTGGGATATGATCAGGAAAGCGGTTTCGGACTAGTACAAGCACTTGGTCGATTAAATGTGGAGGCGATTCCGATAGGTAAATCCTCATTGGTCCGAGAGGGTGACCCAGTTGTTTTGGCTGGATTTGGCGGCAGGAAGGGTTCGTTAAGCGCGGAAGTGATAGCTGTTAGGGAGTTTGCTGGATATTGGGAATATTTACTTGATGACGCCATATTTACCGCTCCAGCTCACCCGAATTGGGGTGGTGCTGGACTCATAGGGTTAAATGGGGAATTGCTGGGAATTGGATCGCTCTTTATTCAACACGGTGCAGCTGGAGAAAAAGCTGTAGATGGTAACATGGTTGTTCCTATTGATTTGCTAGAGCCAATTTTCGATGATTTAATGACACTCGGTCGGCCAAATAAAAAGGCTCACCCGTGGTTAGGGATGTTTGGTACAGAGGCAGATAATCGCGTTGTGGTAGCAGCTTTAACACAAAATGGTCCTGCAGATCAGGCAGATGTGCAAGTTGCCGATATAGTTTTAGCGGTTTCCGGTCAACCCGTGGCTTCTTTAGCGGACTTTTTTCGTAAAGTGTGGACTTTGGGTCCAGCGGGGGTTGAAGTTCCTTTGGTTTTAGGACGAGATGGGGAAATAGTTCAAACAACAATCGATTCTATAGCCAGATCCGATATGTTAAAGCGGCCAAAAGTGCATTAGAGAAATCTACGTCATCTATGAATTGTGAACTACGCAAAGTTCTCGGTTAGATAGGCCTTTCTGATTATCCTTCTAGTAAGTGGCTAAGTCGTTTACGACGTATTGCGTTCTTCCACGACTTGATCGGCAAGGCGGCCACTTAACTCTGCGAGGTGATCAAATTTTGATTCGAAAGTCCCTGCACTCATAGTAACAGATCGAATTTCTATGATTAAATCATGAACCTGGGATTCCGGAATATTTGCTTCGACTTCGTCCCAACCTTTCCATCCCTCTTTGGCCTGAAATCCTAAAATTTGTCCCCTGCGTCCCGTTATAATCCTCTGGATGCGGGCTGTAGAATCATTGGGTACGGAAATTTTTACTTGCAGAATGGGTTCAAGCAAAACAGGCGTACATTTTGGTAGTCCTTCTGACATGGCGATGCGCGCGGCGGTCTTAAACGCCATATCAGAGCTATCCACGGGATGAAATTGGCCATCGTAAAGCTCTACTGAAAGATCCACTACTTCAAAACCAAGGGGTCCCCGTTTCATGAAGTCTTTTACGCCTTCTTCTACTGAAGGAATATAATTTCTTGGGACAGCGCCTCCAACAATTTTGTCTATGAATTCAAATCCAGCTCCCCTTTGTTTCGGTTTGATCTTTACCTTTACGTCACCAAATTGACCATGGCCGCCGCTCTGTTTTTTATGACGGGCGTGCTGGTCAATCGGTTTTTTGATGGTTTCTTTATAGGGCACACTGGGTTGGCGCATGGTGACTTCGAGGTTAAACCGATTGGATAGGCGTTCGGATAGCACTAAAAGTTGGGTATCGCCTTGGCCAGAAATGATTAACTCCCCCATTGCAGCGTTATGTGCGATACGGACCGAAGTATCTTCTTCAGACAATCTTTGAAGAGCGCCGGAGAGCTTAACTTCATCATTACGGTTGGAGGCTGACATTGCCATAGAATAGACTGGCGGTAACGGGTTTGGCCATTGAAGGGTGCTATCTAGAGTATCTCCAGAAGGAGTTAAGGTCATCCCTGTTTTGATTTCTTCCATGCGTCCAAGCGCGACAACATCGCCGGCAGAAGCGGTTGCCTTTTTTTCAAGTTTAGAACCAAGTACAACGTTAATACCACTAACACGAGTCCCATTTAGGGCTTCTCCATCTTTGATAGAGCCTCGCCAAACCCGTGCAAATGACAACTTACCCATGTGTTGAGCATGCAAGGTTTTAAAAACCTGAGCAACGGCTTCTCCTTCCGAATCAAGGCCCCGTTTTGTAATAGTTTGTTGGAATGTTGGCGTTTCGTGCCGTAATTGTTTTAGAAGCCGTTGCACTCCGTGATCGAGTTCGCCGGCTCCAATTATAACGGGGACAAGTAAAGCTTGCTGAGAGGCCGAAGTCAGAGTTTGGTATACTTCGTCGTTTTGAATGTCTATTTCTTCTAAAACTTTCTCCATCAAGTCGTCGTCAAAGTCCGCCAGAGTTTCCAGTAATTGGCCGCGAGCTTCTTGATGAACATCGGACAAGTTTTCCGGAAGTTGGATTTTCTTAGAAGGGTTTCCTGGATCGTATTCGTAGGCCCGCTCACTTACTAAATCAGTATAGCCGACTATAGCCTCTTCTTTACGGATAGGGATGTGCCGCAACACCAAAGGACGGTCGGAGGTATCTTGAAGCGCACTCATTAATTCGTCAACGGTTTCAGTAGCTTGATCTATTTTATTTATAAATACTATATGTGGGATGTCTTGCTCGTCTAGGAATTTTAAGATAGGCGAAACCGCGGCAATTTTTTGAACTTCCGGATCGACGACAACAATTGAAATATCAGCAGCTAGACAGGCATTTCGAGCTTCTTGGGCAAACTCTACAGAACCTGGAGTATCTATAAAAACCCAATTATCTCCCAGGAAACTTCCATAACCTAGGGAGAGCTCGGTGCTAGCTTGCCGTTTCCTTGCTTCTTCGGCAGCATCTCCGATAGTATTACCTTCGGTTACTTTGCCTTTACGGTCGATTGTGCCTGTACATTTGAGTAATGACTCAAAAAGTGAAGTCTTTCCGCTAAGATATGGACCAATCAAAACAGCACACCGGGTGGCTGGGTTATTATCGCTCGCCATCTGAAGCTTCTCCCATCTTTATCTAGGATCTCTTAAAAATGAACTCAGTCATTTCTTGCGTTTTGTAAAACCATTCTATCTTTGTTAATACATTATATTCCGACAGTGTTATGGGCCTGAGGCAAGAAAGAAATGCAATCTGTATAAATGTATCCATATGACGACATAATTGAGATAGTTAAATTACAAAATCCAATGAAAAGTACAAGAGCTCTTGGTAATATACTTGAGGGTCATATTAATGACGCGCACGCACGTTGAATTCGTTGACACGCACTTTCTAAAACGTCTGTTGCGGTGGCATAGGAAATTCGAAAATGGGGGCTTAGTCCAAAAGCTGATCCATGGACAGAGGCCAGGCCTTCTTGCTCGAGAAAATATGTGACCACGTCTTCGTCGGTTTCGATTAGTTTTCCGTTAGTCGTTCTTTTGCCCAGTAATCCAGCGCACGACGGATAGACGTAAAAGGCTCCTTGAGGCGTTGGGCACTCTATACCTTGTGCCTGATTCAGCATTGAGCATACTAGATCTCGTCTTTCTTTAAAAATTTTATTATTGTTAGCAAGAAAATCCATGGGTCCATTTAGTGCTGTAATAGAGGCAGCTTGGCTTATCGAACTCGGATTAGACGTTGATTGTGACTGTATTGTTCTGATGGCTGTAATTAAATCTGATGGTCCTCCAGCATAGCCTATTCGCCACCCTGTCATGCAGAACGCCTTAGACATTCCATTTACGGTAAGCGTTCGATTATAAATTTTAGGCTCAATTTCGGCTGGAGTACAGAATTGAAAATCATCATAAACAAGATGTTCATACATATCGTCAGTCAGCACCCAAATTTGGGGATATTTCAACAGGACGTCGGTAATTTTTTTTAAGTCTCCTTTCGAGTACCCGGCTCCCGTTGGGTTGGATGGGCTGTTTAATATAATCCATTTAGTTCGAGATGTGATTGATTTCTCCAAATCATCCGGTTGAAGAATAAAACGATTCTCGATAGAGCATTCGACTATTACGGGTGTGCCCTCTGCTAATAATACAATATCCGGATACGAAACCCAATAAGGTGCTGGGATGATTACCTCATCTCCCGGATTTAGGGTTGCCATCAATGCATTGTATAGAACTTGTTTTCCCCCTGTCCCGATAGTTATTTGAGAAGGTTCGTAATCAAGATTATTATCCCGTTTAAATTTATCGCAGACTGCTTGTTTTAAAGCGGGAGAGCCATCTGGATCCGTATATTTAGTTTCTCCCCGAGCCATGGCCTTCTCAGCGGATTGTATTATATGAAAGGGTGTAGGAAAATCGGGCTCGCCAGCGGACAAATCTATTATATTTTGGCCAGCCGCCTTGAGCTGGCGGGCCTTTGCACTCATAGAAATCGTTGGAGATGGTTTCACTCGGTTAAGTCGATCGGCAAGGATGCTCATTATAGATCTAAGACTCCAATTTAGTTATTATAATAAGAAATTACGCTTGCTAGGAGGTGCATGCAAGTATCAGGTATCCTATTTAAAAAATAATCGAGGCTCACCAGATCATCCTCCTATAACAGAACTTGTCTCCATTTTGAGAGTATGGATCTTCTGGAACGTGGAAAAATGCTTGTCGACAATCTATAGGACCGGAAAAAATGTTACACATCTACCATTAGATCAGAGTAAAAGGATGGGCCTATGCGATTAATGGCTATAAGTGATTTACACCTTACTAACGCTAGAAATCGCGAAGCGTTATGTAAAATGCCGGATTATGGTCCGGATTGGTTAATCGTAGCAGGAGATATATCAGACCGAGTAGAATATCAGGAATTTGGACTCCGGGAGCTAAGTAAACGTTTTGGTAGGTTAATTTGGGTTCCAGGAAACCATGACCTGTGGACCGTAGCGGGTCAGAAAAGGGATATAGGGCGAGGATTGAGGCGATATGATGCTTTAGTGGACATAGCTAGATCTTTTGGCGCGCTAACACCAGAAGACTGCTATATTGAATGGCCGGTCCAGAATTCGTTTAATGGGGACCGATATATGATAGCTCCTTTGTTTCTTTTATATGATTATAGCTTTCGACCAGAAAACGTCCCGCGCCAAAAAATAAGAGAATGGGCTAGAGAGGAAAATGCCGTATGTTCAGACGAACTTCTATTGCACCCCGATCCTTTTCCGAGTCGAGAAGCCTGGTGTGCAGCACGATGCAGTGAAACAGAGCGACGTTTATCTTTAATCCCCAAGCGATTCAAGACAATATTGATCAATCACTGGCCGTTACGGCGTGACCTAGTCTACATCCCAAGAATACCTAGATTTTTGCCATGGTGTGGGACTGTTGTATCTCATGATTGGCACATTCGATTCAACGCGAGAGTGGTCGTTACGGGTCATCTTCATACTAGACGAACGGACGTAATAAATAACTGTCGTTTTGAGGAAGTTTCACTGGGGTATCCTAAGCAATGGTGTTACAAAAAAGGAATTGCTCATTATTGCCGGCAGATATTGCCCGACATAGATGCTATCGATAACAATTCGCAAAGCCTTCGGAGTAGGTTTTGATGGAACCCGTGCAATGGCAAATTTGAATCAAGGGAATACAGGCAAAAAATCCGCTCCAGTGTTAATCATCGGAGGCGGGATAGGAGGGTTAACTTTAGCTTTGAATCTCCATCATTTCGGGATTAGTAGCCTAGTTTTTGAAATGGCTACCTCTATCAAATCGTTAGGGGTAGGCATAAATTTGTTACCTCATGCAATGCGTGAAATGAGCAACCTTAAATTAGAATCAGCTATTGCTAGCAATGGAATTGAAACTCAAGAGGTTGGTTTTTATAATCGATTTGGCCAGCACATCTTTTCGGAGCCGCGGGGAAGATATGCTGGATATAAATGGCCTCAATACTCCATTCACAGAGGTGATTTGCAACTTCTTCTGGTTAAGGCGGTTAAAGAGCGGCTGGGACCGCAGGCAATTGTAACTGGGCATACGTTTTGTCATGCTAAACAATCAAAAGAAAGCGTTACGGCCCATTTTATCGATACCAAAAGCCATCAATTAGTTGAACCAGTAACGGGTAGTGTAATTGTTGGTTGCGATGGTATACATTCGGCAGTCCGGCACCAGCTATATCCAAAGGATAAACCCCCAGTATATTCGGGTATAACTATGTGGCGAGGGGTTACTTGGCGGCCCGCATTTTTGACCGGTGCTAGCATGATTTACGCAGGTTCGTTGGAAACAGGAAAAACTATATTTTACCCTATAAAAAATCAATTGAACCGCAACGGTCTTCAATTAATCAATTGGTTATGTGAGTTTTATACGTCCGACAAAATTGATAGTGGGGAGTGGAACCGTTCCGGGAATATTGAGGACTTCCTTTGGGCTTTCGAAGACATGAAATTTGATTGGCTTAACATTCCGGAATCAGTTCGAGAATCGGAATTGATACTAGAATACCCCATGGTAGATAAAGATCCGCTGGAGAGATGGAGTTTTGGGAGAATGACACTACTTGGGGATGCTGCTCATCCAATGTACCCGCGGGGATCAAATGGTGCTGGACAAGCTATTTTAGATGCATCTGCCCTGGCAATCCGGCTATCTCAAATGGCCGATTTGGTTGCTGCTTTGGAAGCTTACGAAAACGATCGGTTAATACCTACAAGTAAGGTAGTGCAGGCCAATAGAGAAATTCCTCCAGACATAATACTTAAAGAAATCTACGAACGTACCGGTGATAAACCGTTTGACAATATCAATAATGTTATTTCGCCATATGAGTTAGCAAAATTGTCTGAGAAGTATAAGAAAGTGGCTGGATTTAGTAGAGAGATTCTTGAGACTCAGCCAGTGTTGATTTGATTCCTACGGAAACAATGTAAGGTTGCAGCGACTGAGGGGATCGAATATTTAAGTAGGAAAAAATACTAAGGAGCCTGCTGGGCTAAAACGAGCGTTAGGCTTTGAAGGAGCGATCAAAATGAAGAGAACAAGAACTCTGAAATTGGCTTTGATGGGGGCGAGTGCGCTGACACTTACAGCATGCAATAATTCAACAGAAGTAGCAGTTTTTGAAAACGTTGATCAATGTATAGATCAAGCAGGATTCAGTCGCGATGTTTGCGAGAAGAATTTGGAAAAAGCGAAGGTGGAGCATATTCGAGTTGCTCCAAAATATACTTCTGCATCTGATTGTGAAAATGATTTTGGAGCAGATAGATGTGAAATAGCTCCGCAAAGAACCACGTCGGGTGGTTCGGTATTTATGCCGCTTATGATGGGTTATATGATGGGAAACATGCTAGGCGGCAGATCTACTGCTGCGACCCAACCACTTTATCGTGCCAAGGATGACGCTAAAAATTTTAGAACCGGGGATAATCAAAGAGTGGCAGGTAAAACGGGATTGTCGAAAGTATCCGGCCAAGTGGCCCGTGTGCCTTCTACTAAAATGCGGACGATTCGAAGAGGTGGGTTTGGAGCTACGGCCCGTTCTTCTATGAGAAGATTCCGAGGATTTGGCGGACGGTTTCGAAGTTTTGGTGGTTAATAGCTAATTAAAATGAAACGAATTGAAATAGAAGAGAGAACTGACTGGAAGCAGCAGGCTGAGTCTTTGGGGTTTAATTTCCATACTCTTTATGGCGCCGCATATTGGGACGAGACGGCCTGTTATCGTTTTGAAATGCGTCAAATAGAGGATGACATTGAAGATCCTAGCGCCGAGATTGAAAATATGTGCTTTGGAGTTGTTGAACGGGCGGTTAACAGTGAAGAAATTATGACCAAACTTGGCATACCCCGAGCATTTTGGGATTATGTAAAAGCTAGTTGGGAAAACCAAGAAAAAAACCTCTATGGTCGTTTAGATTTTTCCTATGATGGGGTTAGACCGGCTAAGCTTCTAGAGTACAATGCTGATACGCCTACTGCACTTTATGAAAGCTCAGCTTTTCAATGGGTATGGTTGGAACAAGCGATGGAGCGAAATATAATCCCAACAGGTTGCGATCAGTTTAATTCTGTTCATGAGCACATGGTAGAAGCATTTAAAAAATTTGGTTTGAACGGTACGTTGCATTTAGCTTCCTGCAGAGGAAGCGAAGAAGACGAGGGTACAGTTCGCTATATTGAAGAATGCGCGTCTCAAGCAGGATTAGATACAGTTTTTTTATATATGGAGGATATCGGTATAGACGATAGTGATCATTTCACTGATTCTGACGATTTTCTGATAACTAACTTATTCAAGCTTTATCCATGGGAATGGATGATGAAAGACGAGTTTAGTGAGATAATTCTAAAAAGCGGGATTACTATTATTGAACCTGCGTGGCGTTCGATCCTTTCAAATAAAGGTTTGTTGCCCCTTTTATGGGAGATGTTTGAGGGGCATCCTAATTTACTCCCTTCTTTTTTTTCAGATGATCCGAAAGCAAGCACCCTTGTTGATTACGTACGTAAACCATTATTATCGCGAGAGGGGAGTAATGTGGAAATTGTTAGATCTGGAAAATCACAAATGCGAGTGGATGGACCCTACGGAAAAGAAGGGAGCGTTGTTCAAGCACTTTATCCACTGCCAATTTTTGATGGGAACCATACTGTTATCGGGTCGTGGTTGGTTGCTAGTAAACCGTGTGGTTTGGGAATTCGGGAAGACAACTCGCCTATTACCAAAGACAGTTCGCGTTTTCTTCCTCACGTAATTCTTGATTAGGTTTAAGATTATTTAACAAATTGAACGGTTAAAGAAGTCTGTTACCGTTATGGTAATGGAAAGACCTCCGTAAAATTTTTCGAAGGAAAGTAATATGCCCTTCAAGGTAGCTATGTATCAAAAGTCATTGGATCATATTAAGGACAGGCTTGAGGCGCTTCAATTGGAAATAGAGATAATTACGTTTGATGCTAATGGTCACCTTATAATAAGTGGCGTGCCCGTGCATCCAGAGAAAGTGGAAGTTGACTATTTGTGGTTTAGTTCTCATATACACGCTGATGGAATTCAGAAGACGGCTTTTGATCTTGCCTTTGGCTGTAAGAAACTAGGGGTCCTCCAGACCTATAATGCTGGTCTCGATCATCCAATGTACAAAAAACTCTCGGATAAAGGAGTACGAATTTGTAATAGCAGTGCCCAAGGTGTTGCTATTGCTGAATATGTTATGGCGCAGGTGTTGAGCGTTATTCATCCAATCGAGAGGCAGCGTGAACTTCAGAGGAAAAAAGAGTGGTGTATCACACCTTTTTCTGAAGTTTCGAAGATGAATTGGGTGATAATTGGCTTTGGGCCGATTGGGCAGGAAATTGCTAAGAGAGCAAAAGCATTTGACGTAAAAATATCGGTTGTTAGACGCTCGAATATTTTATCAGAAATTGCGGATACAACGGGGACCTTAAGTGATTTACCATTATTGTTACCCGAAGCTGATGTGATTATTTTAGCTTGTCCACTTAATAATGAAACTCAAGGACTGGCTAATAGCGGTTTCTTCAATGTGCTGAAAAAGGGGACAATACTTGTAAATATTGCGCGAGGCGCTCTGATTGATGATTCGGCTATGATTGAAGCCCTTGATTCTGGAATTTTATCCTCGGCAATTCTAGATGTTTTTCATGAGGAACCTTTGCCTCAGGCTAATCCCCTCTGGACACACCCGAATGTTAGAATTACGCCACATACTTCTTTTGCAGGTAACGGAGGAAGAGACCGATGGGATCGACTTTTTCTTTCTAATATAAGTCGTTTTGTAAAAGGGGAGGCGTTAGGTCAAGAGGTAAATCCAAAAGACATTCATTAACTCCCTACCCTTTACATATTTTTACGCATAACGTGACGGTTAAAGTATTCCCGTATGGAGTCTGCTCGGCGTTAAAGGTGATAAATTTGGTTACTTTCTATGGTTTAAAAATCTATAGAAAAACCCCGGAATTTGAAAATTCCGGGGTAAAGTAACAGGGAGGTTTTACGTCGAAAAGACGACGGACCGATGGTCCGGTCCATGATTACGGCTAAAGCCGTTAAATAATTAGATACGTTTAGATTAACAGAAAAACCATATCTAAATTAGCAATACGGCCATGCAAATTTTGCATGGCTAGTTTTCTTGACACTTAGAACGATGTTTTCGCAATTTCCTGAATTAGAAAATCCCTCAGAACGGCGATTCGTTTAGAATTTCTGAGCTCTTCAGGATAAACAAAATATGCAGGGACTTCGGGTCCTTCTAGTTGTGGTAGAACTCGCATGAGGTTAGCGTCTTGGGCTGCTAAATAGTCTGGTAGGACAGCTATTCCCACCCCACCTTGCACAGCTCTAAACATCGCATAATAGTTATTTACCCGGACAATTTTCTGATTCTGAGTTTTCCCACCTTTTTTCATGATATCATCATGAAGCCAGTTAACTTTTGGAAACGGTGGGTGCGGTGTTTCTCCGTAAATGACTATTCTATGGTCATTTAAATCTGTCGTACTATGGGGCATACCATTATTTTCCAAGTACCTAGGAGAGGCATATAGATGAAAGCGGATCGTTCGAAGATGTCTTTGTATTAGGTCGGATTGTCGCGGAGGTGTAAGCCTTATCGCTACATCAGCTTGGCGCATTGAGAGATCTAATTCGAAGTCGTTGATCAAAAGGCTGACTTCTATCTCCGGGTAATGTTCTAGGAATTTTCCAATCCGGGCTGCTAGCCAAGTGGACCCAAAAGCTACTGTCGTCGTTATCGTGAGCTTTCCTTTAGGGGTTTCCTTACCTTCGTTTAATAGAGAGGTAGTGGTTGCCAATTTAGCAAATATATCATTTGCTGCTGTAAGCAACAGTTCGCCTTGTTCGGTTAAGATTAGTCCTCGGACATGCCTGTGAAACAAAAGTACCCGCAAACTAGTTTCTAGATTGCTAATTTGACGGCTGACAGCGGATTGACTTAGATTTAAAGACTTCCCTGCTCCCGTAAAGCTGCCGGCATCTGCCACTGCATGAAATATGCGAAGTTTATCCCAATCCATTCCGATACTCGATCTTTGTTCTAACTATTTAAGTCTATTTGGTTTTGATTTTAGGGAATGTCGTCATAATTTGTTCTATAGGGTACCCTAAAGCCTTCACTTTGGTAGGAAACTTGATTCAAGCCTGAGATTAGGCGTTATCCTTCAGTGATCCAATATATTTTTCCGCTTCTAATGCGGACATACACCCAAGTCCAGCCGCCGTGACCGCTTGTCGAAAGATTTTGTCGACACAGTCACCTGCTGCAAACAGACCGTTAACACTCGTCCGTGTTGTGCCTGGTTCCACGATTATATAACCTTCCTCGTCCATATCTACTTTGCCTTTAAAAATTTCTGTGGCCGGAGTATGGCCAATGGCGATAAAACAGCCTTTCACGAAAATATCAGAGATTTTTTCGGTCTCTATATTTGATAAACGGATGGCCTCAACTCCAGTCGTTGGTTTAGAGTCTCCTAATATTTCGATCACTCTACTATTCCATATCACTTCAATGTTTGGCGTTCGAAATAATCTGTCCTGTAATATGCTTTCGGCCCGTAAACTATCTCTGCGATGGATAAGGGTTACTTTTGAGGCTAGGTTTGCGAGATAAAGTGCTTCTTCAACAGCAGTGTTACCACCACCTATTACGGCCACGTCCTTATTTTTGAAAAAAAAACCATCACATGTGGCACAAGCGGAAACTCCGCGGCCATTAAAGGTAGACTCACTTTCAAGGCCTAACCAGCGGGCTTGTGCTCCGGTCGCTATAATTACAGCATCTGAAACGTAGGTACTGCCCATATCACCAGTTAATTCAAACGGTTGTTTGGTCGCGTCGATATTAGTGACTGTATCATGAAGGATACGTGTTCCAACATGTGAGGTCTGTGCCGCCATTTGTTCCTTCAGCCAAGGTCCTTGTACAATATCAGCAAACCCAGGGTAGTTTTCCACGTCTGTGGTTATAGTCATTTGGCCGCCGGGCTGAAGTCCAGCAATTAGTAAGGGTTTCATATTTGCTCGTGCCGCGTAAATAGATGCCGTTAAACCGGCGGCGCCAGAGCCAATAATAACAATATTTTCCCTATAATCTGCCATCTAGACAAAGTCCTTTGTCAATCTAGTCGTAAAATAAATTCATAAATTTTCGTCCATTAGTAGAGCATGGAATTTAAACACTAATGTTTGAAAGTTTCTGATAAATAACGCTCCTGAAAGTCAATATATAGACTGACGAGCAAGATTCCAGATTTTGTACCTTATATTTTTTAAAAAAGTGTATTTGATAGACGCAGTTCTTAGAAAAAATTAAAAACAAAGTCGAGTTAGAATAAGTTTGTTAGGGTTCTTTAATGGTAAATTGGCTACATATTATTCTAATTGTGACGAATTTGGTCACAATCTCTGGATTATATTTTGTGACGCGGCGCATGCTTAAGCTCAGAAGGCAGAGGCGCCGATCTTTTGTATTTAGTCCCTATCCTATTAACCAAGTGAAACTAGAGCATATAGATCCATGTTTTGCTAGGGGACGGCATGGCATAAGTCCGGCATCTACGGTTAAATTTATAGGTGGTGAAGGGGTAATGGCATCTCTTTCGGATAGAGAGACTTGGGTAATTGCGGGATTAGCAAAGTCAGCGAATAAAATTTTTGAATTTGGTACTTGTAGTGGAAAAACGTCACACATTATGGCATTAAATGCCCCAAATAACGCTACAGTTTATACACTGACCATACATCCCAACGACGTAGTAGAGCTAGAATTCAACTCTGCCGATGATCGATATCATCAACATAAAGCAATAGAAGAGGCAGCATTCGATAATTTCTATTACGAAGGTCAAGAAACTGAAAGTAAAATTCAGCAAATATTTTGTGACAGCAAACGGTTTGATGAAAGACCATTTAGCGAAAAAATCGACCTAGTATTTATTGATGGGGCCCATACGTGGAGTTATGTGGAGAATGATACAAATAAAGCTTTAGAAATGGTGACTGAAGGTGGTGTAATTTTATGGCATGATTATAAAGTAGAGGCACCGGATGTATTTGGGTTTTTGAATAAACTATCAAAAACAATTTCTCTGGTTCATATAAGGGATACGGATATGGTCATGTATAGAAAAGGTTCAGATCATGGCAGCTATTAAAAAAGTTTGTGGGACAAATCTTCATCTTACCAACGGCATTCGGATTTTAATCCGGTGTTATCGGTGAAAGAGCGTTTGAATTAGTTTTGATTTACCAACGCGTTTAGTTTTTTAACTATAGTTTGGGCTACTCTTTTAGTTTCGCATAATCGCGTATATTCCCATGTTTCAAGCTTTCCGTTGAATGTGCGAGCTCGACCGCTTTCTATAATGGAATGTAAAAATTTAGCTCTTCGGCGAGAGTTTGTTCCCAAGTTTAAAATATAAACCGGTTTTCCGGTAGTACATGCCTCGGAAATCATATTAACTGAATCAGATGTGACGATAATAGCATCGGCTAATCCAAGAAAACCTAGATAAGGGTTCATACCTTGGCCTGTCCAAACCAAGGTGTCACTTCGGTTAGCCAGTGGAGCAAGTGCGGTCAATACATTAGAACTAGTTCTGCGGCTTGTGGTTACCATCAGCCCGCATTTGTTAGAATCGATAAATTTATTTAGTGCGAGGAAAGTGCGAAGCGCTTGGTCATCTCCAATTCTCGAGTTTCGGGTATTGCCCCCGATATTAACTGCCACCCGGGGTTTAGGTAAAAATTTAATTTTCGATTTTAATTTTAATGCTTCTTGATCCAATAATGAAGGCGTGATTTGGTTTAATGAACCAATTGTTGTTATTACATTCTCCGCTCTAGTAGGGTCGTGTTCAGGAATAACAAGTAAGTCAAAAAATCTAGCATTAATGCGGGGGTCTTGGATATGTATAGTGAATACTTTGCCTCTTGATATGCGTTTTAAAACTATTGCAGCACCAGCATTTCTTCTCCCGCATGTAATTGAAAACAGAGGAAATGGCGTTTCTAATTTTTCACTCCTGTGGTGTCCAAACGGGACACCAAAAAATTTTCCTATGGATGGCGCTAATCTAAGTAATGGATGGGGGATTATAGGTTTTATGGAGTATGGATACTCCAAAGCATCCGCGAGGCCACGAGCCTGCAGTTCCATGCCGAGTGTTCCATCAGAAATAACCCAACCATGAGGCAAGGACGTTGTTATATGATTAATTTTTTGGTGCATATTGTAAACTTTTTAATTTTATCAGTTTGAAGAGTGTTGCATTATTATATCAAAGCTACGTAATAATCTTGCGTCGAAAAAATTGCGTTAATATTAGACTACTATGGATTATATGGTGCTTTGGTTCTGAATCCTAATTGCCCTCGGAGGTTTAACTGTTATGCGGCGTGTTAAACTGGATCGAATTAATCGGCGGATCTTGCGTGACTTGCAGGATAACGGCAGAATTACCAATGTTGATTTAGCTGATCGTGTAGGGATATCGGCTCCCCCGTGTCTTCGTCGTGTTCGAGCTCTTGAGCAGTCCGGTTATATTCGTGGTTACCACGCGGATATTAGCCCAGAGGCACTTGGCTTCTCGGTTATTATATTCGCCTTTGTTGGTTTATCTAGCCAATCAGAAGATGATTTAATCGCTTTTGAGGAGTTGGTCAGTAATTGGGAAGAAGTACGTGAGTGCCATATGTTATCGGGGGAAACGGATTTTTTGTTAAAAATAGTCGCAAGAGATTGGGATTCTTTTCAGCGTTTTTTAACGACTCGCTTAACACCTGCACCAAATGTTTCCAATGTAAAAACCGCCCTCGCTTTTCGAACTAAAAAACAATTACCAGGAGTGCCAATTGAGGAAAACGCTGAAAATTTATGACTCTAAGATATTGATATGTTTAAAACCTCATAACTTTTAGTTCCCCTTGGCGTTATAACTTCAGCACTGTCCCCTACTCTTTTTCCTATTAGTGCGCGAGCAATAGGAGATGATGTAGAAATGAGCCCTTGAGAAATATCGGCTTCATATGGCCCTACAATAGTATAAGTGACTTCCTGATCGGTATCCTCGTCCGCCAATTTTACCGTAGTGCCAAATGTGACTGTATCACCATCGATCATAGAAGCATCAATGACTTCCGCGCGGCTAATAACATCTTCCAGTTCTGCTAGACGCCCTTCAATAAAGCTTTGGCGTTCACGGGCAGCGTGGTATTCAGCATTTTCTGAAAGATCGCCATGTTCTCGTGCCTCGGCTATCGCTCTAATGACGTCAGGTCGCTCGACGGATTTCAATTGCTTCAGCTCAACTTTTAATCGTTCTAGGCCTTCTCGGCGTATTGGAATTTTCTCCATTTTAAAATGCCCAAACCTCTAATACTTCAACTATATCCTATAAAGGAGCATAATTTTACCGTGTTTTTTGAGTTTTTTTAATTTTTAAAACTCAAAATGACCCTTTAAGATAGGATTGTAACGGGACGACTTCAAGCTGTCGCCGTCGTATAGCATTTATTGCTTGAACAGCAGCTCGAGCTCCCTCGATAGTCGTATAGTAAGGGATATTGTGATTTAAAGCCGTCCGACGCAAGCTGAAACTATCTGCGATAGCTTGAACTCCGTCCGTTGTATTTATCACTAAGTTGACGTGACCCGATAGCATATTGTCGACAATATGTGGTCTGCCTTCTAGGACTTTTTTTACACGGTCTACTTTCAAGCCAGCCTTTTTTAATGCTCGTGCAGTGCCGGAAGTCGCTATCAATAGAAAGCCCATATAAGCCAATTCTTTTGAAATTGAGATAATGCTAGATTTGTCATCGTCTCGAACCGAAACAAAAACGGTTCCGCTGGATGGTAAATCGGTACCGGCTGCGATTTGGCTTTTTGCAAATGCGGCTGCAAAGTCGAAATCGATACCCATCACTTCGCCTGTTGACTTCATCTCCGGACCAAGGATGCTATCTACTCCCTTAAAACGAGTGAAAGGAAAAACCGCTTCTTTAATAGCGACATGGCTCGGAGTGGTGTTTGGCAAACTGAAAGTGGTAAGTGGTTCTCCAGCTATTATTCTGGCAGCAATTTTAGCAACTGGCACTCCTGTAGCTTTTGCTACAAACGGCACTGTTCGGCTCGCACGAGGATTTACTTCCAATAAAAATACTTCTCCATCTTTAACTGCGAATTGAACATTCATAAGTCCTTTTACAGCAAGCCCTTTTGCGAGCAACTCTGTTTGATGTCGGATTTCTTCTATTAACGAAGTTGATAGCGATTGAGGTGGCAGTGAGCAGGCACTATCTCCAGAGTGTATGCCGGCCTCTTCTATATGTTCCATGATGCCCGCAATGTATGTAGAATCGCCGTCCGCTAAGCAATCAACATCTATTTCAATAGCTTTAGATAAAAATCGATCTATTAAGATGGGATTTTTCCCCGATGCTATTACAGCGTTACCCATATATTTTTGTAGGCCGACTAAATCGTGGACAATTTCCATAGCTTGCCCGCCTAAAACATATGACGGCCTTATCACTATTGGAAACCCGATCCGATCAGCGACATATTCAGCCTGTGCGAGTGAGGTGGCTATTCCGTTTTCTGGTTGCTTGAGATCCAAACGATACAGTAGCTGTTGGAAGCGCGATCTATCCTCAGCCAGATCAATAGCATCGGGAGACGTACCTAAAATATTTATCCCAACCGATTCGAGAGCATGGGATAATTTTAATGGAGTTTGACCACCTAACTGTACGATGACGCCCTTGACAATCCCATTTTCTTCTTCCTTTCGAATGAGTTCAATTACATCTTCTGCTGTTAATGGCTCAAAATAGAGCCGATCCGATGTATCATAATCAGTGGAGACTGTTTCCGGATTGCAATTGACCATTATGGTTTCATAACCTACAGAAGAGAGTGCGTAAGCTGCGTGAACACAACAATAGTCAAATTCAATGCCTTGTCCTATCCGATTAGGTCCCCCTCCGAGTATCACGACCTTTTCTCGCTTTGATGGCAGGGCTTCACATTCTGGGTCGTTTATTCCGTCGCCTTCATAGGTAGAATACATATATGGCGTTTTTGCTGGGAATTCGCCGCCACAAGTGTCAATACGTTTGTAAACGGGCCTTAACTTGAATTTCTCACGTCGAAGTTGTGAGATTTCTTCTTCTGGCATCTCAGATAGCGTACTCAGTCTAGCATCAGAAAAGCCCATTTGTTTTAAAGCTAGGAAATCGCGTCGATCCTCAGGTAGTCCATTAGAACGAATATTCATTTCCGCCACTATAATTTCTTGAATTTGCCGAAGAAACCATGGATCGATGCTGCATGCTCCATAGATTTCCTCAACAGATAGGCCTAGCCGAAATGCTTCAGCAACTCTCAATATACGATCAGGCACAGATTCGGATAAGGCTGCGATCACGGCGTTTCGGTCCAAAGTCCCTGTTCTATCATCTCCGCCCGAAATTGCCACTTCGTCAAGACCGTTTAATCCGGTTTCCATTGAGCGTAGCGCCTTTTGCAAAGATTCTGAGAAAGTTCTTCCAATGGCCATAGCCTCTCCAACGGACTTCATCGAAGTCGTTAGCTTGGCTTCTGCTCCAGAAAATTTTTCAAAA
>CAZADS010000025.1:0-26159 GCA_964483985.1 uncultured Thalassobaculaceae bacterium
ATTTTACCTGCGCCCAGTTTAAATTATGGAACGTGGACAGCAATATCTTCGTTTGTATTGCTGGTTGAATAGTTAATGCTCTTATCAAAAGGATTTAACGGTTATGGTTAGGAGCAATGTATATATTGGGATTGAAACCAATGGAATTTAAAACATTTTTGAGGAGAGTTTCGAGGTGAGTTGGGTTATCGGCGTGGATGTTGGTGGTACCTTTACAGACTTTTTTGCCATGGAAAACGAAACGGGCCGCATGATTTTTCATAAAACTCCATCCACCCCAATAAATCCAGCTCGTGCCATCCTAGATGGAGCTGTTGCAATGTGTGCCGCGAACAACCTTTCCCCGACCGAAGTTACAAGATTTGGACATGGAACTACAGTTGCTACCAACGCATTAATCGAACGCAAAGGGGGACGTGTTGGTTTAATTACTACTAAGGGATTTCGGGATGTACTAGAGATCGGTCGCCAAGTTCGACCTAAGCAGTATTCTCTTCAAGACGATTATCCAGCACCGTTAGTCCCTCGATCGCTTCGTTTTGAATTAAATGAGCGGGTCGGCCCAAACGGACAGGCTTATAAAAAACCCTTGGATCAGGAAATCGAAGCAGTCGTGAGGCAAGTGGTGGACGCGGGAATAGATTCTTGTGCAATCTGCTTTTTATTTTCTTTCTTGAACTCAGAGAGCGAACGGCGTGTGTCCGCAATGTTCGAAAAAATCGCACCTAACATACCAATTTCACTTTCAAGCGAAGTTCAGCCGGAGTTTCGCTAATATGAGAGGCTATCCACGACGGTTCTTAACGCTTATCTGCTTTCCATAATGTCGGGGTATATGAAGACCCTAGAAAGCGAATTTCTAAATCATTTTCCAAATGCATCAATTGGGGTTAATCAATCTAATGGCGGGTTAATGTCCGTATTCCAAGCTCGACGATTCCCCATTCGCACCGCCTTGTCTGGTCCAGCTGCAGGTGTCGTAGGGGCAACATATTCAGCCAAACTCAGCACCCAAGAGAACGTCATCACGCTTGATATGGGTGGAACCAGTGCCGACGTAGCGCTAATCCGAAACTACCGAGCCGACGTTAGTTTTAACCGGTCAATAGAGGATTTTCCGGTCCGTTTACCGATGATTGACATTAATTCTGTGGGCGCAGGCGGTGGCTCTGTGGCTTGGTTCGATCGTGACGGTTTAATGAAGGTTGGCCCGGAGAGTGCCGGTTCAGTTCCCGGCCCAGCCTGTTATTCTCGTGGTGGTGAGCTGCCTACAGTCTCAGATGCTAATCTCATTCTTGGTCGATTATCTGAGAAAGGGTTGTTGGGAGGAAAAATGCCGCTAGATCTCGGTGCCGCAAAGGCGGCCATGACGCCAGTGGCAGACCGATTAGGTTTCTCTCTGGAGCGCACCTCCCACGGTGTGATTAGCATTGTTACGGCTAACATGGTCCGCGCCATAAGGGGTATAAGTGTTGAGCGGGGTTTGGATCCGCGGGAGTTTAGTCTTCTTTCTTTTGGAGGGGCTGGCCCGGTTCAGGCGGCTGACGTCGCACGTGGCCTTCGAATGAAGGAAGTTATCGTACCGTACGCTCCAGGCATATTGTGTGCTCAAGGACTTGTTGTGGCCGATCAAAGTGAAAGTTTCGTGCGTACTGTCCGGATCTCACTCAACCAAAGCTCCGCCTACGAAGAAATCACAAACCATTTGTCTGAATTGACTAAGGAGGGTGATAAATGGTTAATGAGCGAAGCAATTCCACCTGGAGCATCGTGTTTTGCTGAGGTATCCTGTGACATGCGATATAAAGGACAAAATTATGAATTGTCCGTCCCAATCTTGATAGATGATGGAAAGAATGAAATAGATGTTGCAGTGATGATCCAAGACTTCTCTAATAGTCACATACAAAACTACGGATATTCCAATGCAGATGACCCAGTTGAGGTGATTAATATAAGACGGATTGTCAAGATACAGTTTGAGCGACCGGAGGGTATTGTTTATCAGGGGCAACTGTCCAAAAACAAGACACGGGCTAGCCGACCTATCTTTTTTGAATATGATGTTTCAGTAAATAGTAAAATATATCTTCGTGACGAACTCACGACGGGTGATGTTATAGAAGGTCCTGCCGTAATAGAGCAATTGGATGCTACCACGCTCATTTTTCCGGGAGATTGTGCACTTGTCGACGATGTGCTTAATTTAGTTATCAAGTTGAGACCATGACATCTAAAATCGAATTCGACCCTATTACCTTGGAAATACTTCATAACGGGCTACGATCAGTTACAGACGAAATGTGGACCGCTCTTCGCCGTAGTGCTTATTCTACTAATATCAAAGAACGTCACGATCATTCTACGGCAATCATAGATACTCGAGGACGATTGATCGAGCAGTCCGAATTCTCGCTTCCTACTCATCTCGGTTCGATTATTGGCGCGACAGAGGCTGTTTTGGAAAAGTATACCCTTGACGAAATAAGGGACGGTGACATCTTGATTTGTAACGATCCACACGTAGCCGGTGGCACCCATCTTCCAGACGTGAGCGTCATCACGCCCGTATTCGTGGAAGGTGTTATGCTTGCGTTTGTCTGTACAATTGCTCATCACGCCGACATTGGCGGAATGGCTCCGGGTAGTATGGATGCATGTATGACTGAAATTTTTCAGGAAGGGCTCAGAATACCTGTAATAAAACTATTTAATGGGGGTGTGGTCAACGATGATATTATGGACCTTATCCTTTTAAATGTGAGAGTTCCCGAGGAGCGAAGGGGTGACTATTTTGCTCAGATTGCTGCCTGTAATCTCGGTAAACGGAGGTTGCTGGAATTAATAGAACGGTATGAGATGCCATTAATGGTTTTGGCTTTTGATGAGATTATTCGGATAACACGTCAGCGGATGAGGCGGGCCATCGGCACCATTCCGGATGGGATTTATACATTTGAAGACCTTATGGACGATGATGGAGTTGGAACCTACGATATCCGGATCAACGTGAGGATAGAAGTTAATGGTGATAACATTCATGTGGATTTTACAGGTACCGATCCTCAGGTTAAAGGGAACATTAATGCTCCCTTTAACAGTACACATGCCGCTGTCAGTTATGTTCTAAAAGCGGTTCTGGATCCGGAAATTCCAAATAACCATGGAGTGCGTGATTCAATCGAAGTTACCATGCCGGAGGGTACTATTGGAAATGCGGTTTTTCCTGGTGCTGTAGCTAGTCGCAACCATTTCGCTCAACGCCTTGTCGACGTTGTTTTAGGAGCACTGGCTCCGGCCATCCCACAAGCAGTAACGGCAGCATCTAATGGAGCTAATACAAGTATTTCACTGTTGGGCGATCCGGAAGTAGCTGATCCTTATGTCTATTTTGAAACGGTTGGTGGTGGATCTGGTGGACGATTCAGTAAAGATGGTAAAGATGCCGTTCAGGTTCATATCACTAATACATCTAATTCTCCGGTTGAGGCTTTTGAGATGGAATATCCTGTTATGATTCAGGAATACGGGCTTGTTGAAGATAGCGGTGGTGCAGGACGCCATCGGGGGGGACTGGGTATTCGTCGGGTCTACAAACCAATCGGTCACGTGGCAAGTTTCAATGCGGTAGGAGAGCGATTTCGGCATAAACCTTGGGGTTTGTATGGCGGTAAACCGGGAGCCTGTGGCCAGTTTATCATTAGAGATGATAACGGAACTGAGACCAAGCTACCCGGGAAAGCAGCAACGCAATTACTTCGGCCCGATCAAAGTCTTATTATCGAATCACCTGGAGCTGGGGGCTACGGTTCGCCGTCCGAACGGGACCCGTATTCTATTTTGGAAGACAAAGAGAGCGAAAAATTTTCAGATAGTTACATTAAACGCTATTACGGTTAGATATTTGGTTTGTAAGAATAGGATTGGATTGTGGATGCTCTTGGCACGATTTTTTCAAATGATTTTAGTTTGAGTAATGGAAATAAATATTTTTGTAAAAGGAGTTGCTCTTTAGGCGGGGGGTATTCAAAATATTAGTTGTAAAATATATAGTTACTAGAGATATTTAAAGTACTGAATTAATAATTTAACTCACAATTAAAAATAATGTGTTTGATTCCTCAACCGTTTGTTTTTCGTTTTAATGACGGTGGATTAACCAATTAGCAGATCATGCTTTTAGAATTAAAAATAAAAATATTGGGTTTAATACCTTATTAACAATAAGATAATTTTAATCTCACGATGTTTTTTAACAGGAGAAAGACATGACGGTGGATTACTATCCCTCTGTGTGTCCCCATGATTGTCCAAGTACATGTGCATTGGAGGTGCAGCGTCTGGATAACCGTACAATTGGGCGTGTGCGAGGTGCCGCATCAAATAGTTATACCGCTGGAGTAATTTGCGCAAATGTGGCTCGGTACGCTGAACGGGTCCATCATCCAGATCGGTTGATGCACCCGTTAATTAGAACCGGGAGTAAGGGTGAGGGGAGATTTATCAGAGGATCTTGGTCAGACGCATTGGATATAGTAGCAGATAACTTTAGAACAAAAGTAAGAACCCATGGCAGTGAGACTGTTTGGCCGTATTTTTTCGGTGGGACTATGGGCATTATACAAAGAGATGGTATTCAGCGGCTACGTCACGCAATGGGATATTCGCGGCAGGCAGCTAATATATGTACTGAACTAGTTCAAAATGGATGGATTGGTGGAGCAGGCGGGCCGATGGGGCCGGATCCAAGAGAAATGGCTGAATCTGATTTAATTATTGTATGGGGAGGTAACCCCGTATCGACGCAAGTGAATGTCATGACTCATATAACACGGGCAAAGAAGGAAAGAGGGGCTAAACTTATTGTCGTCGACGCTTATCGTAGTCCTACAGCCGAGGTTGCCGATGAGTTGATCCTTGTCAAGCCAGGAACGGACGGTGCTGTCGCTACATCGATTATGCACGTGCTTTTTCGTGACGGTTATGCTGATCAAGACTATATGGATGAATATACCGAAAACTGGCGAGAGTTAAAGGAGCATCTAAAAGATAAAACGCCGCTTTGGGCAGAGAAGATAAGTGGCGTTAAAGCTGAACAGATTGAATGTGTAGCGAAAACAATCGGAGAAGTTGACCGGACCTACATTCGCATCGGCTATGGTTTCGCTAGATCAAGAAATGGTCCCAGTCAAGTGCACGCAGTAGCTTCTATAGCGGCGGTCTCTGGTAAATTCCGTTATTTGGGAGGCGGTGCTTTTTGGTCTAATCGAAATGTATATAAGTGGAATAAAACAATAGTAGAGGGCTTAGATCTTCTAGATCCCGAAACAAGGGTTTTGGATATGTCACGTATTGGCCCGGTATTAACTTACGAGGATGCGGAAGTACGACGGGGTCCTCCAGTAACAGCGATGCTAATTCAAAATACTAATCCAGCGGCGGTTGCACCTGATACCCATAGAGTACTACGGGGTTTTAAACGCGAGGATTTGTTCCTTTGTGTTCATGAGCAATTTTTAACGGAAACGGCTCAACTGGCTGACGTTGTATTGCCAGCCACCACATTTTTGGAACATGATGATTTATATCAAGCGGGTGGACAAATGCATATTCAAGTGCATAGAGCAATCATTGATCCACCCGGAGAAACTCGGTCGAATCATTGGGTGATTAACCAGCTGGCTAAACGATTAGGGGCAGAACACGAAGGTTTCAAAATGGCAGAGTGGGAATTAATCGATCGAACTCTCCGAGACTCAGGTTGGCCCGGCGCAGATGAAGTCTTGGAAAAGAAATGGTGCGATGTACAACCATGTTTCGAAGACGCTCATTTTTTAAACGGGTTTCCGACTGCTACTGGGAAATTTCAGTTTAGTGCTGATTGGTCTTCGCTTGGCCCTTTGGGGCACCAATTGCCGTCTTTACCAGATTATTGTCCTATAATTGATCAAGCAACTGAGGAACGGCCTTTTCGTATGATAACATCGCCAGCTAGGAATTATTTGAATACAAGTTTTACAGAAACACCGACCAGTAAGAAACGGGAGGGTAGGCCATCATTGATGATACATCCGGATATTGCTGCTAAATTTATGATAAAAGAGGGCGATAAAATTCGAGTAGGTAATAAGCAAGGGAGTGTCGTAATTCATGCTACATTATTTGATGGAATCCAGTCCCAAGTTGTTGTCGCAGAAAGTGTATGGCCAAATAATGCGTTTGAAGAGGGGGTGGGCATAAATGCACTAATCAGTGCAGATCCAGGCGCACCTAACGGTGGAGCTGTTTTCCATGATACGGCAGTCTGGATTAAAAAAATTTGATGCCTTTTTAAAACATCAAGAATGATTAAGTTAGGATATGTTGATGAAAATTGCTTTAAGCCCACTGGATTTCGCTAAGCGGGCTCGGCGACTCTATGCCGATAAAGAGGCGGTCGTCGACGGAGACCTCCGTTTTTCATACGCAGAGTTTTTGGACCGTTGTGATCGCTGGTCATCTGCTCTCCAATCAATGGGAATTAAACCTGGGGATCGGGTAGCCTACATCGCTCCGAATACACATTCTCACCTCGAGGCTTATTACGCCATTCCGCAAATCGGAGCAGTACTCGTACCAATAAACTACCGACTATCAGGAGACGATTTTGATTATATCATCAATCACAGCGGAGCGAAGGTCGTTTGTGCTCATTCAGACTATTTGGATACAATAGATCTAATTAGAGAAAACCTAGGAAACGTGGATTATTTTGTGGCCTTAGAAGGTGAAAGAGACGGGTGGATAGAATACGAACAATCCATTTTGGCTAATGAAGGGAAATATAATCACGTAGAAATAAACGAGGACGACCTCCTTACAATAAATTACACAAGTGGAACAACAGCACAACCAAAAGGTGTAATGATTACTCATCGGAATGCTTATATAAATGTTATGGGCACACTCGCTCACCACCATTTAACACCGGAAGACCGATACTTATGGACGCTACCTATGTTCCACGCTAATGGCTGGACATTTACTTGGATTAATACCGCTCGTGGGATGACCCATGTTTGTCTTCGGAAAGTGGAACCTTCACTAATTTATAAGCTGATAAAAGATGAAAAAATAACAATGTTTTGCGCGGCGCCAACAGTCCTGATCAGCATTACGAATGCCCCAGATGAACTTCGTTCTGCCACACCCAAAGGTATTCGCTTATTTACGGCGGGCGCGCCACCAGCAGCTGCAACTATTGAAGTAGTAGAAAGAGACCTTGGTTGGGAGCTAACTCACGTTTATGGATTAACCGAAACAACCCCACTAATCGCTATCTGTGAGCCACGCCCTGAACACGCGGAGTTATCGATTAGAGATCGAGCTAACGTCAAATCGAGACAAGGCGTTGAACTAATAAGTTCTGGGGAACTTCGTGTAGTGGATGATCAAGGTGGCGAGGTTCCGAAGGATGGGGAAACTTTAGGTGAAATCACTGTTCGAGGTAACGTTGTGATGCAGGGATATTATAATGACGTTGATGCTACCAGGAGGGCGATTAAAAATGGATGGTTTTACACTGGCGATGCAGCTGTAGTGCACTCGGATGGTTATCTCGAAATTAGAGATCGTTTTAAAGATGTAATTATTAGTGGTGGCGAAAATATTTCGTCAGTAGAGGTCGAAGGATGTCTTTTACATCACTCTGCTGTTTTAGAAGTGGCAGTTGTCGGTATGCCGCATCCAAAATGGGGCGAAGCTCCTCATGCTTTTGTTATATTACAAAATGGTGAAACAGTTACAGAGGACGAACTTAAAAAGCATGTAAGGCAACATTTAGCCCATTTTAAAACACCGCAATGGGTCAGCTTCGTAGAGGATTTGCCGAAAACTGCCACAGGGAAAGTACAAAAATTTGTTTTACGGGATGGCAAAGTAGGTATATCAAAACAATAATGTAAGAAATTGAGGATATTTCATTTCTAGATATCAATGTCTTTAAATATTGAAAATAGTGACGCGCGCACGTCTTGAGAGAAATTAGTAGTTTGTAAAACTAACACTGAATTCTTTGTTAGAGAGGTAGTGAGCGTTAGGGAATTACTACCAATACATTAGGGATTATCTTACAGATAATTAGTCATATGAAACGCGATAAATCCTTTATTGCAAAGTATTAAAATTAATATGTTTTAAAGTTTTAATCTGTCATTTATAATCCCAGTTGACTAAAACTCACGAAAATCGTCAGGTGTTTTTATCACTATCCAAGTAATTAAGTGAGCTAATATGGAATAGCTGATCCCAGTTAAAACCTTTTTACTTTAATCTAAATAGACCATAAAACACATATGATCAAATAGCTCTGTTTGAGATCAGGGCAACCTATTTTTCCACATAGGCTGCCATAAAGCCTCGGATATGGCGCAGTGCGAGCTCGATTTTGCGATCGTTTTCTTTCCAGGGATAGAGACTTACCTGAGCGTTTGGAGCGAGCAGCGCTGTCTCCATCGCTGCGGCGTAAGGGTGTGCTGGAATATCATCTGGTAGAATCAATACTGGCGTTTGACAATTACGGACAAAGTGTCGGTCGACTGTAAACACAAAATCGGCCGTTTTTGTATACATATTGTTGAGGAATTCAGAGATCATCTCGAGAGTTATCTCGGGTTGTTGGGCAATAAATTTAGGTGCCCAGCCGTTGATGTTATTATTATAGAAGATATCAGGGTGGCTAGAACTATAACCGCTTGGGTGCACCAGTATTGCACCAATCACGCGTTCGCTAGCGTGTTTCAACAGGTTCCAGATCATAGGACCTCCGATACAAAACCCCATAACCATGAACCGATCAATGCTTAGATGGTTTATCAGACTGAGTTGGTCGTCAGTGAATGCGTCCCACGGTCGGTTGATCTCAAGAGGGCCTCTTGTCTGCCCTGTGTTGGCATTTCGGGTATCTAAAGCAATGACGCGATAAGTTTTACTAAATTCAACTAGCGGATTGAAGGCGTGGTCGGCGAGTCCGCCTATAGTGCCATTCAGGCCACCGCCTGGAATGACTAAAAGTGGAAATCCGGAACCGGATTCCTCATAATTGATTTTTACTGATCCCTTGTTAAAAGTGGGCATAATATAATCTCCCGGAATTTATTCATAAATAATAAAGTATCCCAATCTCATTCTTCAAAACCTAACGTAAGGACGTCATTAAAAATCTCTATTTTTAGTCATTAATACGTTTTGGGCCTTGCCCAAATGACTGGCCGCTAGTTGCTAAAAAGGATAATTCCTCTTTTGTGCTGGTCCGTCTTAACACCTCATTTCGATGAGGAAATCTGCCAAACTGTGAGACTATATTTCTATGCCTTGTCCATCCAGCTATACTATGATCAATATAGGAATGCCATTTTACTAAAGACCCTTTTTTTAGTTCTTCTAATAGTTTCAAACCTCTGTCTTGTTCGCTTAATTGTTCAGAATGATGAAATGGATGATAAAACCAAATACGAGAGACAGGGCTCAATTTTCTATCTAGCGCGTGGTCTATGGATTTATTTAAAATTTCCAAAGCATGGATATCACCCGAATAGGCTTTTGGGGTATTACGAAACAAGTTTCGAGTAAATTGGTCTAAAAGAATAATAAGTGCTAAGGCGCCGTTCGGTTTGTTGCTCCAACCAACTAGCTCTCCACGACAGGCTTGCAAAACTAAGTTACTAAATCGACAGCGTATCTCATCATCTATATTACCACCGCCCTTGTACCAAAATTCTTTTCGGTCCAATGCTATGTTGGGGCTGTAAATACTATCCCCTAACCAAAATTCAATTATCTCGACTATATTTTTAGCATTCATAGAAATTACAAATTTAATTAATAGGTGTTGGTTTTCCTAAAAAATAAAAACGTGCTAGAGGTCAGTTTTATTCATCAAAAGTATACCTAAAACTTATGAAAGTAATGTTTGATATTGATCCAGAATTGTTAACACACTGTCGCGATCTTCTGATGGAAGAGCCAGCAAAGCTCGGTTGATTCCAGCTTGTTCGTAGTTCTCAAGGATTTGTGCGTCTGCTGGGGCTCCGAACACACTAACTTGAAGGGTTGAGATGTCTCGCTCTACTTCATCGGCCATTGTCTTTAACCGAGACATGCTTTCGTCGGGGTCAAATTCGCCCCGTCCTCGTGGTAGCCATCCATCACAATAATCAACAACACGCCTAAGAGTATAATCCGTTTCGCCACCCATTAACACCGGAGGATGTGGAGTTTGAATTGGTTTTGGAAAAGACCAACTCTTTTCAAAATTCACATGATCTCCATGGAATTCGGCTGCTTCTTTTGTCCAAAGTTCCTTCATTGCTAAAACATTTTCTTTTACAATTGCAAATCGAGTTCTGTAGGTTGCACCGTGATGCTCCATTTCGTCGACATTCCAGCCACCACCTATTCCAAACACAAAGCGCCCATTGGACATGGTGTCGAGGCTAGCTATGGTTTTCGCGGCAACTATTGGTTCATGTTGAGCGAGCAGGCAGATGCCTGTTCCTATTTTTAGGTTCTTTGTCGCCGCGGCTGCATAGGCTAAAGAAATAAACGGGTCAAAGGTATGGGAATAGTGGTTTGGCAATTCTCCTCCCCCTGAAAAAGGGGTTTTACGGCTGATAGGGATATGTGTGTGTTCTGGAACAAATAGCGATTCAAATCCCCGATCTTCTAGCTCTTTCGCTAACGTATCCACTCCAATGCTGTAATCCGTATCAAAAATATAAACACCAATATCCATGTTATTTTCTCCGGTAGGCCCATGCTTGCAAATTGGCTAAAATTCAAAGCACTGTTCGGCGTAAAAAGTACTAATGTACATTAATTGCACCTAAAAATTGAGTAAACGCTTTTCCAGCCTAGTGTATGAGTTCAACGATGTCACCTTAGGTGGGTTAACTTTAAATTGCACCACAAAATCTTTGGGGCTTTTAACTTTTTCCTTTGGTTTTAAAAGGCTTACTCCTGTTATAGCACGTGCAAGAACTCCGTTTAATCAACCTCGAGATCTATCAAAGGCTAGACAAACAAAAACCGATTAAGCAGCAATCAAATTGAATCATTCATCGTTGGAAAGAATTTTTAATATATTGAAACTTTGTAATAAATGGCCAAACCAATGTTATCTAAGCGTTTATTTATTCAGGTTACCATGGGGTTATATTTGTTACTGGGTTCTTAAACGTTAATTGTGAGGATCAATTTGGATGAGCGTAAGAATTGAAAAAGTGGAAAGTGTTTGTATGGTCATGCATTCTCGGCCTAAAGTTCGAAACGCGATTAACCCAGAAAGCACTAAAGCACTCTTTGACGCCTTCATTTCCTTTGGCGCCGATGATACCGAAAATGTTGCCGTATTTTGGGGAGAGGGCGCAGTGCAGACCGCCACTCCCACATGTGATCTATTCATTGTATATAATTACTCAACCGGAGATATAGGTTGGATCAATATAACAACATCGATATTTAATTGTGATAAGTTCGATAGCGCGCCGCTGCTTCAGATCTACCCCAGAGCGTTTTTGGGTTTGGAAAAATTGAAAAACCATACACATGCCAATGCATTATTTTAGGTTCTGAAAAATAAAGTTTTCAAATTTAATTTCATACGTCATCGATTTAATGCTCGTGAACCACTTAAGCAATGATCTTGGTGATTCTTATAAGGTTTGGTTATGGTTATCCTACCAACGATTATAATTAAATTAGAAAAAAGGCATGGGAGGTGGGACTGATGGTGAATTTAGCGGGCAAGGTAGTGATAGTGACTGGTGCGGCTGGTGGATTCGGGAAAGCATTTACAGGCGCATTTTTGAAGGCCGGGGCAAAGGTTGGCGCGTTGGATGTTACCGAGGAAGGTTTGAGCAGACTGGCCGATGAGCACCGGGGCGTAAATGAAGACCTTCTTAAAACCAGGCGCGTGGATATAGCGGACTTCAATAGCTGCGAGGAGGCGGTGGATGATGTTGTGCGACACTTTGGACACCTTGATGTTCTCATCAATAATGCCGGCCTTGGGATGGGGGTCATCAGGGACGATCACATGGTAGACTTGGTTGGCATTGATGAAATCACGCCGGATATATGGAATGAAATGGTGGGCGTTAATTTGACAGGGCCGTGGAATATGACCAAATCCTCCATTGAATATCTTAGAAAATCGGAAGGTGGCAGGATCATTAACGTCACGACCAGTTTTTTTGGTATGCTTAGGGGTAAGTTTCAGCCCTATGGACCATCGAAATCTGGCTGTGAATCCATGAGTGCCAGCCACGCAGCGGAATTTGCGAGTGAAGGGATCACCGTCAACGTCGTAGTCCCCGGAGGACCGGCCGATACGCCGATGGTTCCCGCTAGTTTTGGGCACGATCGAAAAGACTTAGTGAGGCCAGAAGCGATGACGTATCCAGCACTGTGGCTTTGTTCCGACGAAGGGGCAGACATCACTGGAAATAGATATATAGCGGGTCGTTGGGACACTAGTAAGTCGATAGAGGAGAATAGGAAACTCACGGAAGCCCCGATAGCGTGGCCTGATTTAGCACAAAACCCGGTGTGGCCCGGCAGCAAACCCGAGGCTTAGTCTGGTTTGGTAAGGGAATATTTTTGACTTTTAATATCAACGGTAATTCAAAGACGCTAAGGACGCCTTTGTCGAATAATTCCATCACTGCAGGTTGTAACTAAATTCTGTCCTGCATCGAAGTGCGGTGAACCAGTCGCCGTTGGTTGGCATAATCGTAAGGTGTAGAGCGATGCATGGTGCATCGGTTGTCCCATATGACAACGTCTCCGGTACGCCATTTGTGTGCGTGGATCCGTTCCGGGGTTGCTGCCTCATCATTAATTTCATTAATAAGCTTTCGACTTGCTTCCTCGTTCATGCCGACGATTTTGGCCGCGTGCTGACCGAGATAGATCGCTTTCCGACCGGTAACCGTATGCGGCTCCACTACTGGACGCCGGTTTACCGGAGCGTTTTGGCGTTCTTTCTCGGTCCAATCGTAAAATGGGTTCGAGGTCGAGACCGACCAGACTAGATCGTGCTCCGCTTCCAGGCCCTCAAGATAAGCCCTGCGCTGTGGGGGAAGCGCGTCATAGGCGAGATATGTATTGACGAACTCAGTATCTCCCCCAACGCTGGGAACTTCGAGTCCACACAACATAGTAAACGAAGTTCTTGGTCGGCCCCAAGAGCCATCGATATGCCATAGTGAAGAGGTCGGGTCTGGATTGTGTGGGGTTTTATTACCATCCGAGTCAAAATTACTGATTACAAAAATCTCGGGATTGCTTTCGTCGTGATAGCCGGTTTGATAATGCAGGGGCAGGGGCCCGAAATGGCAACTGAGCCCTATTTGCTGTCCAGCCGTTAACGGGCTGTCGCGGAACACTAGTACTTGGTATGCTAGTATGGCCTCCATCAGTGGTTGAAACCGCTCACTGGTCAGCGATTTCTCCGGATCGAAGCCCAACACCTCGGCGCCAAGAGGGCCGGTAATTTCGTGAATACTATATTCGATAGAACTGACCACGATCGTTCCTCCGACTATAATTTGCAAAATCGTCTGCTATCAAGTCAGAATACTCCCGTTTTCAGGAAAAGACGGGATCTAGGATAGCAATTTATTAGTGCTTAAGTAAGTGTACTCTGCTTGAATAAATGAATGGTTTTTTTTAACTCTGCAATAGTTGGCTTGTCTCCTTTGGATGAGTCAGCATGGGGTAATGGCCGGCTTCCATAACCAGCCATTTAGCCCCAAGTCGGTCTGCTGTGCGACGTTGGTGCGACTCCGGGGGATTGGCACTTTCCGTGCAATAAATGACTGTCGCTTGCCATGCCATTTCCCAAAATTTATCTAGTTCCCCGGGTTCTTGATCGGATAGCCCTAATGGATGCGGGGTTACGCGGTCTAGGGCCCAATCTTTCAGTTTACCGCTTAGTTCGGAAAACATTCCATTCCCCAGTTGTTCTCGGGTCAAACCACGAGTAAATTCAGTTATCTGGTAGTTCGGAGCGCCAGCCGGATGCTGCACGATATCCTTAACGCTTTCCCCGGGCTGTGGTACCAGTGCATCAAGAAATACTAGCCGTTGGATACGGTCGCGAGCCAGGGCAGCCGTTTTCTCGACAACCAATCCACCAGAACTAGTTCCCACCAGAATGATTTCGCTCATGTCTTGATAGAAAAGGGCTTCGACCAATTCATTTGCTACTGAAGTTACGGATAGTCCAGGCCGCAGATTGACCTTACGTTCTGCGCAACCGTCTAACGTAGGGACATAGACGTCATGGCCCTCTGATCGCAGTAACGCCTCAGTCGGCTGCCATATCCACCCGCCCTGAAAAGAGCCGTGGACGAGAACAAATTGTGACATCAAATATCCCCTAATTCCGCGTTTTGGGCAATTCGAACCCTGCCGCTCTTTCGACTACTTTCACCATCTCACTAAGATCTCCGTCTCGCAAGCCCATAGCCAATGCCTGTTGCATTGTGTGATACGCGGCATTACCAACATTCTGCGGAACATCAAGTTTTTCTGCTTCCATGCGCCAAAGCATTATATCCTTAGCGGCAACTTGCATCGGCGCTGCCATGTTGAACCCACGGTTCATTACAAAATTGGGTATTTTGGTTAAGCTCGCGCTATTTTGACCGGAACCGGAGTTTATTACGGCTAAGACCTTTTCCGGATCCACCCCACCCTTGGCAGCCATTGTCAGCGCTTCTAGACCAACGATCAGGTTCGCAAAAGACATGATATTATTACAGACCTTAGTGAGTTGCGCCTGTCCGACTTTTTCACCCACATAGTGAATGTCTCGAGCGAAAGACTTCAGGAATGGTACCGCCTGATCAAATACCGTTTTCGGGCCTGATGAAATTACGGTTATATCGCCTTCCCAGGCACGTTGTGCGCCTCCTGTAACTGGGGAGTCTAACGTGCCAATGCCTGACTGGCTCAAGACGTCTTCAATTTCTGCAAGTGAATCAGTCCCCATAGTGCCCAAATTTACAAATAGTTTCATTTGACTACCGTGGATGAGACCGTTTTGAGCAGTTACTACAGCGTGAAAGCTCTGAATAGTTGGCATGCAAGCAAATACAATGTCAGACTCATTTGCGACATCAACCGGAGATTCAACAATCCGCGCCTGTCGGTCGGCTAGTGATTTTGTGGCCTCTCGGTTTATATCGTAGGCTACTAACGCCTTTTCCTGTTTTAAGATATTTGACGCCAACGGCAAACCCATGCTGCCTGTGCCGATAAAGCCCGCTTTCATTCCATTTCCTCCAGAACCGATTATATGATCTCAAATTATCACTTAGCATAAAGGTCGCTATATTAGTTTCCCAGATTCCATCCCTAAATGTGTTACGGGGCGTAGTACCAGTGAACTAGGGGAATAAGTATAGGATTTAGATAATTAGATCGAGACCATTAATAATATTGATCGAATCCTTGCTACTGTCGGGATAATAAAAGTCGCTAATACCTGGAGAGGAAATGGAATATTATGACAACAGTACTTGACTGTTCATAGCTCGTCTGGAAAGTTTAGTGAGATAATAACGTCCCTTACATCGAATTTAATAGAATCTGATGGAGATCAAATGACTAATGACCAACGTCTAGACGGTTGGAATAAGCAAAAATCAATTTTTACTTATGCTAAAGACCGCGAATTTAGACCTGGCTTTCGCGCTGGTGCTTTATATGCTGACCTTGGTGTCGCCGAAGCCACCGGGGGCGACTTCCACGCGCATATCATCAAAGTCAATCCGGAGCACGGGCACGACTCTGGGGGAACGACTGGGATGCACCGTCATGATTATGATCTCCAATTTAATTATGTAATATCGGGAGAAATCGATCTTGTGATTGAAGGAATAGAAGAGAAATCGACCTTTAGAACGGGGGACACCTACTTTTTACCCCACAAGATTCTTCACAACGAAACCCGGGTTTCTGATGACTTCGAAGTATTGGAACTTTATGGGCCGGCTAAGTCTGGGACAGTGCAAGTGGAGCAGGGAGTTTCCTATGGTAAGGTGTCGGAAGATTGGGCCGAAATGCAATCCAAGATGAATGGAAAACGTTTACAGGGTTGGAACAAGCAAAAATTGATTTTCACTTATGCTAGAGATCGCAAATTTGAGCCTGGCCTTCGTGCCTCCTTGTTATATGCTGACCTTGGCATCGCGGAAGGTACCGGCGGTCAATTTCACGGAGAGATGATAAAGATAAACCAACAATCGCATACCGAAGAGAGTTCTACCGGGATGCACCGACATGACTATGACTTTCAATTTAACTATGTCTTGTCGGGGGAAATAGACTTTGTAATTGAAGGAATAGAAGAGAAATGTTTTTTTCAAGCGGGGGACACCTATTTTTTACCGCACAAAATTTTACATGATGAGACGCGGGTGTCTAAAGACTACTCCGTAATGCAAGTATATGGACCAGCGAACTCTTTAACACAACAATTAACTCCTGAGATCACCTAATGGCGATTAGTGCAGTACTTGGTCACGGGAACTTGTTTTAAAGGCCATAGAATACATTTTCCAGTTCCCCGTTATAGAGGTTTAATCTTATTAGCCTGTCTATGCTTAATTTTAAGAACGCTACAAAACTTGTTTCTTTAGATCACAGTTTTAAAACATCACCTAAGTGTCGCAGTCACTGAGTTTTTTCCCTAATTCAAGGGGGAATATGGGGTGTAATGTCGTCTGGAGGCAGGCAGGATGTATTTTAATGATTATTAGCTTATAGCTCCGCTACTCTTGCTTTTACAAATTACGAGAAAACGGTCTGAATAGAGAAACAAAACCAAAAATATAATGTTATCAAAATAATAAGTTTAGTCTCCCGACACTCACATTGTCTTTGCCTTAAAATAATCGAGTTGTAGTTTAGCTCCTGCGGTCATGCAGGCAAGATCCGAAGTCAGCATTACCATATCGAAGCCACGTTTTACTGCGCCTACCGCAAACTCAGCGCTTGCACAATGCATGACAGCTTTTATACCGTAGCTATGCGCGGTCTCTAGGATTTTATCGCAGGTAGCAAGATGGAGCGGGTCGGGATTGTCGCCGCGTGGTTTCAACCCCAATGCAAATGAAAGATCCGATGGTCCTATGTAGACAGCATCAAGACCTGGCGTAGCACAAATATCGTCGAGGTTAGCGAGCCCTTCTTTCGTCTCAATCATTGCCATAACGATTATCTCTTCGTTGGCGTGAGTAACGTAGTCAGTGCCACCGTAATGTATGGCGCGCACGGGACCAAACGAACGGATACCCACTGGCGGGTAACGGCATGAATTCACCGCCATGGCTGCTTCCGCCGCTGTATTGACTAACGGCACTATGATGCCGTATGCGCCAAGATCCAAGGCCTTCATGATAGTGGCGGGTTCATTCCATGCAACACGAACAAATGGTACAGTTTCTGTCTGGGATACGGCTTGAAGCATGGGCAGTATGCCATTTAATTCCGTGGTGCCGTGTTGCAAGTCTACACACAGGGCATCGAACCCCTGGCGTGCCATTACTTCGGCCGTCATTACGTGGGATATGGAGAGCCAGCCTAAAGTCGCACATTTACCGTCACGCCACATTTGCTTAATCTTATTCTGTCGCATATTGATACCTTCAACGTTGATATTAAAAGAGTAAGGTCACTAACGCGGAGCGCCGCGATGTTAAATAATTCTGGAACCTCCGTTTGCTCCAACTATGCTTTTTCATTTCGAAGAACGTTAATCTATTTATTAAGGATTTTTGCATTTCCCCGCAGGAATTATCGTAAAATTGTTTTGTTACAGTGGTTGAGCCTTGGTTAAAGATATTGCCCTTTTGTTAAATTCCTAGGTTGCCCGTTCCATTTCTTGTTTCCGGAATCCTAGGAATATAATTACATTTGTCCCTATAACCCTAATCGCTATTTTTATATACTAGCCATTCATATTGTTTTTAGTCATAGGAGTCGATATCCAACGGCATTTCCCTACTAATCTTTTGTGTTCATTGTTAAAAAACTAATTTTATAGAATACTCAGTCGAAATAAAATTCATGATAACGTTTTTTAAAGCGTTGAAAACTAGTATCAGAAACTCGGTTTAATTGGAAATGGCGTTAGCTGAAGTTCATGTGTCCAACATGAGTGATCCTGAGTGTGCAGATAATAGAACGCTTCGGCAATCTTCACTGGGTTAATAAGCGCATCGGGATTCTTCTGTGCCTTTGACAAAGCCCTTGTGCCCGGGGAATCAATAAGGCCATCAATTACTACATTGGCCACATGCACGCCATGTTCAGAATATTCCTCCGTCAGGACCTGCGATAGCGTGCGCATCATGACACGGGGGTAGTATAGCGATTCGCCGGTGTACCGTTTTTTCCCACGTAGCGATTTTGAATTATTGGAGAAAAAAAATGAGCCTTCGCCTTTCTTGCGCATCGCAGGCAGGACCTCCTTTGCGACGAGAAACGGGCCTCTACTGGCAATGTGCTGGGCCGTATCAAATATCTTCAAGTCAATGTGTTCAAGCAATTCCTTTTCTGGTGGTAGATCTCGGCCTTCCAGATAACCTGCGTTATAGACTAGCACATCAGGATCACCCGCTTCGTTGCGAATTTTGGAAAACGCCGCCGCGACAGAGACTTCTGATACAAGGTCCAGTTCGGCAATCATACACGTGCCACCTTGCTCATTGATCGCCTCCTTTAATGCTGTAGCGTTGGACGCTGCTCGGGTGGTCAATACCGTAAAGAAACCTTCTTGTGCGAATTTTTGTGCGATGGCACCGCCTACGCCCCAGCGAACGCCGACAGGCAAACGGCTGTCGTCCAGCACCTGTCCGTGCGCCAGTTTGGTGTTTCGCCCATCTGATTGCCATTTTGACGTGGCCCCAACGATAACCGCAATCGGTAAGCCTCTTTTATTCTTTGTACTCATTTGGAAATTTCTTCGTTTTTACTGTTTTCACATGAACTAGTTCGATCCCAATCCCACCACCTGCATAGTGCTTCACCCATTACGAGTTTTCGATCGGCAGCGTTGAGCCACGGCGCTTCTTCGGTAAACATTGCCACACATTGCGCCCAAGAACATGGCATTTTCGTAATATCTGTGCCCCAGAACATTCGGTTTGGTCCAAAGGCATCGTAAATCTGATGTAAGTAGGTATGCATGGCGGGAAACGGGTAGGTCTCACTGGAATAACCCGGCGCCCCGGTCGCCTTAACCGCCACATTGGGAAATTTCGCCAATTCTAATAATTCAGGAATATGTGTCATCGATGCGGCATCTTTGAGTTGGGTCGTGCCTCCCCGTCCGCCTAGATGATCGATAGTCAATCGTAATCCAGGATGACGTTCGGCAATCCGGCCTAATACTGTAAGCGAATCTGTCGCCAGCATGGAAATTGGCACGTCGGCTGCTTCGGCAGCGTTCCACAACCAATCAAGGGTTCCATCTGCCACCCATTTACGCTCAGGATCCGTTAGGAAAGTATAACGCAAACCAAGCATCCCATCTTTCTTCCAATCCGAAACCCGATCCCGGGATTCCATCTGGTCAAGCGGTAAATACCCCATGATAGCAAATCGACCGGGGAATTTTTTTACAGCAGAAAATGCCATTTCTGTAGAATGAGGGTCCCAACTGGGCGGATGAATAACGGCAGCATTTACGCCCGCCTTATTCATCAAATCAATGGCTTCCTCCGCGGTAAAGGAGGTTACTTGAATGTGTGATTTATTGCTTGGTAAGCCGGTTCCCCAGAGATGGATTTGGGCATCAACGATCTGCATCAAATTCTCTTCCTCCTGTTTTCCAAAACTGTGAGCTTCAATTAAGTATAGAAGTCGGCCCCGCACCTACACAAGCAGCTAATACAACGTAGTTCTCTGGATTATTAACCCACCGTTCATTCTCGCTTATCCACGGAGCATTGGACCGCTAATTGGCCATCGACATGCACGGCGACGCTATCTCCTGGGCAGACTCGGTAAAGGCCCAATGTGGTCCCCGCGAGTATAATATAGCCAGGCAATAACGGTAGAGTGAAGTCCAAGAGATGCTGTTTCAACCAAAGCAAGGAGCCTAGCGCGCCGTTGGGAAGAGGCCAAAGGTTTCCAGAGTCAATAACAGCGCCGTTGATGTGAACGGATAATGTCGCTTGCTGATCGATGTAAGTTTTTGATCTTGGCCAAGCAGGTCCGGGCACAACGATACCAGCATTGAGGCCATTATTCCCGATTAACTCAGATAGTGTCTTGTTTGGTGCGCGAAACACTAAATTGTGTAATTCGATAACGGGAAAAACAGTGTCAATCTCACCCTCTTCGCCGATCATCATAGCCATTTCTCCTTCAATGGCGAGATTATTAAAGTACCGATAGTCGAGGACGTTACCGTCGTCTAGTACCTCGCTTCTAAAAAGAGTTCCGCGTATAGGTCCCTTCATTCCAAACTGGGCGGTCGTTCTCGGCCCGGTGCACCCGCCCTTGTAGCCGATAATACGCTCGCCTTCAGCGATGCGCAGCCGCGTTACAGCTTCCTGCAGCGCATAAGCCGACGTCACGTCGATTGCAAGGGCCGTTTCAGCGAAGAAAGTACCCGGGTTGCGGGCTCGATAATCCTTTAATTGTTGAACCGCTAGTTCGTCAATTGGAAAAGTCATCCCTGCGCCGGCCACGGCTTAAAGTCTTGAGCTTTCATCTTACATATGTCCCACCGGGCGGCCTGTTCTAATTTTACCGGCTTTACCGTTTCCACCAAAAATTTCTACCTGTGATCCTACTTTGGTAAAATATCCTATTTAAGAAAGCCCCAGAGAGAAGGTCCCACATCCCCGCTAACATGCGTCCAGTGCTTTTAGAAGGGGTTCTAAATTATCAACTTGTAGTCCGTTTATAGCCCCTTGTTATTGCGTTTTTTAGCTAATCCATGATGAATTCTAACAAATGTATACAGGTTCGTGCTTCGGTATAAAATCGCTGCAGGTAGGTTATTTTTCATGTTTTATCGGGGAGTAAAATATGTCGCGGGACTGGATAATTGAAGGGGAGTACGTAGAATACTGCAGCTGTGATTTGGGTTGTCCGTGTGAATTTATGGGAGATCCGACACTTGGTCATTGTACTGGAGTTGTAGGATTTAAAATTAATAAAGGACATTGTGAGCAAGTTAATCTAGATGGTCTTAAAGTTTTGGCAGCCTTCTACTTTCCCCGCGCGATTCACCACGGGGAAGGCATTATGCATCCAATCATTGATGAGAATGCTGATGAAGCGCAGCGTGATGCGATATTTTATATTATGTCAGGAGAAGACCAACCTGTAGGAACTATGTTTCAAATTTTTTCGCAAATCGTTGAAACTATTAAATCCCCAACTTTTGCGCCAATTGTATTTGAATGGAATTTGGAGAAAAGGACTGCTAAAATTGAGGTGAAAAATGTTGTTAATGCCCGCAGTGAACCCATCCGTAATCCAGTTACAGACGCGGAAAGTCGAGTTTTAACCGTGTTACCAGAAGGCTGGGTTTTTCATGAAGCAGAGAATGCAGCGGGTTTTGCAAAAGGATTAGGTCCCATTCGGTTTGATTTAAATCGACGTCATAGCTCACTTGCACATATCGCCTGGGGCCCCAATGGACTAGCCCATAGTTATGAAGATTATAAAGAACGATTTGGGCGTCCTTAACCTGCTTTCATAATCATTATTGGTTAAATATAAATGACGGATACATTGATTGAGGCGGCTCTCCGCCGAGACAGAACAATATTTGTGTTTGGCTTGATTATTGTCAGTGTCTTGTCGTGGACGTGGGTTTTTCTCGGCGCTGGGATGGGTATGACTGCTGTCGAGATGACGAAAATGGCAGGTATGGATGCAGAAATGATTGATACGGGGTCTATCATGATGAGGCCGGGAGTGTGGACTGCTGGGTATACCGCTTTGATGTTTTCGATGTGGTGGGTGATGATGATAGCAATGATGGTGCCTAGCGCCGCACCTGTTTTATTACTTTTTGCTAAGGTTACTCGTAAAAACCAAACGATTACATCTATATTGACACCGACGGCTATATTCACAATCGCCTATATTTTTGCCTGGGGATGTTTTAGTTTATTTGCGACAGCACTCCAGTGGATGCTAGACAGCGTGGGCGGGCTTTCTCCTATGTTGGAGACGAAAAATCTTTGGCTTGGTTCGGTAATACTAGTGGCTGCAGGATTATGGCAATTAACACCCCTTAAGGCAGCTTGTCTCCGCCATTGCAGAACTCCTCTTGGATTTCTAATTAGTCGATGGCGTAACGGCAATATTGGTGCTTTCAAAATGGGCTTCGAGCACGGTCTTTATTGCTTGGGATGTTGCTGGTTTCTAATGATCTTACTATTTTTTGGTGGAGTTATGAACTTATTTTGGATCGGGGGCTTGGCGATCTTTGTTTTATTGGAAAAGACAATGCCTCATGGAAATTGGCTAGGGTTGTCTTTCGGGGGAATATTGATTGTTTCGGGAGCGGTTTTGCCCTTTATTTAGTTTGGTCGTCAAGATTAGATACCTGTAATAATACTACTGAGATCAAAACATCGGTTTTTGCCCACTTTTGTTGCGAGAAAAAGTTTTGTTAGATGAAGGAGACATTCAATGAAAGTTCTGCCCTACAAGCAGGCTAAGATTGCCAATAGGGAGCTTGTTATGGAGGGACTAGATATGAGGGTTCAAGTCCTAACACTCGGTAAAAATGACTCTATCCCTTGGCATTATCATAGTGGAATTACAGATTATTTTGTTTGTCTCGAAGGCTCGTTAGTAGTTGAAACAAGAGCCCCTAAAGCTTCTCATATTCTTAAAGTTGGTCAACGTTGTGAGGTCTCCCCAATGGTAGCCCATTATGTCCATGGTCTAAATATGACACCAACTAAATTTATGATTCTGCAAGGCGTTGGAACCTACGATAATATTCCTGTTGGTGGGAAAGGGTGATATACGACGCGGTTTTTTCCCCAGAGGTTTTAGAAACTCTGTAGAGCATTTAGAAAAAATTAAGTAAAGATGTTATTTAGAGTGAAAAATATGGTTTGAATTTAATTAATGTTATTGGATGTCTACAAGGGTTATCCTTTTTCCTTTCCCATTCACAATGCCCTCTAAGCAGCTGAATTATTGTAAATTTCCCAATTGTATGGAGTGCTGGGTGTGATGTGTCAGATTAACTTAAAGTAATATCAATAACTTAGAGATATTGCTGCCTGTTCTGATAATCCACAATTACCTCAAGTACTAACTCGGTTGCATGAAAACCATGAACCCCGATGTCCAGCCAAAGTAAAACATCATTGGCGGGGGTTGTTTTTATTTATCGGGGGTTTGTTAAAACTAAAAGAGCTTATTTATCCGTCGCAATGAACACTCCGTCCCAATCCAGCCCGGGGGGATTTTTCTTGTATTCAGAAATTCGTGCTGCAAACAAATCATAAAGGCCATCGTATTTTTGACCCGCCAAAGTTCGAGCATTAGAAATCAAAGTCTCTGCCTTCTCCCAACTCTGTGCACGATAGGCATCAATCATCTTTTCATGAACATCATTGAACATTGGGAACCAGTTAGAAGACAAAACATCGGGGCCGCCAATCAACGCAAAAATTCGCACTGGAACAGTTTTTCCTTTTACTTGTATCAGGTCTAATTCGATCGTAGCAAATTCTGGAGCAGCTGATTTAGTAGCCTCACTGATGACTATATCAACGCCATATCCTTTTGATTGTCCCTCCAAACGGGACGCTAGGTTTACCCCGTCACCAAGTATCGAATAATCAAACCTCTGATTGGATCCCATGTTGCCAACACAACATTTATCAGTATTCAAACCAACCCCAATCTGTAAGGGCCGGAATTCCCTTCCAGTTTCTGTTGCTTCGCGCTCTAGCTCCTGATTTAAATCGCTTAGTTTTTCAAACATGGAAAGTGCGGAATAGCAGGCCTCTGCGACATGAGTTGGTACATCCAGTGGCGCGTTCCAAAATGCCATTATGCAGTCACCCATATATTTATCAATAGTTCCCATTCTATCCATAATCACTTGGGTCATTGGAGTGAGAAACCTATTTATAAGTTTGGTCAAACCTTCTGGATCATAAAGTTCCGAAATGGATGTAAAACCCCGAACATCACAAAACATTATAGATACGTCTTTCATTTCTCCTCCCAGCCTTAGCTGTTCAGGGTCAGCGGCCAGTTTTTCCACAAGAGCAGGGGATAAATACATTCCAAATGCGCCGCGAACCCGAGAGCGCTCTGCCTCGGTAGCTATAAAAATCAGGAGCGACTGCGTTAGATAGACTACTAAAATAACTACGCTAAAATAAATTGGATCTAGTAGCCAGCTATAGATATCAAAAGCGAACCAAGCTCCCACTACTACGCCAGCTATAGCTGCCAAAGTTAAAACAGCGCACCAGATTGACCCCCATTTAGGAAGTAACCAAATCAACAAAAGACCAAGCAAAAGGCTCGCAACCACCTCTAAACCGTGAGCGAAATCAGGCCGTTTTAAATAACTTCCTGTTAAAATTGTTTCCAAGGCTTCTGCATGCAAGCTTACGCCAGCAGCCGCTGAATCTAGTGGTGTTGCGCGCAAATCCTTCATCGCAGCAGCAGATGTTCCGATTAAAACAATATGACCTTCAAGCTTTCCCAGTGGTGCTTTATCCTCTAGCAATTGCCAAGCGGGAACATATCGATCAGGCAGGTCCCCAGCAAACCTAACCCAAATTTGCCCGTTTTCGTCCGTAGGAACCTCAACGGCACCTACCTTGAAACTAACAATTCCGGTTTCACCAAAACCTTTTTCGCCACTCGCTCCAACGGCTTGAATAATATAAGTCGAAGCATCCTGGGCTACGCGCAAAGCCTCCGCCACCAAAGATGGATAAATGGTTTCTTTGTGAGTTAAAAACATCGGGATTCGTCTATAAATACCGTCGCTTTCGGGGATGGCATTGATAGCACCATTTCCGTCGGCACTGGCTTCTATACCCGATAAAACTTTCATAGCACCTGAATAAGCTGGAAAATATGGCGCCGCTCTATCCCCATTTTCAGCGAAGCCAGCCTTTATGGATGGTACTTCCTCGCTGGTGTCGCTATTGGTAAATGCAAAGCCGGTTACTACATAGGCTCCATCGATGGTTCGAGCAAATAACTCATCGTTATCGGGTATTCCAAGTAATCCATTTCGAGCAGATTCGAATTCTGGCCTATTTGGGAGCATTTTCCTTAAGCTCTGCGGAGAAAGGCGGTCCGGTTGCGAAAAAATTATATCGAAAACAATGGCAGACGCGCCAAGTTCATTCAATCGACTGACTATTTCGGCCATTACATCGCGTGGCCAAGGCCATTGGCCAATACGATTCAAACTTTCTTCATCAATATCTAAAATTCTAACTGGAATGTTATCTGAGTAGGAACGCGGCTTGAGACGCTGATATTCGTCAAACACCCTGTGTCGGATTTGTTCAACAAATGTCGGCTCCACAATATGTAAACCAGTGGACAAGATTAGAAAAACCAAAGGAAGTATCGGGGACCACGGAAATTTTTTCATTAAACTATGGACTCTTATCTAACATGGCGGGATCTATATGAGGAACGGTTACTATTTTCGACGCTGTACCTTTCGCAGACATAGCGGTTAAAGCTAATGTCCTTGGTCCATCGTATCTACGGCCCTCACGTACACCAAAGTTATTATAGTGGTTTATAGCTGCTTGCTCTAACGCGCGTTGAAAAGCGTCTCCCACCGGAACGCCGGCAGTTCTAACCTTAGCTTGAACGTGCGCCATGACGTCGGGATTATTAAATAAATAGTTCAAAGCAGGGGATTTCGTTAGAGGCTTTAAGTTTGCTTTTGATTTGGGTGCGGTGGTTCTTTGCATCACTAGGCCTAACATATTACCCGCAACAGGCCCTCCGACTACTAGGTTGTTAGGTCCAGGGTTCTGCACTACCGGGTTGTCAGGTCAAGGGTTCTGCGCTTAAGGGGTGTCGGGAACAGGGATCTGCACAAAAGAAAGGTCAGGAACAAGTATGAGCACATA
>CAZADS010000026.1:0-30978 GCA_964483985.1 uncultured Thalassobaculaceae bacterium
CTTTATCCGAGCAACATGTGCGTGGATTTGTCCACCTGTCGCTTCCGCGATACCAAGGTCACGGTATTGTGCAAATCCCCGGAGACCGCTTGTAAATTCAGCTTTGTCAGCATAGTTCACACAAAATTTTTGTTTATTCCAATTGGCCAATTTTTTCTCGCTCATTTTAACACTCCTGCGGTTAAGTATTTGTTAGGTAAAACGATTTAATAATTAAATAATTTTTTAAATTTGATAACTCAAAATGGGTAAAGCTGCCTTTCTATATTCTATACAATCTTTTTGATTCTTTAAAGTGCTTGGGCTTCGTTCATGGCTTCATCGAGTTTGTTGGACAATCTAGGGCCGCCATCTGCCTCTATCGTGGTACCCGTAAGAATGCGAGATTCATCGGAAGCCAAAAACAGCGCAACGCGCGCAATGTCTTCTGGTTTTCCGAGTGAATAAGGGTACTGTTTTCGTAGTCTTCTGGTTGGTTCTTGGTCATTGGGGTTACCGAAGCGCTTAGCTGTCCTGTCGGTCAAAATTCCGCCTGGGCAGATCGTATTAACCCTAACAAGGTCTTTTGCATATTCGCCGGCCAAAGTTTGTGTTAGGGCGATGATTCCGCCTTTCGCCGCAACATAGACATGTTTCCTAAAAGAACCACTTGCAACTGCGACCATGGAAGACGTGTTGATAACCGAACCCCCTCCGGCTTTTATAATCTCTGGAATTCCATGTCGGCAGCATAAGAACGTGCCCAATAAATCTAAAGATTGGGTATATGGCCAAACGGACATGTCGACATCAGTAACAGTATCGTCTTCGATTATTGAACCTCCGGCAGAGTTATAGAGGATATCGAGTTTACCATAACGATTTATTGTTTTTTGGACGGCGGTTTTTACGCTTTCTTCTTTTGTCACGTCGGTTTGGACAAAGATCGCCTCTCGACCCATGTCCTTTATCAGTTTTTCAGCCTGCAGACCTAAGTCTTCTTGAATTTCCGCGATAACAATTTTGGCTCCCTCTTTCGCGAAAATGTGCGCAGCGCTTTTTGCGATTCCAGAGCCTGCTCCGGTAATAAAGGCGACTTTATCCTCTAATCTAGCCATGTTTCACTCCTGTAATGGTATCAGTGCATTGAAATAGGCTTGCCGTTTAATGGTTATATCCCCGCCAACCATGAGAACTTTTGCTCCAAGATTGCGATAATAGCGAGCCTGTTCTGTCGTAGAAGCCGGCATTAGACAGAGTTTCCCAGCGTCTCTTACGGTCTTCATTATATTCTCTATCCTAGGTGTTAGATATTCTTCAGCATCCTTGCCGAAGAGTCCTAAACTAATTGACCAATCAGAAGGTCCTACGGAGAAGATATCTATCCCTTCCACGCCAACAATTTCTTCCCGATTGGAATATCCCTCATCGCTTTCAAATAGTGCCATTAGGTGAGTTGCTTGATTAGCTTGTTTCAAGGTCGCGGCTGGGTCAGACCCAAGGTTAAAATCGACACCGGCGGTATTTGATGAAACTCCGCGTTCACCTACCGGAGGATATTTCCCTAGTTTCACAAAATGTCGGGCTTGTTCTGCGTTCTTGACATCGGGAAGATTAATAATTTGCATTCCACCATCCAACAGTCGTTGCACATGTGTGCGGCTTAATTCGAGGATTCGAGCGAGAGGCACCATACCTAGGTGTGTTATTAACCGACCTAGCGAAAGGGCTTCCGTTGTGGAAAGTGAACTGTGTTCTAGGTCCAGCCACACAACGTGGTATCCAGCCTGAGCATAGAGTTCCACATCGGTCGGAGTAACATCTCTACAAAGAATACAATATAGCTCTTTGTGTTTATTAAGTAATTCTCCTAATCTATCGTTCATTCGACGCTCCTGTTTTAGGGTATAAATATTTGAATGCTTACGTCTTGTCTCGTATAAAAGGATAAATGTAGGTCTGGTCCAGACCTGGGCGAGCTTCATCCAACTCCTGAAGACCGTCTCGTGCAGCAGTCCCCATTCTGTTTGAAGCGCCTTCAGATTGAGCTGATTCCACAAAAAGTGATGCATCTTTTCTTATGATTGCAGTAGCCCCGGCGCTATCATAAGTTTCTGTGAGCACATAGTGGGGGAAAACGTTCTGACTCACGAAGTTTTGGCCAGACGACACGTTAATTACATCCAGCATTGTTGCCATATCGATGCCACCTTTCTCACCATACGCGAGTGCTTCACTGGTGCTAACAAAGGATGCTGCTACTAAAGAATTATTTAAAAGTTTCATGCGTTGCCCCTGTCCAGTACCCGTACCGATATTGAAAATATTAGCGCCAAAAGAATTGAATAAAGGTTCAAGAACTGAAAACAATTGTTCTTTTCCGGAGAACATAATCGTTAACTCACCTGCATGAGACCGAATTTTATTACCTGACACCGGTGCGTCAACGTAATCAATATCATTTTCTGATAAACGAGCATGGGCGGTTAGTGCTGCCTCTGGCCCAACCGTAGAAGTATTCACAACCACGCGAGTGCTTGATTCTGGGGTTCGGCAAATTTCGCCAATGACCTGATTCAAGGCGGCTACGCTAGGAAGAGATAAAGTTATTATATCCGATCGAAGTGCCACTTCTGATACCGAGTCGGCACTTTCTGCTCCTTTTGGAGCACGCTCGGCTGTGCCTGCGATATCAAATACAATCATATGGAAGCCCGCTTTTGCTATATTGTCGGCGATTGGTTTGCCAATATTTCCCAGACCTATGAAACCAATTTTTTCGTTTGCCATTGCCTGCATTTCTCCCATTGGTTGATTTGAAGTTAATTTGATATTTATTCGGGCGGAGGTTTGACGATTGTAATATCTTCTTTTGTGAGTAAGAACGCTTTTCCTTTGTGAGCGGGGATTTGATACCACCAGGGATTGTGTTTCTGGTTTATTACTAATCCTTGGGATCTTGCATCGTCCGACGTTTTCATCCCTTTAATTTGTTTCTCGTTAAAGTATGTTAGTTTACTTTTAGTCGGGTCAAACCGTGCTCGAAAATTCACCCAATATTTATTTTCAATAAATTTGACTTTTAGCTCAACTATGAGACCTTCAAAAGTTGTAAATTCCGCCGATATTGCGTCAAAAATATCATACTGGGAAATCGGCATTACGTCGTCGAACCTAATCATTTCCAGGCTTGATATCAGTTTCTCAGCTTCTGCAGCTTTTAGTAGAACCGTCCCAGCAGGTAGCTGAGCTAACTGGGTGGTCTTAGTCGTTGGATTTAAACTGACGGATCCGTGCGAATGAAAAATTTTATCGTTTGGATCGGTTCTGAATAAATAAATAGATTTGTTTCCTTGTTTAATGGTTTTAACGGACTGGATACGGCGTCTTTGAATAATAGGTAGTCTGCTATCTAACCATTTAACAATTTCATCCGGTGCTTTAAATTTAGCCTCGGCTAACCAAGCCTGATTATCCTTTGCTTTACGAACATAAATGAGTTCCGGTACGTTCGGTGAGCCAGGGGATTCTACTTTGCCTAATAGTATGGACGCTAATTCAACATCTTCAGCATTCTGTAAAGTTATTAATATACCCTTGCCGAGATCTTGAGGCTTATTTAAATGTAATTTGCCATGTAAGGTGGATTTTTTGGTTTTTAGCTCAATAGGCTTTAAGTTTGAAATGCCCAGTATCGTTTTCTTTACGGTCTCCAAGTTGGCTGGATAGCCGTGTTTTTTCGGAACGATCCATTTGTTTGCCGTGCTTTTTAAAATTCGAAACACACCGGATCGTGTTTCAATAATTATCGATACAATGGAATTGACGTCTTGATTTAAATCAGGAAAAATTTTTTCTGGGAGTGTTCGTGGCCCGGATTTAAAATCCCTGTCATACAATATCCAGGCAGACAGGAAAAAAAATAAACCCACGATCACTGTTAGCCCTTTATGAATACGGGGCTTCATTTGAGTAAAACGGTACCAATGGATAATACTAAGTGTGTACCGACGGCGCGATCGAAAAAACAAAATTAGTGGTGTTGAGAGTCCGATGACGATGGGTATTAATCCAATATTCGCAAATTTTATTGTTGCTTGTAGACGATCAACATCATCGTGAAGTTTGCGCCGAACTTGCTGTATTTGTTTTTTAAAGTAATCGATTTCCGCTCGGGCTTTGCTAATTTCTGATTTGGTTTCTCCAACTTGAACCGGTCCTGGCGAGTTACGGTCTTTTGAAGATAAGGTCTCAATGTTTTGCCGAGCTCGTTTGATTTTGTTATTTATATCTCGCTCGTATTTTAGGAACTGTTGTTCTGCCGAACGGTTCATGTCATTTAATACGGAAAGAGGTCGGGATGACTTGCTCCGGAGGCGAAGATTTACGAGTTCAGTTGATCCCGATAGGTTTTCAAGGGCATTCATTAGCAAATTGGCATTTGCGGCTATCGGTATACTTATTTCTTGCCCCGAAACGCGTTGTTTGCGCTGCCAAAGTTGGTCAAATAATAGATCCGTGTCAGCAATAACTATTAAATTTATAGATTGTAGGCTTTTGTCGTGATGCGGGCTTAGTTTTTTGTTGGTATTTTTTATCTGGTCAAGCACGGATCTAGGAGGTCCGTCCGGAAAACTACTTGAAACGAGACCAGCGATACGTGCAGCTATTACATGTTTCTTTTTATCTGATTTAAAGAATTCTATTAATCGTTCGGGATGGGGAGAGGCACTTAGAAGATCGGCATCCAATAGCATTGAATTTTTTGATGTTTCTACAAGAGGTGTCAGCTTTGTTTCGCTCGATTCAACTTCCACAATGCTGCCGGCACTTGCGATATTTAAAGAACCCAACCCGTTTGTTACTATGTCGTTTTGGTTGAGATGTCGCTGAGACAAGCGCAGCCAGGGCAGGTATGGAATGATTTTTTGTTGGCCATCGCTACTAGCGTCAACTTTCTGCGCCGTATTGAAATCCCCGATTATTTTCCCGGGGACTATGGAAACCCCCCAACGGTTCAACAGAGATTCTAGATTTGAATCTTTTCTGGGAATAATCCCTTTGGTGGACCCTTGGTTGCGTTGAGAGATTGCTACCTCGGAATAAGGGTCTACAAATGCGATAAGTTTTCCTCCTTTTAATACATATTGGTCAATCGCATAAAGAATCTTTTCATCCAACAGACCGGGATGTACGATTAGTAAAGCGTCCAGGTTATCGGGAATTGGAAAACCCTTTAGGATTCGAAGTTCAAAACGTTTCCGGACAAAGTCAACGATTGCCCATGATGGCCGACTTCTGCCGTGCAAACTCATCATGCTATTTTCTTCACTATGCATTTGGTGACTGGTCAATAGGCCGATTACCGGTCTCCTTGCCATAGAAAGTCGATGCATCAATTGCGTTAATTCATACTCAAGAAAATGTTCCTTTTCTTGAGTAAAAAACGGAATGATTTGGACGCCATCTGTGGAGTTTGTACCTATCAACCCAAAATATAATTTGGCACCATTTTTCATCTCTATTGATCTTAGACCAGACCTATCCGCAATATTTTCATGTTCAATCGAGGTTCCAGGATCAATGACTTCTAATTGGATCATATTGGAAGATGCGGTGACATATCGTTCTAATAGTTCTTGGACTCTTTGACCATATCGCCTAATGGCCGGAGCTTCTTTTGTTAGATTATTAGAGAAAAAGTATTTTAATTTTATTGGTTCTTCCATACTGGCAGCAATTTTGAGAGTGGCAGGAGTCAACGTGAACAGCCCATCCTCTGTTAGATCCAGTTTGGTGTTTGATAGTAGAGAACCGGCCAGAAAATTAAGTAAAACGAATAGAATAAAGGCGAATAGCACGTCTAGACCTGTTACAGCTTTTCTTTTAAAAATTAAAAATCCGGCGTTCACTTTGCTTTATTTCTTTCTATTACGTATAGATTAACGAAAAGCCAAAAACAAATGAGGGACATGAAGTAAACAATGTCTCGAGCATCAATCACGCCTTGGGTGATGGCTTTAAAATGAGAGAGAAAACTGAAAGAAGCGATTGAGTGTAAAACGACTGTTGGCGCCCATTCGGCAAAAAAATCGAGTACTATAGGAGCTCCTGATACAGTGAATAGGAAATTAATGACAAAACTTATAATAAACGCCACGGACTGGCTTTTTGTTGCCGCGGAAACACAAGATCCAATCGCCAGATAGGCGCCAGCCATAAGGGCAGCACCGATATAACTTGCAAAAATAACCCCATGATCGGGGTCTCCTAAATAGCTGACGGTTAGCCACAACGGAAAGGTTAATCCCAGCAAGACTGATGTAAATAACCATGCTGCGAAGAACTTTCCTAGCACCGTCGATAGAGTAGTAACAGGAAGTGTGAGCAGAAGTTCAATAGCTCCTGATCTCCTTTCTTCTGACCAGAGTCGCATTGAAATTGCTGGCAAAAGCACTAGAAAAATCCATGGTAAAAATCCAAAAAATGGTTTTAGATCAGCTTCGCCACGGATAAAAAAACCGCCTGGATAAAATGTAAGAATACCTGTCAGAAATAAGAATAAAATCCCAAATATATATGCGATAGGTGTGTCGAAATAACTGACAAATTCCCTTTGAAATATGGCGCCCATAATGATAGCTCAATTGTTTTTAAATAACGACTGCATTTATTCTTTTGGTCTCGTTGTGAGGTGATAAAATACCTCGTCTAAATCCGGTGAAACTACATGCAGCTCATCCAGTAACCAGCTCCGGTTTTTAGCTATTTCCTTGATGAGGTTAAGTGTTTGCGAAGTTTCTTTAGAGTAAACTCGGTAGGAAATAGCAGATATCCTTTCCACGGCAGACACGCCGTCAAGCTCAGTTAAAATCGGAGCGATATCTGCAGTAGGCGATTGAATGAATATCGATTTATTTGTAATAGTCTCCCGTTTTAAAATGTCGGGCGTTGTATCTACGAGTTTCTGCCCGTTGGACATAACAACGGCACGATTGCAGACGATTTGAACTTCATTTAAATCGTGGGTTGATATGATTATGGCCTTTTGTTGAGCAATATCATTAATAAATTCGCGAAGTTCCCTTTTCTGGTTCGGGTCCAATCCGTCAGTGGGTTCATCTAATAATAAAATTGGGGGATCATGCAAGATTGCTTGGGCCAAAGCGACTCTACGCTTAAAGCCTTTCGATAATGTTTGGATCCGCTGCTCTAACACTGATTCCAGATTGACTTTATTAACGACATAATCAAATCGTTCCTTCATTTTTGTAGGATTTAATCCCCGTGCCTTTCCAACGAAATGCAAAAAATTGACGGGTGTCATATCAGGATAACATGGAGCACCTTCAGGCAGATACCCAAGCTGTTGTTTTGAGGCTAATGCTTGTTTGACCACGTCAAATCCACGAATCCGGATCGTTCCCGATGTTGGCGTTAGAAAACCTGCTATCATACGAAAAGTGGTTGATTTTCCAGCTCCATTCGGACCTAGAAACGCAATGACATCACCTTCATAGACGCTCAAACTAAGTTCATCTACTGCTGTAAATGCCCCGAATTGTTTATGAAGGCGGTCAATCTCAATCATATTAAGAAAAGTTGTTGTATTTTTAACTGGTAGTACAGGTATCTAGGCTGGGTAAATGTTGAATTTAAGATGAATATTATAACCAAAAAAAGGGTGGGTCGAAAATGCCCACCCTTTTCTTAACCTAAATTCCCGGGTCCTTTACGCGGTCCCTTGAAATCATATCGGTGCTTTTGCCAAATCACTCTACATAAGCCAAGTTACCCCAGGTCGCCCATGCTTTGCGAAAAGCAGTGAAAGACTTGTGTACTCGTGCAAATGTTTTGTCTTTTGCGATTTCTTCTTTGACAACTTCACCCCAGGCAGCCCTGAATTTGGCAAGATCCTCGTCGGACCAGCGTAGTGTTGTCACACCTTGCTTCTCTTTCATTCGCTTGAGAGCTCCGATTTGAAGTCCCTCGGAATCGGCTAGCGAAACTTGGTTTACCCAGCCACATGCTGCCGTGAGAACGTATTTATGATAATCGGAAAGGTTATCATACGTATCTTTATGCCAATCTACCGTTTGTAAGGAAACCTGTTGATGCCAACCTGGGAAATAATTCCATTTTGCAATTTCTGCAAATCCAAGGTTTTCATCAATAGCTGGCATAGAGAATTCACTTGCATCAATAACCCCACGTTCGAGAGCTGGATAAATATCTGTCGCTGCAAGTAATTGGGTTGAAACGCCGAATTTTTGGAGAACCTTGGCACCATAACCAAAGATTCTCATTTTCATTCCGTCCAGATCCTCGATGCCGTTCAATTTTTTCTTAAACCAACCGGCAGTTTCCGGCGCCACTGTGGTACAAGGAATATCACCGCGCAGGCCTATACTATCGTATAATTCATTGAACAGGTCTCGTCCTCCACCGTGTTCTATCCACGCATAAAATTCACCAGCTCTCGGCCCAAAAGGCACGGCTACAAAGAAATTTAAGGCCGGAATTGTGCCAGAATGAAGGCCAGCAGAACCATAAGCAACTTTAAGACCGCCGCCCCGTATCGCTTCACTGTAATTAAATCCTGGGACAAGACTACCAGGCTCAAAATATTTGAGCGTCAAAGACTTTTGGGACAATTTTGTTACAGCCTTGGAAAACCGTTTACCGCCAATCCCCAGGATTGGAAGGGTGCTGGGGACAAAACCGTGGAGTTTATACTTCTTTTTATCCCCTGCGTCGGAAGGGGTTGCCATCCCTAGACCGAGTCCCGCAATAATAGCTGCCATAATTGGCAGTTTTAACCATTTTAACATTCCATCCTCCGCTTATTATTTCTATCTCTATAGCCCTATCGTGCATGCTAATGCCTAAAATTGGTATAGCGACTTAACGAGTTGGGTGTGTTCTACCTGAGAAAACCCATTTTAGATTAAATCAGCAACGTAAGTACTTAATTACCTACTTCTAAATACTGCACATCATCTAATCGCTTTGTCAAAGCCAACGGGGTAATACTTATTTCTAACATATACGAGATGACCAAGATGTTTTTAAACACCCGATAAGGTGGCACTTGGCACGGCAAAACATGGTTTTAATGTTTATGCCTCCAGCCTCCGGGCAATGTTCCTTTTTTCCAAAGCTTTGACTTACCTAATAAATTAAACTGTTTTTGCTTATTCTTGTTGGCATAAGACCACTCTGATGTGTGCAAAATGTGACTAATTTCGGACTCATAATTATCGAATAAACGTTCAATAAATTTATTGCGATGCCTATTAACAAAGGCCGCCCGTTTATATGTACGACGTTGGGGACATTTACAAATTTTTGGGTCTATTTTGGCCACAAATTTCCGCTGAAGGACGCTTATTAGTTCATGGAGGTTAAGCAAATCAATTTTGGGCGTAGCTGTGTTCAATTCAAAAAGGGAATTAGCTTATAGAAAAGTCAAATTTATGCCGAGTATTTATATTTGGGTTGTTGCCAAAAAGTTAATAAGATTAAATCGTTTCGCCGACGATATTGCCCAGTGTAAAATACTTTTAACAACGAGTTGCCAATAACGTTCTTGTGATGATGCTCGGTAAGTTATTTATTACTACCTCTTTATGCTCTATAAACAGTATAGTACCGCGTGTTTAGACGAAATAAACTACTGCACTTGCATTTAATTCCAAAAAATGGGGATCGTCCCAGATGGCCGAATATCTCTCTATTTTCATGTTTGTTAGTTTGGGCGTTCTGTTATTTTCCGGATATCCCGTAGCTTATATATTGGGCGGCTTGGCTATTATATTTGGTGTTTTTGGTTTTTTAGCCGATATGTTCGAGCTCATAGAATTTTTGAATTTTCTGCCGCGGGTTTGGGGTCAGGCCGCGGAAAACCTCGTCCTTGTGGCTGCTCCGTTATTTGTATTCATGTGCGTAATGTTGGAACGCAGCGGGGTGGCAAATGATATGCTTTATGTATGTCAAGTGCTACTCAAGAGGGTGCCGGGTGCGTTGGCTTTAGCCGTAACTGTTATGGGAACAATTTTGGCCGCTATGACGGGAATCATTGGAGCCTCGGTAACCATGTTGACCGCATTAGCTTTGCCAACCATGTTGAAGCAGGGGTACCACCAATCTCTTGCCACTGGTGTTATTGCTGCTTCAGGGTGTCTTGGCATTCTCATACCGCCAAGTATTATGTTGATCATCGTTGCAGATTTAATGTCTATCTCGGTAGGCAAATTATTTATGGCGGCAATAGTCCCCGGTTTAATTTTAGCATCATTTTATTTAATATATGTTGCAACTCTTGCGACAGCTAAGCCGCATGTGGCTCCTCGGCTTCCCCCTGAATTGCTGGCAGTTCCACAGGGGGAAATGACGGGATTGCTGATTCGTGGTTTCTTTCCGCCAGTCTTTTTGATTGCATTTATAAAAGGATCGCTCCTTTTAGGAATTGCAACGCCAAGTGAAGCAGGTGCTATTGGCTCATTTGGCGCAATCCTGCTCGCCCTGTTTAAAGGACGGTTGAAGTGGGAAATGTTAAGAAATGTCTGCCAATCCTCGGCCACAACAGTGGCAATGGTATTCCTTTTGATTGTTACCGCGACTTGTTTTGCCTACGTGTTTAGGTCTCTCGGTGGTGACGACGTTGTGGAAGAACTAATCCTAGCTACCGAGTTTGGGTCCTGGGGTGTTTTGTTTATAATTCTTGGCATAATTTTTATGCTTGGTTTTTTTCTAGATTGGGTTGAAATTGTTCTGATCGTACTTCCGGTTTTTACTCCACTTGTGGCGTCTATGGACTTTGGAGATCACGTTTCGGGTCGTGAGGTTGTATATTGGTTCGCGATTTTAATGGCGGTGAATTTACAAACGTCATTTCTGACACCACCGTTTGGATTTGCGCTCTTTTATATGAAGGGAATAGCGCCTAAAGAAGTAAGGATAGAAAATATTTATATGGGCATTATCCCTTTCGTAATTCTTCAGCTGATAGGAATGGTTATAGTCATTATGTGGCCTGACGTTTCCTTGTGGCTGTCCAGAATGATTTAGGAGGCCAGTGAAATGCCTGATAACCGCGTTTCGTCTGTTATAAATTTATCCTATTACCTTCGGGATTTAACCGATTGGATAGGCCGTTGGGCCGCGTTATTATTTCTGCCCATCATTTTTATTACCGTTTGGGATGTTTTTGCACGCAAGGCTATCTGGGTTCAGCAGTTTATGATGCGGAATTTTGGTGAAGCTTTTTCTTCCACGATTTTACAGGAGTTAGAATGGCATTTTCACACAGCCCTTTTTGCATTGGTTTTTGGTTATGGGTTTATTCGTAACAGCCACGTGCGGGTAGACTTAGTTCGAGGAAGACTGGGGCCACAGGCTCAGGCGTGGATAGAATTTTTAGGAACTTCGCTTTTTGCGATCCCGTTTACAATTGTTATCAGTTATTTCGCATGGGAGTTTTTATACATGTCCTATGTTAACAATGAAATATCCATGTCTCTCACGGGATTAACGCATCGATGGATAATAAAATCAATTTTTGGCGCGGGCTTGCTATTGTCTTTGTTGGCATGTTTAGCCGTTTGGCTGCAAACCGTACTTGTGTTGTTTGCTCCAAAAGATATTAGGTTTGAATTGATGACACTTGAATGGCCGGAAGATATAGGCGGAGGGGTTGAAGGTTATCAACGTCTTGTTCTTGAGGAAACAGAAAATAAGCCGTCCAGTAAATAGTTGTTTAAAGGACCATTTTGAAGAAGAAGAGTTGGCTAATTTTCAATTAAATTAATGGAAATACGAATGACACCGAATCAAATTACAGAAGCAGCGGAAAAATTGGCAGAGGCTTGGGTGGAAAATAAGACGATTGACCTGCTCTCGGGAGAACTCCGTCCGCAAGATCGAAAAACAGCTGTAGCCATTCAGGATGAATTGGCAAAAAAAATTGGACATAAGGTAGTCGGCTGGAAAGTAGGGGGTGAATTGGTCGGTCGAGTTTTTCAACCAAACCTCATCAAAAGTCCAGCGTTGCTATCGGAGAAAGTGTACGGACGCGCATTGCTTGAGGTAGAGCTAGCTTTCAGGATTTTATCCGATTTAATTCCTCGATCTTCGGATTTCAGCCCCGAAGAAGTAGCCGAACACGCAGTGTTAGTTCCTACCTTTGAGTTGGTTGGCACACGGTTCTCTGGAGAAAGGCTTAATCCGCAAGTTGAAAAAGAATTTCTATTGGGATATGCCGACAATGGCTTTCAGATTGGCGTCGTGTTTGGCGACGACATTAGTGACTGGCGTAATATGTCTCTCCTTGATATTCCCATTGAACTAAGTGTGGATGGTGGTCCTCCTGTCCCGGGAGTTCCGCGGGAGAACCGACGTGAACCTTTAGAAGTCCTTGTTTGGTTGGCCAACGACCTTTCTAGGAGAGGGATTAGTTTAGAGGCGGGTCAGGTGGCGACCGTGGGTGCCGCAGTTGGCCCCGCTCCCATGGGTAAGAAAGCGATAGCGACTTTCGGCGAAATAGCAAGTATTGAGCTAACCGTCACTAATATGTGACTGAAAATAATTGTTTTCTATTCCTCGATTCAGCTTCTTAAATGGTTAACTCGAATCTGTTCTTGCATACGATCTTCGAAATCGGGAATAGACATAGAGAAGTTAGAGATTGTTATATGGAACGTTGGATAACCTGCTAGCCGGCGTTCAAATTTGGAAACTCCGGGAGACAGGTTGCTGAGAAAACTAATTCGGTCCCGCAGATGTTGTTGAGCTTTTTCGTCTAATTCATTGTCGTCGACCGCTACTAAAAATACTTGTCTCAGGACGGTTGCACGCGACGTTCCTAACCCCACCACGGCACGCCAAGGAATTATTCCTATATCGGGTCGTCGACACATAATTCCATTTTCGTCGATGACCAGTACAGGTTTAGAGTCGAAAGCCATTTGCAACAAAGTGAATGAACAAATTCCGCTAATACCGATCATTGCACAATGTACCAATATACCTCCCTCGATTATACTCACTCCCGTAATCAAGCCACTAATGCCTAGGCCGACGATCAGTAAGCATGGCAGTGTTAGTATGCCTAACTTGATTTTTGAATCGAAAGCGATGATCGGTTCAAGTTTATAGGTAACCGGTTTCTTTTTTTTAGATCCTTTGGGTTTGTTATTTTTGGGTTTATTCATCGGAGACAGACCTTGGAAAAAACGTTGCGGGAAATCCACACTGTTTTCATTTAATCATTTTTAAGAATTATACTAAGCCTTAATATATGTTTTTGATTTAAGGCGTCTACACAAAACGCAAATCAGTAATGGAACAAGTGCTATAAGGTTTCTCCAATGCTGCAGTTTGGTGGCGATAAATTTTATCCTCTGGGTTGGACTAAAAAGTCCGGGATAGAATTTGAACTAATTTCAGCTAATTGTTGTTTTATATGCGTCAACTGTCGGGTTTTGACGCGTTTATCCTCATTGTATAAAAAGAGCTTGCGATGATCATAGTTGCTCCGATCCAAGTCCAAATGGTTGGTACCTCTGAGAATATTAAGAAGCCGATTCCAGCCGCATAGATCAATCTTACGTACTCTAGAGGTTGTACTGCACTGGCTTCAGCTTCTTTATAGCCACGAATAGTGGAGTATTGAACCATCGACATCAACAATGCGATCCCAACAATAAGTCCTAACTCTGTCCAGGTCGGCTTTATCCAGAGCCACCAAGCGGGGACAGCGTAAGCAACCGTAAGGACACCCGCATGGTAGGCCATAATCGTACTGGGACTCTCGGTCATGGCTAGTCTTTTTGTCATAATGAGGTTACAAGCGACTAAGGCGGCCGAAAATAGTGCTAGCACCGCATATTCATTTATCCCATCTGGACCAGGCCTAATGATTACAATAACGCCAATAAATCCAATAATGGTGGCTCCCCACCGTCGTAAACCTACAACTTCTTTTAATACCAAAATAGCGAGTAAGGTGGCGAACATAGCGCGAGAAAAGCTGATAGCTGTAGCTTCGGCGAGAGGTATATGCACAATTGCCGTAAAACCGGTTGTCATAGCGATGATTGAAATGGCGCAACGGGACAAATGCAATTTAAGTCTTTGTGTACGGAATGCACCGGGAAATTCTCGGACGAACAGAGGACTTAATAGAATAAGAACGAATAGTTGCCGGAAAAATAATATTTCCAAAACCGGTAGTCTCTGGCCGACAAATTTTATCCCTGTGACCATTATGGTAGCGAAAAGCCCGCCCATAAGTAACCAAAGAGATCCGCGGGCGTTTCCAGAAAGACTACGCCACGTTGTTCGAAGATGAATCAGCTGCTTAAGAGTCATTTAAATTTTTTATGTCATCTATTTTGTGTGGAATGAACATAATTAACAGAACTTTAAGTAAGAACGGGAATTTTGGAAAGAAAAGGAATTAGGTATGCGGAAAATAAATGGAATGGTGGGGTGGGTTACTGGAGCCGGAACTGGAATTGGAAAGCACGCCGCCTTGGCCTTAGCGAGAGAAGGCGTTACCGTTGTTTTAACGGGCAGGCGAATAGATCCGTTGGAAGAGGTGGCTGAGGAAATTAAAAGATTTAGTTCTAATGTTGAGATTGCTCAGGGTGATGCAATGGATAGAGAAGGCATGCGGACTATGGCCTCGGAAATTTCGAAAAAATACGGCCAACTCGATTTACTATTCAACAATCATGGTATCAACGTTACGGACCGAAACTGGGGGGCGGGTAATTTAGATGACTGGGATGAAGTTATCGACGTAAATGTTAAGGGCGCTTATAATTGTGCCGAAGCGGCCGTTCGTGTAATGCGACCACGGGCGGAGGGCACGATTATCACAACTTCGTCAAAAGCAGGGGTAAATTATTCGCCTAGAGCTGGGGTGGCATATGGAGCTTCTAAACATGCGGTTATGGCACTCAATCAACTCATGAACATGGAATATGGAAATGAAGGAATTCGTGCTTGTGTGCTTTGTCCTGGTGAAGTTGACACTCCAATACTTGATGATAGACCTATCCCCGTTCCAAATGAGGAGAGGGCTAGGCTAATTCAGTCTGAAGATATGGGGGAAATTGTGGTGTTTATTTTAAAAATGCCCATGAGAGTTACATTAAATGAAGTAATTATCAGCCCTACCTATACAAGAAAACTTCAACCGGGCGAAGGGTAATGGACGCGATAATAGTCGAAGCTGAAAATGATCCGCAGGGTTGGTTGGCAGATATCGCCAGTCGAGCTGAACTTAAAGAAACATTGTGTGGCGAAGGCTCAATGGTTTGGCGTCAGTGGGGAGAGGGGACACCCATAATATTACTCCACGGTGGTCATGGATCATGGAATCATTGGTGTCGCAATGTTGAAATTTTAGCAAAATCTCGATTTCGTGTCCTGGCCGCAGATCTTCCGGGATTGGGCGATAGTAGCGACGTTGGACCACCGTATACCGCCGATCGAATTGCAGATATTGTTCACTACGGTATCACTCGACTGACAGAATGCGATGAGCCAGTGCATATAATAGGATTTTCATTTGGTTCAGTCATTGGTAGCGTGGTTGCTGAAAAACTCGGACCCCAACTTGCCAGCTTCAATATGGTGGGAGGGGCAGGTTTTGGTCCTCGTGAGCGCGTGTCCAATGCTATGAAAAGAATTCGTTTTGACCTCGAGTTGGACGTGCAACGAGAAGCGGCACAAAATAATATGAAGTGGCTAATGTTGGCGGATCCAAAAAATGTTGGCAAGCTAGCGACTCACATTCAAATCGTTAATTCCGCGCGAGCACGTACGGTCTCGAGGCCGATTTCGCTTACAAATCGACTAATAGAGGCACTCCCAAATATACTCGGCCCAATCAACGCTATCTGGGGTTCTCTAGATCGAACAACTTTGGACACTCTTGATCAGCGTATTAACATCTTGCTGGATGAACGTCCGGATGCCAAGGTTGATATACTTGAAGGAATCGGACATTGGACTCAATTTGAAGGTGCAGAACGTTATAATGAGCTGGTATTAAAAATGATCGCGCAATAGGATGTTTTTCGGATTTTGAAATTTGGTTGAAAATATAGTCTTGTGCTCGTTTTATTGCAGGATTGTTTTTATTATTCATGGTTGGTTTGAAGAAAGTATTTAATGACAGACCGCATTCTGATCCTTGATTTTGGCAGTCAGGTAACGCAGTTGATTGCCCGTCGTGTTCGAGAAAATGGGGTTTATTGTGAGATCTTTCCGTTTAACGTTGATGTCAAGCGAATCCAGGATTTTATACCAAATGGAATAATTCTATCCGGGGGACCTGCTTCTGTCTTAGATGCAGGTACTCCGAGAGCACCAGATTTTGTTTTCAATTCCGGACTTCCAGTTCTTGGTATCTGCTACGGACAGCAAACTATGTGCGAGCAATTGGGTGGCCGTGTTGAACACTCGAATCATCGTGAATTTGGAAGGGCTCAAGTTTTAATAGAGAAAAATTGTGGTATTTTTTCGGGTCCGTGGGTCGTAGGTGCCAAAGAGCAAGTGTGGATGAGTCACGGGGATCGGGTGATCGAATTACCAACGGGTTTTAGAAGTGTTGCGAAAAGCGAGGGTGCTCCCTATGCAATTATAGCCGATGAAGCACGAAAATATTATGGTACTATGTTTCACCCGGAAGTAATCCATACGCCTCATGGTGGAGAGCTACTGAATGCTTTTATAAAGAAGGTGGCGGGTTGTTCAGGCAATTGGACGATGTCTGCTTTTCGAAGCCAAACAGTAAATGCAATACGGGAGCAGGTGGGTACTTCTCGCGTTATTTGTGGTTTGTCCGGGGGAGTTGATTCTTCTGTAACCGCCGTTTTGCTTCATGAAGCAATAGGCGAACAACTATCTTGCGTTTTTGTTGATCACGGTCTGTTACGAAAAGGTGAGGCAGATGAAGTAGTTACTTTATTTCAGGACCACTATAATATTCCACTTCTCCATAAGGATGCGAGCGAGGTTTTTCTTGAAGCTCTTACAGGGATTAACGACCCGGAGTTAAAGCGTAAAACTATAGGAAGATTATTTATTGACGTATTTGAAGAAGAGGCAAGAAGAATCAAAAATGTTGCGTTTCTGGCTCAGGGGACCCTTTATCCGGACGTAATTGAAAGTGTATCGTTTAGAGGAGGACCAAGCGTCACCATCAAGTCGCATCATAACGTGGGTGGGCTCCCAGAGCGAATGCAACTCAAATTAGTCGAACCGTTGAGGGAGCTTTTTAAGGATGAAGTTCGAGACCTCGGCAGGGAATTGGGTCTTTCTGAAGTTTTAGTGGGAAGACACCCGTTTCCTGGTCCAGGATTAGCAATTAGAATTCCTGGCGAAATTACTAGGGAAAAAATAGAAATACTTCAGTCAACTGACGCCATTTACTTGGAGGAAATAAGGAACGCGGGCCTTTATAATAAAATTTGGCAGGCGTTCGCAGTTTTACTGCCGGTCCGAACTGTGGGGGTTATGGGGGATGCTCGAACCTATGAATATGCCTGTGCGTTAAGAGCCGTAACATCAACCGACGGTATGACCGCCGATTACTTTCCGTTTTCACATGACTTTCTCGGACATGTTGCGACGAGAATTATTAATGAAATCCGCGGAATAAATAGAGTGACGTATGACATCACTTCTAAACCGCCTGGGACAATAGAGTGGGAGTGATTATATGATCCTAAGTCATTGATAATAAATCATAAATTTATTTTAAAGTAGTTTCAAACTAAAATAAAAACCAATAAAATCAATCCCTTAGTTTTTCCAGTTGCAAAGATTATTCAAAGTAGGCGGATTATTGAATTACATGAGCCCGCAGGAGTGAAAATCGATATTCCTATTTCTTAAATCCCTATTTTTTGTCAGACTTCCCCGATGAAGAAAAATATATTTTTGCTTATCGTTCTAGACATGCTCACCGGGTGCGAGGAGGCACAAACGAGGGTAAGCGAAAAACTGTCAAAAGGTACAGTTAAGGGGGTCAATATTTGTTTTGAAAAAACAAATCCGAACTTATTAAAAAAGATACTACTAGGCACTATTGCGTACAAAAACATCAAACACCTCAATATCTTTACAAGTCAGACTGGAGGGCATCACTTTATGTTAGTGACGAGTATGCCTCCATTCGCCCTGAGGGACGTAATGAAAATGATTTTGTAATCACAGCAATTACTGTTTCTATGACGGTATATGATGCAACTGGTAAAACAGTTTCTAAAAGTACTATCATCGATGGTCTATGGATTGAACCGAGAGAACGGTTTTCTGAATCTGGAAGGATTAAATATAAATTTCCACAAATTCCAAAACGTAGTTACTGCGGTGAAATTCCAGTCAAGGAACGAAGGTCTTGTTCCACCTGGGATGTCGGAGAAATTTTCGGCGTGTCTTTAGAGTAACGGGCGCTAACAATATTTTGTTAGTACTATTTATTAAAAACATATCGGCGGGAACTAATGATTTGCTATAGTCCCGATAGTTTCAAAGAGGTTTCAAAGTAAATTTAAGTTATTGAAATTAAATAGTTATTCGGAATAATTTTATTGAGTGGGAGTAGATTTGTATAACTAAGTAATTGATTTAATTGTATTAGTTAGGTAACACAGACTTTATGAAAATCTAATGGAGTTTTGGGAAAACGCGCTTAGTAAAAGAATTTAAAATCTTGATTACGAACTACAAACAGTTAATCAGGAAAACGAGACGCACCAAATAATTGATTACTTAGGCTTAGACTGGGATGAAAAATGTTTATCGCCTCAAGATAACACTAGAAGCGTGGCAACAGCATTTAACATTCAGGTAAGAATAGAAGTTTACCAATCCAGTTCTCAACAGTGGAAAAATATGAAACGTTTCTTAATAGAGCCCTTGATGGCTTGTTAGCACCTTGAAGTGCACATTAAATCCAAAGCTAAGAAACTATTACAAAAACTTTAGACTGAAGCGGTGAGCGAATGGCGGGATATATAAAAGCAGCCAAATACTAATGCGCCTTAATCTCGCGAAGGGGCGTCCCGAAAGCAAATTCAATGCTGTGATAATCAGCATAGGAGGGAATCTTTTCGGCGATGCTTTGCCAACTTCCGTCATCACAGCAAGCCATCAAGCCTATCTCGTCATCATTGGCCAAGTGATCCCAATCAGCAACCTGCAGAACCGCTAAACCGGGCTTGGCAACGGTTGGCCGGCGTTCCAGGCCGCTAGGTTATCCAGCACCGCCATCGACATCACCTCTCGGGTGTGGTGGGTTCCGGAGCCTATGTGCGGGAACAGGACCACCTGCCCCATCGCGATCAGTTCGCTCGGCACGTGCGGCTCGTGCAGGAAGGCATCCAGGCCCGCGGTCGCGATGACCTTGTTCCGCAAGGCTGCGATTAAGGCTTTCTCATCGACCACCGTGCCGCGCGAGCAGTTGAGCAGAACGCCCTCCGGGCCCAGTGCCCGCAGAATTTCGGCGTCCACCAGGTTGCGGGTGTCCTCGGCTCCCGGCACAATGACCATCAGAATATCCACCGCGCGGGCCAGTTCGAGCGCTGAGTCGACATAGGTGTAGGCTACGTCGGTGCGGCGATTGCGATTGTGATAGAGGATCTCCAGGCCGAACGGCTCGGCGCGGCGGGCCACCGCCCGCCCTATGTTGCCCAGGCCAAGGATGCCGAGGCGCTTGTCACGCAGCGTGCCGGTTAGCGGAAACATCGCCGACGGCCACTTGCCAGATCGGATAAAGCGGTCGGCCTGTGGCAATTGGCGGACCGTAGACAGCAGCAAGCCCATGGCGGTGGCGGCCGTCTCCTCGGTGTTCGCGCCCGGCGTGTTGGTTACGGTCACGCCGCGCGCGGTGGCTGCCTCGACATCGATATAATCGACCCCCACGCCAAGCGCCGCAAGCAGTTCCAGGCGGGGGAAACAGTCGAAAAACGCCCCGTTCACCGCGACCGTGCTGGTATGGCCAGTGCCCACCATGCCGACGGATACGACGCGGAATTTCCCGGCGGTTTCCGCTGGCAAGTCGTGTGCCTGCGCGAAATCCTCGATCCGATGGACGCGGAACATCGTGCCCAGGCGCGCCTCCGCGGCGCCAAACATGAATCCAACCAGAAGCAAATCGGCTTTCTCAGGCATCGGCGGGTACCTCGCTGGGGCGTTTTCGGTTCATAATGCGGGTGAATACTAGCGCGACCCGCAGGTCAAGCGCAAGTTGATCGGTGGAATATTCATTTATGTTTTCGATGCCGAAGCAAGTCGGGTCGAGGGAGTTAAATTTCTAACTCAGGGAACGCTTTACCCAGTTAAGCAATCAATGCCATCAGCGCCACGTGTGGTCACCTTAAGCAGTTTAGATAAACAGAGCGCTGATATGCGGGTAACGTTCAAACGTGAAGCTAAATTATCTACAGTAGAACTGGCTATAAGCAGGTTGCGTAATGCTGAATCAAAAGGCACAAACGAACAGGATAAGAAGAAATTAGCAGAGTTTTTTAACTCGCCCTTGCAGACGAAAATTAAGTGTGGGTAACGCTGTAAAATGTGCAGCCAGTGATTGTGCAAAATTTTGAAAAGTAATAGAAACGTAGACGTATTAAAAGCGTGCAGTACAAAGGCGGGTTACACATTAGTTACACACGTATTATTCTAGTTTATTAAGCAGTTGATAAATAATAGTTTTTCGATAGGGTTACTATCGAGTGGGAGTAATGCCTTTTGCAGACCGTTTCGTGGTGCTGTCGCGATCGGTTCCACCTTTGGATCGATTACGTCGTTGGCAGCCTCACTCAAATAAAGGTCCAGCCTGTTAATCCCATGGGACGACACACCCCTCCTCTCTGCGTCTACCAAATGACGGGAAACAATATTGGCGTTAGTTTCGGAGAAATCACCGGTGGCGAGGCTGTCGTGGATCTGCGTAGTCAGATAGTTGGGTGTCATTGGTTTGGTGGGTTATAGGCTTTGATCCTGGATGCTGAGTTGATAAAAGAGGTAGCATACTTGATCGTGCGTATTTCATTTTCCTTGGAATTATGCATGGCCTGCGTCTAAACTCTAAACATAAGGGAGGGCGCCCTTTAAAAGGGCCGCGCCTCGTATCCAATAATTAAGAGGTCTCATAATGACGTACGAAAGCATGATCGCCGAAACGATCAAAATCACGGGGTATAATGGCGACACTATAAATGCCTATACAGCTCGTCCGATGGGAGCAGGACCCTTTCCGGGTGTGGTGCTAATCCATCATTTGCCGGGCTGGGACGAAACCTATCGCGAATTTACCCGAAGGTTTGCTCATCATGGTTACGCAGCGATAAGCCACAATCTTTACGACCGTATCGGTTATGGACCTTCGGACGATGTCGCTGCTAAGGCGCGTGCCGAAGGCGGCGTTTCTGATGATCAGATGGTTGGCGACACGGAAGGCGCGGTGCAGTGGTTACGTACGCAGCCATGGAGTAACGGTAAGGTTGGTTTGATCGGAAGCTGCTCCGGCGGACGGCAAGCTTTCCTTTATGCCTGTAAACGCGACGATATCGATTGCGTTGTCGATTTGTGGGGTGGCCGCGTCGTGCAAGCCGAAGACGATCGTCCGGAAAAACAGCCTGTTCAGCCGATCGATATGACTGCTGACCTGTCTTGCCCGTTACTGGGCATCTTCGGCAATGATGACCGCGCACCAAACGTCGAGCAGGTCAATCAGCATGAAGAACAGTTGAAGAAACATGGCAAGGATTACGAGTTCCATCGATATGATGATGCAGGCCATGGAATTTGGTATTATTACACGCCGCTTTATAGGGTTGAGCAGGCGATGGATAGCTGGCAAAAGACGTTTACCTTTTTTGAAAAACATCTTTAGGGCTAGTCGGTATGTGCACCTCCATTGTTGAAATCGTCGACGCGGAAGGTAAGGGAAAAGATGGCAACGCCTGGTTCAATTTGAGCCAGGCGGTCGTCTGCTACGACCATCCGCACCACGCTCTCCTGGACGAAGCGATCACCATTGACTTCATGAATGGCGGAGAAGGTCCCGGAACGCGTACTGCGGTTGAATTAACACTCGCCTCAGCCAAGGCTCTCCAAGGGGCACTTAACCGCGCGATCGAACAGGCTGAGGGAGAATTAGCAGAAATTAGCACCTAACGCCGCTCTTGTTTTCTGGGACGAGGATCGTTGAAGCTAACGGATGAAGAGGCCGCCATGCTCGCTGGCGAGCAGGATGTGGCACGATGCTGGGCAATTGACCGTCAAGTCAAGGTGGGCGAGATGTTTGACGCAGTTGAGTACGCTAAAACTATTCAGATGCCACAAAGTTGTTATAAACTTTCTATTTTATTACTTATTATCAATTACTTATTATATAACTACCATTGAGTGTGAACAGGAATAAATTTGTAACTTTTTGATATTACGTATATTGTTAGTTACATAAAAATTTCAAATAAAATTTGACGAATTGATTTAGTTGAACATCTTTTTTACAGTTACACAGACTGTTGTACAACCGTGTGACTACTGAAAATCATAGTAAATCGTAGGTGAAGTTTGGTACTTAAACAGCAAGAATTCAAAGACGATGAAATCCCAATCTTGGACGAAGCTGCGCTTGCAAGTGTAGCGGGTATTACCGGTTTCGTATGTGGCTTGCGAAAGAGAACAAATACGCACGTAAATGCCTACGCACACGGAGTGAACTCTGGCAAAGCCCACAACAACTTGGACAGTGCGCCCCGAGAACTTGGCAGATTATCAGGTGCCTGAAGCTCGGTTCATTGCGATAGGAGCTGATATTGGCGGCACATTCACAGATATTGTTGTCGTTGATGAACGCACGGGTGCGATCCATTCCGCAAAAGTGTTGACGACACCGAATCGGCCAGAAGTTGCGGTTCTTACGGCAGTCGACCAGATGCTTAATCTCACCAAAACCGCTGCGAGTGACATCCGCACGCTCGTCCACGGCACTACATTGGCGACGAACGCCATCATTGAACGCAAGGGCGCCCGAACATTACTGTTGACGACCAAGGGATTTCGAGACGCTCTCGAAACCAGAACCGAGCTACGGTATGATTTGCATGATTAGTTCATTCAGTTTCCGGCGCCTCTTGTTCCGCGTCGCCGCCGGATTGGTGTTTCGGAGCGGACATTATTCGACGGATCGATTCAAACGCCTTTACTTACGGACGACGTAGCCAAGGCATTGGGGAGCGAACATGCTAAAGAGGTAGAGGCTATCGCGATATGCTTCCTGCATAGCTATGCCAATCCCGCAAATGAGATTGCGGCGAAGGCTGCATCAGAACAAGTTTTCCCCGGCGTCCCGATTTCGCTATCATCGGAAGTTCTGCCCGAGATCGGAGAATATGGCCGTGCATCCACGACGGTTGCCAATGCTTACGTGCGGCCCTTAATTGAGAATTATCTTGGAGCGCTTGACGACGCGTTGGCAGAAAAAGGGTCGTCTGGCGCGTTCTTTGTCATGGGCTCGAACGCTGGTACGCTGAGTCTCGATGTTGCGCGCAAACACCCTGTCCGCCTTGTTGAGTCTGGTCCCGCTGCTGGAGTTTCAATTGCCGCTCACTATGCGCGAGCTTTAGATATCTCGCATTTACTGTCCTTCGACATGGGAGGGACAACCGCAAAAATCGCACTCGTAACAGATTTTGAACCAGCGCGCGCAACCGAATTCGAAGTAGCTCGCGTCAAGCGGTTCCAAAAGGGCAGTGGTTTGCTTTTGAAAGCGCCCGCCGTCGAACTCATCGAAATTGGGGCAGGCGGTGGCAGCATTGCCAATGTGGACGCGCTCGGACTTTTGTCTGTCGGGCCCGAGAGCGCAGGCTCGTCACCAGGCCCTGCATGCTATGGGCAAGGCGGTGAGTTTGCAACTGTTACGGACGCCGATATTGTCCTTGGGTATCTCAATCCCGACTATTTTTTAGGTGGTAAGATGCAGCTGGATCGTGATCGGTCTATTGCAGCGATCGACCAACATGTTAGCGGTCCGATGGCGGTTGAAACAGCGCAGGCTGCGGCGAGTATTTTTGAGGTGGTCAATGACAATATGGCAAATGCTGCCGCGATTTATTCAGCTGAGCAGGGTATTGATTTGCGCAACTATACGCTGCTGGCGTTTGGAGGTGCGGCTCCGGCGCATGCCTGGGATGTCGCCCGGCGTCTTGGTGTTTCCGAGGTTTGCATTCCGTTTGCTGCCGGCGTCTTGTCGGCTCTTGGGTGTCTGACGTCGCCGATGTCTTTCGACTTTGTGTTCGGCTACATGCGTGAATTGCACGATGTAGATTGGGCATATGTCAATCAGCGTTTCGCCGAACTGGAAACACAAGGCCGACAACAGCTGAAAGATGCAGGTATCGAAGACGGTGTAACTATAACTTTATCCGCTGACATGCGCTATTACGGTCAGCGCTACGAGGTATCTGTATCGCTGTCGCACCATCCTTTTTCTGAAACGAGCATCAAGAAAATCACAGCTGACTTTTACGAAGCCTATCGCAGTTATTACGGTCGCAAGATCGACAATGTGCCGCTTGAGACCGTGAGCTGGAGAATCAATGTATCCGGACCAAGACCGGAACTCGAAGTAGCGTGGCCGGGTGGTGTGGAAGGGTCTGAAGTCGTAATGCCAAAAGGCGATAGGCTGGCGATGTTTTCAGGGCTGCCGGAGCCCGTTGTCTGTCGCGTATTCGAACGGGGCGAGCTTCCAATCGGGGCGAAGATTGCTGGGCCGGCAATTATCGAGGACACCGAATCCACAACCATCATACCGCCAGGTGGCGAGCTTAATATCGACGATCAGCGAATGATTGTTATAGACATTAGCAAGGTATCACTATGACCAGCCTTCCCAACGTTGAACGCGCTAGTGCTGATAGGACCGGACTTGATCCCGTTACGTTGACGATGTGGTGGAACAAGCTCATTACCATTGTTGATGAAGCGCAGGCAACCTTACTGCGTACGGCTTTTTCAAGGATCGTGACGGACGCTTGGGATTTCAGTTGTGCTTTGTTCGACTCCAAAGGTGAGATGATTGCGCAGGGGCGGCACGGACTACCTGCATTCACCGGTTGCATGTCGTTCGCCTTGCATGATTTTCTTGCCGAATTTCCACCCGAGACACTCGAACCGGGTGACAGCCTGATCACCACTGACCCCTGGATAGGCGCGAGCCAGATAAACGATGTGTTTTTTGTAACCCCGATATTTCGAGGTGGCCGCATTGTTGCCTACGCCATGAGCGTGTCGCACTCTCCGGATGTGGGCGGGCGGTTGCTATCAGCGGACTCGAAGGAAATATTCGAGGAAGGGTTCCGCCTACCTGTAATAAAACTCTACCGAGCAGGCCAACCGAACGAAGATCTTTTCCGAATCATTCGCATGAACGTGCGTGTCCCGGATATTGTGATTGGCGATTTGGAAGCGCAACTCGCAGCCAATCTCATCACCGAGCGTCGTCTCCTAGAATTCATGGATTTGATTGATCGAGACGATCTTGATGAACTGTTTGAAGCGGTTTGGTGCCGGTCAGATCAGGCTATGGCGCAAGCAATTGAAGCAATTCCTGACGGTATCTATAGCGGTGAAGCCGAAACCGACGGGTTTGAAAAGGCACTGAAAATTTGTTGCAAGATCACCATTGATGGTGATCGGCTTGAAATTGATTGTACGGGTTCGTCGCCTCAGGATCCGTATGGAATTAACACGACTTGGCGTTGGTCATTTGCCGAAGCGGCTTTCGGATGTATCTGCGTTGCTCGGCCCGCCTCTCCGGTGAATGGCGCTACACTGAAGCGGATTAAGTATACGGTGCCGGAGGGTACTGTGATCAATGCGAAATTCCCTGCGGCACTTGGAGCTCGGGCACTCGTTGCGATGTATATACCAAGCCTGGTCATTCGTACACTTGGCCAGGCGTTACCGAATAAAGCCATCGCGGAGACCGGAGCACCGCCTCATCTCTCTGCTTACATGGGCAAAGGAAACAGTGGTCGACGCTTTGTGGATATCCTATTCGCTAATGGTGGTCTGGGTGCGCGCCCAAACATGGATGGCGTTTCATCTTTAGGTTTTCCGGCAAACATATCCGGGGTGCCGGTTGAAGTCACTGAAAATGAAAAACCACTCAAGTTTAAGTACAAGGAACTCGCAATAGATAGCGGTGGTCCAGGCCGGTTTCGTGGCGGACTGGGGCATGCGCTTGCGGTGCAATCAACGTCCTCGGAGCCCATGACATTTGCCGTTCGTATGGACCGCACTGATCATCCGGCAATCGGTATCGAGGGCGGTTTAAAGGGTGCCCCAGCGAGCGTTACTATAAATGATGAGATTGCGCATCCGAAAAAAACCCGGGAACTGGAGGAGGGAGATGTCTTCGCCATACAGTGTGCTGGCGGTGCTGGGCATGGGCCACCACAGGAACGGGACCGAGCTGCTGTTGAAGACGACATTGCCGACGGCTATGTTTCGCCTGACGCCGCGACGCAAGACTATGGTCGGTAGAGACGGGGGTTAAGGGGCTGCTCCATTGGTCTTTTAAGTAATCTTTTTGGGCGGCTATATGGCGATTTTTTATATAATTTCTAACTGCATTGTTAATGCACATTGCTCGTTGCACAATGTGCATTTAAGAATTGTGTGGGCTATTGATTTGCAATAGGAAAGCACGCGTAGAAGAAACCTGCAAAGTAGAATGTGATTTACACACAAGTTGCACGTGTACTATGAGGTGGTATTAAGCAATTGAAAACCAATAATATAAAATCAACGTTGCTACCGATTGGGAATGGTGTAAATGAAAGTTGCACAGTGAAAAAACAAATTGTTGTTCGGTCTATAAATAATAGTGAAAAAAGGCTCTGTGTGGATATTTTTCAAAGAGAAGATGGTAGTTTCGGATTTGAAGAATATAGAAGAGACCCGGAAACTAATGAAGGTTGGTACAAAGTAGGATTTTTTGGGAATAGTATTTTTTCCAGTGAAGAAGAAGCGCAAAAAAATGCTTGTAAATTTATTATTTGGTTGAATTAGAAAAAATAATGAAAATTTTAAAAGGAAAAACAAAGTGACGTTGTTGTAGGCAAAGGAACATACAGCCATAATAGGTATTTTACTGGTACTGTTGAATTTATTAATGATTTTGAAATGCGGTGATGTGCTGAAAATGAGCAATGACTTACAAAGTACTTATAAACAAAAAACAAGGCATAACAAAATCAAAATGTTAAAAACGCGGTCCTATTTAATGGGAATGCTTTAACGATAAAAAAATATGATAAAATCAATAATGTTGTGCAGATATTTTCTGGAAGTCCAATGAGCATAGACAAGAAAGTTAGTTTGACAAATACAGAAACAAATTGAGTGAAAAGGGTGTAAGAAGACTTTACGAATTAAAAGAGGATCAGAGTCAAGATAATTAAATTCCAACACCTGTAGGGAGACGATACATGTCAACCATAGAACTTGCGGAAGAGCTTGCGGCAATGAAATTTGAGCAATTGTCGAAAGACGATGTTGAGCAAATTCAAAGGCTCATACTTGATTATTCTGCGGTTACTCTTTGTGGATCGGTCCAGCCTTGGGGTCGAATGTTAACTAAGTGGGCGCGCCATAACGGAACGGGCAAATCGACACTGATCGGCAGTGGCAGTGGCGCCTCTGCACCGGTCGCGGGGATGGTTAACGGTACTTCGGCGCATGGATACGAACTCGACGATACCCACGACAAATCAATGAGCCACCCCGGAACTGTCGTTATCTCTACAGCCCTCGCAGTGGGTAATGAGCTCAGTTCGAGCGGTCAGGATATTCTAATCGCAATTGTTGCAGGCTATGAGGCTATGGCGCGAATTGGTATGGCGGCTAATCCGCTTAACATCATCGAATTTGGTCGGCATCCTACCTGCCTATTTGGACCTTTTGGTGCCGCGGCAACCGCAGCTCATCTTTTGGGTATGGATGGTTCTGGCCTTGCAAGAGCTTGGGGGCTTGTACTCTCAATGGCAAGTGGAGCAAATCAATTTGCGTTCGAGCCAGAAGGCACGATGGTAAAACGTATGCATGGCGGTATCCCGTCACAAAACGGTATTACTGCGGCCCAGCTCGCAAATCTGGGCGTCGAGGGACCCGTCGAGGCATTAGAAGGTAGCTTCGGCTTTTTCCACCTTTTTGGTATAGACCCCAAACCAGAAATGCTCCATAAAAGCACTAATGAAACCTACGAAGTGCACAACATTTCTATTAAGCCATACGCCTGCTGCAGAAAGTTCCATTCTTTAATAGACGCACTTGGCGACGCGACAGATGGTTTTTCGATTGATCCTCAGGCTATCGATAAAATCACTGTAAAATCGCCGGAGACAGCCATCGGCCAGCATCAAATGCGGCGACCGGATTCGGTAATGGCGGCCCAGTACAGTATGCCATACATCGTTGGGGCGACGTTGGCCTACGGACCCACTCGTTATGACGCCTTCGATATCGATTACCATGATGACAAGAAAATTCTCGATATTGTAGATCGAGTAGAGGCGGAACACGCCACCGAGCTAGACGCATTCGTCCCAGAAAAATTTCCAAACCGAGTAGAACTTCTCATGCGAGATGGCTCTTCTCGTTCTGCCGTGGTAATGGACAGCCGAGGTACTCCGGTGCATCCCCTGTCAACCGACGGTGTTCTCCAGAAAGCACAAGCGCTGTGCGAGACGATCGACCCAGACATTGATCTCAACGCCATCGTAAATACAGTGGATCAGTTCGTTGGCTGCGACGATGTTAACGATCTCATCAAGTTGCTGAAAGTACCCAGTTTTGAGGATGGCATGGAGACGGAAAATTGTAGGGAGGAAAGGCTATCTATTGCTGAGTAACGGCGCGTGTACTGGGAATTTCTTAGAAAACGGAATTGAATTGCCGACCCGAACTGTCGGGGTTATGGGTGATGCTTGAACCTATGAATGTGCCTGTTCCTTAAGAGCCGTAACATCGACCGACGGTATGACTGCTAATTACTTTCCGTTTTCATATGACTTTCTCGGACGTGTTACAAAGAGAATTATTAATGAAGTTCGCGGAATAAATAGCGTGGCATACGCCATCACTTCTAAACCACACGTAACAATCGAATGAGAGTAATTATGTACCCCTACATCATTGATAATAAAAGAAAAATGAGTTGCAAGTAGTTGCAAAATAAAATACGTTATTGATATTATAGACTTATTTGGGGTGTTTTTATTGAGAGCTAATAGCATTTAAAGTATTAGTAATTAATATTAAGCAAATTATTATTTACACAAAAATTCCACAAGAAAGCTAATCCGTTGATTTAGCTAAAAATCTCTCTTACAGTTACACAGAATGTTGCAAAAACATGTGACTGCTGAAAATATTGGTAACTCGTAGGCAAAGTTTGGCGCATGCCGCGCCGCCCTAACCTCGCAATTAGGTTTTGGCGAGCAACCTACCGGCTATAGGCGCCATATCAGTAACCTATGCGGACAAGGAACGATAAAAATGAACGATATATCGCTCGAAAATAAATGGATCGGCCAGCGCACCCCACGGCCTGACGGCATCGATAAAGTCACCGGCTCGGCGCAATACGCAGCTGATTTTACAATGCCCGGCTTGGTCTGGGGCAAGGTGCTGCGGAGCCCGCACGCACACGCGCTGATCAAGAAAATCGATACCTCCAAGGCGGAAGAATTAAAGGGCGTGTTAGCAGTGATGACCGCCGATGACCTGCCCTTGTTGCCTTTGGACGTGCCGCTGCCGACGGGTCCGAACGATATTCGTTGGATTTCTCGAGGCTGCATGGCACGGGAAAAAATTCTCTACACCGGTCAACCCGTGGCGGCGGTTGCTGCAATCGAGCAAAGCATCGCGATGGCTGCGCTGGAACTGATCGATGTCGACTATGAAGTATTACCGCATGTCATTGACGTCGATGAGGCAATGGCGCCGGACGCGCCTATTTTGCACGATTGGCTCAAGACTGACGGGGTCGACGGGTCGACCAATATTTCTAATATCATGACGGTCAAATCCGGCGATGTTGAACAAGGTTTCACTGAGGCCGATCTGGTAATTGAGCGCGAGTTCAAATCCGCCGCCGTGCATCAAGGCTATATCGAGCCGCAGGCCTGCATCGTCAGCTACAAACCCGATTCCCAGTCCACCATCTGGAGCAGCAGTCAGGGACAATCTATGGTCCGTGGCCTGACTGCTAAGATCACCGGCATGGCGACGGGTGACATCAAGGCCATCCCAGCCGAAATCGGCGGCGGTTTTGGCGGCAAGACCATCATCTACCTCGAACCGCTGGCGATGGTGCTGTCCAAAAAATGCGGTCGGCCAGTCAAAATCCAAAACAGTCGTGAGGAAGTATTCCACAGTACCGGGCCGGCGGCCGGCATGTCCGCACATCTTAAGGTCGGGGTCACTAAGGACGGCAAGTTGACGGCAGTGCAAGGTGCTTACAACTTCCAAGCGGGCTGCTATCCGGGCTCACCAGTTGGCCGTGCCTGTCATTTTTCGTTCTCCTGCTATGATATTCCGCATGCCGACGTGAAAGGGTTGGACGTTGTTTCTAACCGCCCGAATGTTACAGCTTATCGAGCGCCTGGCGCGCCGCAAGGTAATTATGTGTTTGAAACGATTCTGGACGAGATCGCCGTAAAACTCGACATTGATCCGTGGGAACTCCGTCTGCGTAATGCGTTGTCCGTGGACAAACCAACCATCTACGGCGCCAAGATTGGCGAGGCCGGCATCCAGGAATGCATTGATTCGATCCGTAATCACCCCAACGCTCAGGTCAAGCTGGGTCCAAACCAAGGGCGTGGCGTCGCCATAGGCTATTGGGGTAACGCCGGCGGCGAGTCAACCGCCCAGTTGAACATCAACGAGGATGGTACCGCG
>CAZADS010000027.1:0-5029 GCA_964483985.1 uncultured Thalassobaculaceae bacterium
GGAAGGTCCACTTCTATTTTCCCTTCTATATCCAATATTAATAATATACAAAATAGCTTTTTAAGTTATCCAACCTACCTCTCAATATTAATTCTCCTGTTTCTAAAAACGTTACTGCTTACGGAAGCAATTTTTCAAACATTTCGGTTGCTGAGATTGATCGTTAAAATGCTCTATTTCACGGTTTAACGCTGTATGAGTCTCCGGGCAGGGGAACGCCTTCTCCAAAATTTTTTCCATTAACCATTTGGAGTTTTGATTTGAATCGATTTCCCGATTGGATTTTAACCAATTAATTAGATCTTTTTTATAGTCTTCTAGTATTAATGTGGAAGGTAAACACCAACGGTTATTGTTAAGTGAACCTTTATGCTCAGTCCATGATCTTCCTGTTACTAATCCTTTGATGGTTTGATCAATATAGGATTTACAGATAGGACGCTCTTTTTCACAGTCTATTTGAAGATCGCGTATACTTTTAAAACCTGACCATCCCGAGGATGATGATAACAAGCTTATAATTAATGTTATTATCGGTAAGAACAATACCTTATTCATATTTAGTAATTCTCCGCGTAAGTTTTGATTAATATGGATCACTTCCTCTTTAGATCAGATAACTGGTAAAAGTTTGATAGATTGATCAAAACCAATTTTACTTTTCGAAAAAGAATAAATTTACTAAATTAGCACTAAATTTTGTACCATGAGGAAGAAATTCTTTAGTGAAAGATAAAACGAAAATATATGATGTTGTTGTGGTAGGATGCGGTATTGCTGGGCTTTCGGCTGCTGTTACAGCCCACCAAAACGGGGCAACTGTAGCGATAATAGAAAGAGCAACAAAAAACGAACGTGGGGGCAATACAAGATTTACGGAGAGCTTTTGGCGCATGAAAAGCGAGGAAGCCGTTTCCGACGATTTTGAGGACCGTTTTGCAGCCAATGCCGGTGGTTGGCCCGACCCCGGCATTATTCAAGATTTTAACCGTGATCAAAAAAATCAATCTCGTGTCCTGCGTTCTTTAAGTGTTTTAGACCCAAATTTAATAACAACAATAGCCAATGAAGCACCAAAGACCATAAAATGGTTGAAACAGTTCAACATAAAATTTGATTTTTTGCCGCTATACTTTCTAAGTCAGTCCACTACGCGAATGGGACCTATCGGTGGCGGCCTCGCATTAATAGAAGGACTTGGCTCCTATGCAGATGCTCAAAACGAAATTGATTTTTTTTATGAGACGTCAGCCCAAAAATTAATAACAAATGACCAAGGTGCAATCGTTGGAATAAAAGCCATTGCCCCACAGCATCAAACAATCAGCATTATGGGAAAAAGTATTGTCTTGGCAAGCGGTGGCTTCGAAGGAAATCCGGAAATGCTTAGCCAATATATTGGAGCACAAACGCAATTCATAAGACCGGTGTCACGAGGAGGCTACTATAATAGAGGAGAAGGTATACGGATGGCCTTAAATGCCGGCGCTGCTCCAAGCGGCGACTATGGCAGCTTTCACGCCCAACCTATCGATCCCCGATCGTCAGATATTGAACCTGTTGTCCTAAATTACAGTTATGGAATCCTCATCAACGACTCGGGACGCAGGTTTACCGATGAGGCGCCCGATATGGTAGATATAACCTACGAAATTATAACTCGTCTCATAATGAAACAACGCAATGGGATCGCCTATGCTGTTTTCGATAAATCGCTAGAAGACATCGCAAATTGGCCGATAACGGTCCGGTCGAAAATACCGCCTATTCAAAGTAACGATCTACCTTCATTAGCAGAAAAACTAAACGTCGATAAAGGCCAATTTCTTAAAACCATAGATGACTACAACCGCTCCGCACCTAATTCAACTGACTTCGATCCACTAAAATTAGATGGTCTAGCCACTACCGGTTTGATTCCCCAAAAATCAAATTGGTCCCGTTCTATTCAACAGCCACCCTTTAGCGCCTGGCCAATAATTTGCTCTAATTGCTTTACATTCGGGGGGATTAAAATCGACGATAAAGCACGCGCAATTAACACCGAAGGAGATATTATTCCAGGACTTTATGTTACTGGTGAAGCGGCAGGGATTTATTACCGTGTCTACACGGGAGCTACGTCAGTAATGCGTGGAGCTGTTACCGGCAGACTAGCCGGCAGGGACGCCGCATTAAGAAGAAATACAAACACTCAATAATCCCCAACCCGTTTTAGTTCACCTGTTTTGTGATTAATATAGATATGCTGGGCATTATTACGACGATCAAAACAATAAAGGTCAGAACCAGATGAGACAAAAACTTGGAGCCGATTTCCCTACTAGGGACATGCGTGCCGATCCAAAATTAATATGGGACTGGGCTCAGGCTGCGGAAGATCTAGGGTATAATTATATTTCAGTAGCGGACCATGTTTTAGGGGCCGATCGTTCAACTCTGCTAAGTTTTAAAGGCCCTTACGATGCTAATGATTGTTTTCATGAGACATTCTGCACACTATCTTTCATGGCGGGAGCCACCAAAAAAGTTGGCTTGGTCAGTGGAGTTCTCATTTTACCACAACGACAAACAGCACTAGTTGCCAAACAAGCTGCTCAAATAGATATCCTTAGCAGCGGGCGATTACGATTAGGGATTGGCGTAGGCTGGAATTCGATCGAGTATGAATCGCTTGGTATGGATTGGAAAACAAGAGGAAGAAGACAAGCGGAACAGGTTCTTCTGCTCAATCAACTTTGGACCAATCCGGTGGTATTTTTTGAAGGTGAGTTTGAAAGTGTTCGTCATGCCGGAATAAATCCATTACCTATTCAACAACCGATTCCCATATGGTTTGGGGGTTCTGCAGACCCAGTGTTGAACCGTGCTGCGCAGCTAGGCCAGGGCTGGATCCCGATTGGTAATCCGGGTCCTGAAACGATCACTCAATTAAAGAAATTAAAAGAGTATTTAACCTTGGAAGGCCGGAGCACTAATCAATTTGGAATAGAGGCCTGGATAAGATTCGGTAATGGAAACCCCGATAATTGGATCGAAACCGCCAAACTTTGGGACGAATTAGGAGCAACACATTTAACGTTTTACACTTCAGGACAAGGTGCGGGATCTTTAAAAAACCAAATAATCGAGATGGAAAAATTCAAAAATTGCTTAAGTTAATTACCAGAATCTATATCTTCCATCACCATCAATAAAAAACACGCCGGCCTAAATAAGGCCGGCGTGCTATTACTATTAGTCGATCAAAGACTACCTATATCGATGCGCCTGTGACCAAAGAGTCTTGTACTCTACTTGAGATGCCCATACTTTACGGAACCAATCGTTTGCGTTTTTAGAAGTTTCTTCCACCCACTGATTTGTCGCTTTTTCAGCAGCATCTTTAAATTCTTGCGGCAGATCAATGATTTCGTTCTTCTTGCTATTAACGTATTTCATCCAATTTGGCGCATCATCGTGGCCAAGCTTCAAATACAGATCCATAGTCATAAGTTGTCCTGCGGCTTTTATCTGTTGCTTCCGCAGATCTGACATTTTGTTCCACACTTTCATATTAACTGCACACTCATGCATGGCAATTGGTTGATGAACGCCGGGGACGATAATATATTTCGCAACTTTCTCGAATCCCATAACAATATTATGGGTAGGCGTTCCCCATTCAATTGCATCAACTACTTTCCGTTCTAAGGCAGGATAAACTTCCGCTCCAGCTAAGATTACTGTTGAGGCTCCAAGCTTCTGAGCAATTTCTGCCCAAGCACCGGCCGTACGAACTTTCATTCCTTTATAGTCCGCCAAACCACGAATTGGTTTATGGCTATGAGCAAAAAGCTCACGAGGAGCTGAACCGCAAGGCACAGCTGCAACATCAAACTCTTTCATGCGCCAATCCATCCACATTTCTTTTCCACCACCGCGGAACGTCCAATGCATCATTTTATCCCAACCCATGGATCCCGCAAAACCTCCAAATAAAATAGCCGTCTTATCGACGCCCCAGTCGTAACCAGACCAGTTATGTCCAATCTGAGCTACACCCTTCTTGATGGTATCGGTAACTTTCAAAGCCTTACCTAGGGTACCACCTGGAAAAACTTCTATTTTTACCTCATTATTTGTGGTCATCTCCATGTTAGCCGCCGCACCGCGTGCAACAAATTCCAGCATGATGCCTCCACCCCATGGTGTGGCCATATCAAGTTTAGTTGCGGCATTTGCTGTTCCAATCGCGCCAAAGCCTATTAAACTGGCGAGCCCGATTTTCATCAAATTGGATTTCATAGATTTCTCCCGTTTAGCTCTAAATGACGCATTCGTAATCGTCAAAACCTGAACAAAATTTTGGAATTTTTAGGTTAGTTGAAACAGAACTCCTCCGTTTCATTATCAACTCAGTTTTTATTTTCTTAAATTCCATAACCTGCTCTATTTTTCAACGAAAGCTGCGCTAGTTAATACAGTATAGCGTTTTAGTTTGAATTTCAAACCAGGAGATCATATTTTCTCTGAACATATGCTGATTTGTAACCGAATTTATTCGGAAAATGCGTAATTTAAAGAATATCAGAAAATTAAATCTAAAGGAATCAGCATATAATTAAACAATAAACAGCTTTAAAAAATAAATGGTTGATTTATTAAATAATATCGTCTGTGTATTGATACTAATTTGTTGATTGGATGTTTGAGTCCCACGGAGAGACCAATGAATTTCACTAATATTTTATTTGATGTTTCAAAAGGTATTGCCACATTGACGCTTAATCGCCCCGAGGCACGAAACGCGCTATCTCCAGAGATGAGAAGTGAAATAACGCAGGCTTTGGAAATTATTAAGGAACAAGCTGCGGACAATATTCATGTCTTAATTTTAACCGGAGCCGGAGGTTCGTTTTGCGCCGGTGGTGATGTTAAATCGATGGGCTCACGATTAGGATCAGCCACTAAAGCGCGAGCTGCTCTAAGAACCAGCCACCAAAACATGTTTGACCTTTTGAATCTAGAAGTGCCGGTAATCAGCCTC
>CAZADS010000028.1:0-10897 GCA_964483985.1 uncultured Thalassobaculaceae bacterium
GTGATCTAAATGCTCGACTAGCTCAAAGTCTCTATCGAGAGCATTTGTCGGATTTTCTTCCACCGGATGAAATGGGGCAAGGAATATTCCAAACTTCAAGCGGTCATTGATCATTTGAGCCTCCTCGGTTATGCACAGGCAGTATTTTCTCTAAGATAACGTCTGTGGCTGATTTCGCAAACCCAAGTAGTAATTTCCGGACGACAACCATGTAGGCGATGTTAATTTAAAGATGTTATTGATGAGAAGATCGAAGAATTAAAAGCAGGGCCGTGATAATTAAAATCAACGAAATTACTTCATGGCCCCCAATTTGTTCGCGAATGACTGCAGCGCTGGCCAGAACCCCAACGATTGGGACCGCAAGCGTGCCAAGGCCAGAAACTGAAGCTGGGAATACTCTTAATACCCGAAACCAGGCAAAATAAGCTAAAACGTTTGACACCAAGATTATGAAAGCAAAATTAATCCAACTTATGAATGTTACCTGCGACCAATTGATATCGTCGCCCAGAAGAATCCAGAATGGAATAACAGGTAATGAGCCGAGCAAAAGTTGCCATCCGGCTATTACTGTTGGATCGTTCGTCCATAATCTGCGTTTCATCCAAACGGTCCCGAGTCCAAAAGCGATTGCGCCAACGAGAGTGCAAGCTGCTCCAGTATAGGCATCGTTTAAGTGACCAAAATCTTGACTCATGAGAATGGCTAGACCGGTCAAACCGGTGCCAAGAGCTATTAATCTGGTTAGGGTAGGTTTTTCATTTAACAGCGGCCAGGCGAACAGCATCGCCCAAAGTGGCATAGTGTAAACGATCACCACTGTTCGGCCTGCACTAAAATAATGAACGCCCAATGTCATGCCGATTTGAAAGATTGTCATGTTGAATATCGACGCAATTACAAGATCCCGCCAATGCTCTCGAGGAACTCGCAACGTGTTTCTAAATAAACAGGCGAGTGTTAATAGGAATATCCCAGCTAGGCCCATAATTAACATTCGACTTGTCCACACGTCTATCGATTCAAGCATTAATTTTGTGGCAGGGTAACTAAAACCCCAACAGAACCAGACGGTTACAAGGAATATGAACCCAGACCTAGTTGTTACAGATTCGTTCATTTTGATTCTGGTTTAAATGGATAGCGAAGACCAGCTTGCTCCATCAGGGGAAGGACACTCTTTATCCATTGTTTAGCTTCGGTTAGGTAATCCACCCAAGATAAAAGAATACCGTCAACCCCCATTTGCGACAAGCGCTCAATACTAGAAACGATTTGTTCTGGTGTACCAATTAATGGGTAACCACCATGACCAGCTTTGAAATGAAATTTAAACGCTTCCATCACATCTGGTTCCAGTGTACCGGATTGCACTCCAAATATATCCAGCATATTGTTCACGGCTATATCATCACCTTTGTCAATAACATAGTGTCGAAGATAATCCAGTGCTTCTTTTTCTGTATCCCTGCATACAACATACCCGTGAATCCAGCATTGTGACGATCTGCCTAAATCGGTAGCCATGGTTTTTAATTTGTTGATTTGTCTTGTATCGCTACCCTCGTTTTTTTGACGGAGCATCACAAAGTTCATATCTGCATGGTTAGCTGAGAATGTTTGACCAGCGTCAGATGATCCGGCATTCATAATTGGCGGTAGAGGTTTCTGAATAGGTTTTGGCTCGCTCCATAAGCCTTTTCCTTGAAAAAATTTCCCATCAAAATCAAAGGTTTTTTCTTCCGTCCATAATCGTTTTACAAGATTAATCCACTCAGCCGCATATTCGTATCGGCTGTTATGTTCACGCCACTCTGCGTTGAACATTTCGAACTCGTTTTTAAACCACCCAGCTACTAAATTAATAGCAAAGCGTCCCCCCGAAATGTGATCGGCTGTTGCTCCCATTTTAGCTGCGGCGACAGGATGAATAAGCGGCATGTGTATCGTAGCGAATACGTTACAGTAATTAGTTATAGCTCCGATTCCTGAAGCCCAAGTGAAGCTTTCGAACGTCCGATTATTGAAGTTTGTTTCCCCGCCATATCCTTTCCACCGACCGACAGGAAGAAGTACCTCCATTCCCGCATTATCCACTAATTTAGCTAATTCCGCATTATCCTTCCATGTCATAGGCCAGGCTTGTTTTACTGTAGTGACAGTAGAACCGTGGGAGCAGTTAAAAGCCATCACGCCCAATTTCATGCGATTTTTATTGTATAAAGGGCTATTCATATTAAGAACTTAACCGTTCGGTTCTGTTGATCCAACTATCTTGAACCGTTAAAGGTTTGGATTGTAGTGATTATCGTCTCCATGTTCATCAGGGTTTGAAAACGGGAATATAAATATGGCAATTGAAAAAAGGGAATTTGGTAGGACTGGGCATTTGAGTTCGTCTGTAATTTTTGGAGCTGCAGCTTTGGGGAATGTCGATGAGTATAGTGCTGACCGAACTCTAGATCTTCTTTTTGAATATGGGATAAACCATTTGGATACGGCACCAGGCTACGGTGATTCCGAGCTCCATTTAGGTCGATGGATGGATAAGCATCGAGATAAATTTTTCTTAGCAACTAAAATACGAGCTAGAGGATATAAAGAGGCTCGGCACAGTATAAAACTGTCGCTAGATCGACTGCGGACAAATAAAATTGACCTACTCCAGCTGCACGCGTTGATCCATCCTGATGAATGGGATCAAACAATGGGAGAAAAAGGAGCGTTGCAAGCTGTGATTGAAGCGAGAGATAAAGGCTTAGTGGATTTCATCGGAGTTACCGGTCACGGTTGGAACGTGGCTGCAATGCATCGGCGGTCTTTGTGTCGTTTTGATTTTGATTCGATATTATTGCCCTATAATTGGGTTACTGCTAATCACGCCACGTATTCCGGAGAGTTTGAAAAATTGCGAGGAATTTGTCGGACGCGCAATATCGCGATCCAGACTATTAAGAGTATAGCCCGGGGTCCTTGGGCCGCGGGCGTGTCTAGACGGAGATCTACATGGTACGAACCATTGGAGGCGGAAGATGATATTCGATTAGCTGTTAATTACGTATTAGCCCGACCAGATTTGTTTTTAAACTCAGCAGGAGACCTCGGACTTTTACCTTCTATATTGCGTGCAGCAGCAGCGAATGACATTAAATTGCCAAATGATGGAGAGATGGCTAAACATAGCAAGCGGACCGGTTTGACGTCTATTTTCGGGATATAAACTATGCAATTCGATACAAAAATAGCAATCGTAGTTCGTGAAGACTTGGCAACATGGCAAAAGCTGAATGTCACTTCTTTTCTAACCTCGGGAGTGATAGGGGGAAAGCGGGAACTCCTTGGGGAAGATTACGTAGATGCTGCAGGAAATCATTATTCGCCTCTCCTGATTCAGCCTGTTATCGTTTTGTCCTGTAACGGTGAACGACTCAAAACGATATATCGCCGCGGAATGGATAGAGGGGCTAAATTTTCGATATATATCGAGGAAATGTTCAGCACCGGACACGACGTTGCAAATAGAGAGACTGTGATAGTTTGTCAGCCTGAAAAACTGAACATAGTTGGTCTTGCTCTACGGGAGGATCGCAAAACTGTGGACAAAATAACTAAAGGCGCACGGATGCACGATTGATTGTAGGAAATTTTGTATAATACGGTCTATATAATTTACTTTGTAGGTATCAAGCTTCCTTTGTTAAATCTTGAGGAGGTCGGTTGGTTTTGCTATTTAAATTCTCGCGATAAAGAATGTACAGCCCAGACCCCATAATTAAGCCTATTCCAATAATTGCCGTTTTATCTGGAAAATGGCCCCAGAGTAAAAATCCAGCTAAAACTGACAGTGGCATCGCTATATATTCAAAAGGGGCGATAACATTCGCCTCGCCTAATCGATATGACTGACTAAGTAAGTAACTTCCGATGCCACTCGTCACACCGCACCAAAGAAATAGCCAATGGTCATTTGTCTCCGGCATTTTCCATGCTCTTAGGAGGAAATCTAGGCTAGAATTTCCAGTGTCAGAAAATCTACCATCTCCCACACCTAACCCTATCGCCAAGCTGATAATAATAAATGTTAATTGGATATGAAATGCCATGGTTGATGCTCGGTCGGTAGCACCCAGCATTCGAGTTAACATTTGCATAGACGCATAACTGAAAGCCGCTATCACGGGAAGCAAAGAGACCCAGTTCAAAATACCTTCTCCGGGTCTCAGCATGACGAAAACCCCTAATAATCCGACGAATATGGCTAGCCAACGTCTCGCGCCGACCTTTTCACCTAGAACAGGGATAGAAAGTATTGTTATAAACAATGGCGCGACAAAAAATATCGCTATTGCTTCAGCTAACGGCATGGCAGCCACAGCCATGAAAAGAGTCATATTTGCACATACCATCAGTATCCCTCGCACAATATGCAAGCCGAGGTTATTGGTTCTTAGGAGGTGGAACCCACCTTCAAATTTAATTATAAAAAAAGTAATCATAAGAGCTAAAATAGCTCTTATTAGCATGATTTGGTGTAAAGCGTAGTCGGGGCTTAACCATTTAACCGCACAATCTTGCATGGTAATGATAACCATGCCGAAGATAATGCAATAGATGCCGTTTATATTATTTGGGGGGAATGTTTTCAAACTTTTAGTCACGGCACTCTCTTAAGTCTGTTTACGAGTTTAAAGGCATTAAAAGCGGCAGCGTTACGCGTTTTGAAAGTCTAGACTTTTTTCTATTACTCGCAATGAAAGTCTTCGATTCTTGTATTTTCTTACGGGCTTCTAGAGATCTGATATTTTAATGAGGTTTACAAAAATTCGTCGGGGTTTAGTCGACCATGAGAATTCCGCCAGTCAGAATAGAGCAAGTGTAATTAAATTTTTATAGGAGAGGTTAAATGTCATCCGTTCGTGAAGAAGGACGTAAAATTTTAGGGGAAGTACTTGGTTCGGATTATCTTGACCGCCGAGATCAATCTACCAATGCGTTCAATGCGCCGTTGCGACATTTTTCGGAAATGGCTGCTTTCGGCATGATATGGAGTCGTCCGGGCCTGGAACGTAAATTTCGAAGTATGCTATGTTTGGCGATGTTAACGGCTTTGAACCGGCCTCACGAACTGGAAATTCATATAACAAGTGCTATTAATAACGGATGCAGTATTGAGGAAATCAAAGAAACCTTACTTCACACAGTGCCTTATTGCGGTATTCCAGCGACATTAGACGCGATTAAAGTAGCAGAAAGAGTATTGACCGAAAAAGGCTTGCTTCCTATGGAAGATGATAATTAGAAACGTGTCAGATTATCTCCACGATACGGATTTGTTTTTATTTCCTAACCAAGGAGTTCTATATGAGTTGGCGGGTAGGGGTTGACATTGGTGGCACATTTACTGATGTCGCAGTGGTTGAGGAACTACAAGGCACCATTGGAGTTACGAAAGTATCTTCGACGCCGGATGATTTTGGTAGAGGTGTAATTGAAGCTCTTCAGCAAGCTATTTTACGGTATGGAATCAAAACAAACGAAGTTAAGTTGTTGGCTCATGCAACGACCGTTGTGACAAATGCTATCTTGGAGAAAAAAGGAGCCCGTGTTGGCTTGGTTGCAACTCGGGGATTTCGCGATATTTTGGAGATACGCCGTTCGGCAAGGTCGGATCTTTATGATTTATTTCAAGATGCGCCATCGGTTTTAGTGAAACGGCGATATCGAAAAGAGATAACAGAACGCGTTGGAGCGGACGGTAATATAATTACTCCGCTAAAAGAAAGCGAAATTGACAACCTTATTGTCGAATTCAAGGAGGCGAAAGTGGAAGCTGTCGCCGTTTCATTATTATTCTCTTTTTTGAATAATACTCACGAACGCCAGATTGGGGAGCGCCTTCGGGCAGCTCTGCCCGATATACCAATATTTTTGTCATCGGAAGTATTGCCTGAAATTCGGGAATTCGAGCGCACTAGTACCACTGCTATTTGTGCTTATGTAGCTCCAATTCTTACATCCTACCTTGCACGATTGAAGGAGGCTGTTGAGAGTAAAGGGTTGCCGACACCCTATGTTATGGGTTCCGGCGGCGGTGTGTTTGAAATTGAAGAAAGCCTTCGCATGCCTGCTATGGCGGCGGAATCAGGTCCTGCAGCAGGCGTGATTGCCGCAGCCTTGGCAGGCCGTCAGACAAGTAGACCGAATTTGATTTCGTTTGATATGGGGGGAACTACAGCCAAGGCTAGTCTAATTAAAGATGGTATGATTGAAACGACGCCCGAATACGAAGTTGGGGGAGAGGGCAGTGCGAGCCGTTGGTTGTATGGGACAGGCCACCCAATTAGAGTTCCAGTTATTGATTTAGCTGAGGTTAGTGCGGGTGGTGGAAGTATAGCCTGGGTGGATCCTGCGGGAGCTCTTCGAGTGGGTCCTAGAAGTGCCGGTGCGGCGCCAGGTCCAGTATGTTACAACCGCGGTGGTACCGAACCAACTGTTACGGATGCGAATTTAATTCTTGGTCGGTTAGATTCAAATTCTTTATTAGGTGGTGAACTCCCGATCGACTACGGGAGAGCCGAGGCAGCTATTACAGATAAAATAGCCGCTCCATTAAATCTTTCGGTGGACCAAGCTGCTGCTTCCGTTGTCCAAGTGGTAAACGACGCAATGGCAGAAGCTCTTAGGATAGTCTCTGTTGAGCGTGGTCATGATGCGCGCGAATTTTCCCTTATTTGCTTTGGCGGTGCGGCCCATTGCACGCTGCTGCTTTGGCGGAAGAACTAGAAATAGAAGAAGTTATAGTTCCCCTTATCCCAGGAGCTTTTTCGGCCTTGGGATTAGTTGGGTCTAATATACGTCGGGATTATGGCCGAACGTTTTTCTCCATTTTAGATGAAACCGACCCAGGAGATATCGAAAAAATATATCAGGGTCTGGAGGCAGAAGCGAAAGAGATGTTATCCAGAACGGGTGTTCCCGAAAACGAATGGTCATTGGAGCGAACGGCTGATCTTCGCTATATTCGCCAGGCCTATGAATTGAACATAAACGCTCCGAATATTCTGGATAGGGCGGGGATAAAAAATTTAGCGGAAGCGTATCATGGAAAACATGAATTAACCTATGGTCATGCTAACCGATCTGAACGGGTACAGATAGTCACTCTGAGATTATCGGCTATCGCAAAATTGCCTAGTTTAACGCTTACTCAGAAAGGCTCTGGTATTACTCAATATGGTGTTGAAAAAGCTCGGCGGACAGTTTGGTTTGAAAAGGCGGGCAAAATCGAAACACCTATCTTTGATCGCGATGTGATTGGTGAAAAAACAAAAATTCATGGGCCGGCAATTGTGGAATCTTTAGATTCTACAATCGTAATTCCACCATTTTGGGAACTCAAGACCGACGAGAACGGTTTTATCCTTCTTACTCATAAGCCGGGAGATTAACTATGAACGAAGATGGAGCGACAGTAGGAATATTCGATCCTGCTACATTCGTTGTTATTAAAAATAGCCTCTATGCAGCTGCGGAAGAGATGAAAATCGTTTTGGCTAAGACCGCTTATTCTCCAATATTAAAAGTTGCCGGTGACTATTCTTGTGGCATTTTCGATTCAGCTGGCCAAATGGTAGCTCAGGGACCTGATCTTCCGATTCATTTAGGTTCAATGCCTGATGCTGTTAAAGCAGTAGCGTCAGCTTTTGACAATTTTGAAGATGGTGATGTGTATATCCACAATGATCCCTACTTTGGCGGCAGTCATCTTCCAGATATCAATGTTGTGACACCCGCTTTCCACGAAGAAAAGCTTATTGGCTTTGCCTGCATAAGGGCCCATTGGCCAGATGTCGGCAGTGCTACTCCCGGAAGCTATGGCGCAGTCACGGAAATTTATGGTGAAGGTCTTAGACTTCCACCAGTACAGCTCTACCGAAAGGGTGTTTTAAATAAGGACGTAGATAATATAATATTTGCCAATGTTCGTACTCCTGAAGAAAGGCGCGGTGATTTAGGAGCTCAAATAGCGGCTAATAGAAGGGCTGTTCAGCGGTTGCGGGCGCTAGCAGGTAAATATGGGACTCAAACTTTAATCACTGCTATGTCGGAGGTAATGGATTATTCAGAACGGATGATGCGCACGCTACTTTTGCGCCTTCCGGATGGAGAGTCGAGTTTTGAGGATTTTTGCGATGGTGATGGTATTATAGAAGAAGGGGATACCGAGGATCAGACTTTCAAAATTCGTATGAAAGTTAAGAAAACAGGAGACAATCTCGTGGTAGATTTTAGTGGAACAGATCCTGCCGTGTCTGGACCTATGAATGCACCATTATCGGTTACATCCTCAGGAGTTTTTTGTGCTCTAAAAACCATTGTTGATCCTCAAGGTTTAGCCCCCCCAAATTCGGGTTGTTGGAGGACTATTCAGGTAACGGCTCCGAAAGGTTGTGTGCTTAATGCTCAATACCCTTCGCCGGTCGTTTATGCTAATCACGAAATTTCGCACCGTGTCTGCGACATGACGTTTGGAGCTATGTCAGAATTTTGGCCAGATAATGTCATGGCATGTAGCCAAGGCACATCTGCTATCATCACGTTTGGCGGGAAAGACCCCCGCAATGGTAACCGATACGTGAGTTATGAGACAATAAAAGGAGGCTTTGGAGCGCGTCCCACCAAAGATGGTATTAATGCTGTGGCTAGCGGTATCTCTAATACAATGAATACGCCTATTGAGGTTCTAGAAATGAGCTTTCCTGTTCGTGTGGATCAATATGCGCTGACGCCTGATAGTGGCGGTGCGGGCCAATATCGAGGGGGGTTAGCCGCACACCGAACTTGGACTGTCTTAGAGCATAAAGCACGCGCGTCGTCTTGCCTAGAACGAACTAAATCCGCGCCGTTTGGACTTCAGGGTGGCCAGTCAGGAATGGCAGCAGAAATTTGGACGGAAGATTCTAAAGGTAAATCTCGTTCAGCTCCGGGAAAAGGGGGTTTTGATGTTTTACCGGGAGGAAAAATACATCTCCAAGTTCCGGGTTCCGGCGGTTATGGACCGCCGAGTCGTCGTGATCGATCGGCATTAAAGGAAGATCTGTTGGATGGCTACGTCACGGAGGAAGCCGCCCGGGAATCATATGGTGTTTCCGATGTTGGAAAATTAATACTGGATTAAAAGCCATTAATTAAAACTATTTAACCGCGCAGGCGCGTCTGATTTTAGCTAATTTGGTTAACGTTTTTTCGTTTTAAGAAAAAATCTTCCAATTTTCACTTGCACCCAAGTCTTTTTTGTTTTCCTTTACATTGTAATAATCCGCGACTTTTGGGTTTTGCATAGCGTCGGATATTGTGAAATGACTCTCATTAAGGATTTAGGATGTTTGAGATAGAAAGGTTTTGTGCGGATTGTCGAACTGCAATGAAGGAAACAGATGCAGAACGCTCGGTTAGAGAAGTTGTAGCTGAAACGGTTGCTGAGCCATCGATATTGCTTCCTGTTATTGGAGAGCCGGACAAAGCTGGAGTTAATATTTTACATCGTTCATATGACCTTACGGTTCTGAATTTGATATGGGGACCCCAAATGTCGTTGATGCCTCATGATCATAGAATGTGGGCTGTAATAGGAATCTACGAAGGAAGGGAAGAAAATACATTTTATCGTCGATCTAAAGTAGGTGGCTTAACGAAACTTGGTTTGAAAATTATGAATCCTAAGGATTGCAGTTATTTAGGGGAGACAGCGATTCATGGGGTATACAATCCGCTAAACAAATTGACTGGCGGTTTGCACGTGTACGGAGGAGATTTTTTTGGAACCCCGCGCAGCGAGTGGGACCCTATTTCTTTTGAAGAAATGCCTTATGACGTGGAAAAAAATGTCGGTTTGTTTGAACTTTCAAATCAGCGATGGTATCAATCAACCGGAATTTCTAACAAAACTATAAATCTTTAGTTGTAAATAACCGGACCAAATTTTTTCACATTCAAAAGATAAGATATTTTGTCATAGGTTTAACTAATAGGGAGGATGCGGTGCCAATTATCAATCGCATTTCTGGATACGCGTCGGAATTAACTGAATGGCGGAAATTTCTTCACCAAAATCCTGAATTAGCTTTTGAAGAGTTTAAAACATCGGATTTTGTCGCTGGTAAGTTGACGGAAATGGGTATCGAGGTTCATAGAGGATTAGCAGGAACAGGTATTGTCGGCACGCTCACCGGAGGCAGAGGTGATGGTCCGGCAATTGGATTGCGGGCCGATATGGACGCTCTACCAATTCAGGATAAAGGAAAGCATAATCATCGCTCTAACAACCCAGGTAAAATGCACGCCTGCGGACACGATGGTCATACAACCATGCTTTTGGGGGCGGCAAAATATTTAGCCGAGACAAAAAATTTCAATGGCACGGTCCAGTTTATCTTTCAACCCGCTGAAGAAGGTAAAGGCGGGGGTAAAAAAATGATAGAAGACGGCCTCTTCGAACTTTTTCCGGTCGATGAAGTTTATGGCATGCATAATATGCCGGGTATTGATGTGGGGGGGTTCGCATTATCTCCGGGTCCGATGATGGCCGCTCGTGATAACTTTGAGATCCTTATTCAAGGGCGTGGGGCACATGCTGCAATGCCGCACCAAGGAGTGGACCCAGTAGTGGTAGGTGCTAATATGGTTTTGGCCCTGCAAACAATCACTAGTAGAAATATCAATCCGCAGGACGCGCTCGTCGTAAGTGTTACGCAATTTCACGCTGGGACTGCATTTAATATAATTCCAGACGAAATCATGCTACGCGGCACCTGTCGCGTGTTTTCCGAACAAATTCAAAAAAGTCTTCCGCGGCGCATTGAACGTATTATGAATGGTGTAGCAGACACTTATG
>CAZADS010000029.1:0-2848 GCA_964483985.1 uncultured Thalassobaculaceae bacterium
TTAATGGAGCATCTGGGATAGCAGTAGGTATGGCGACATCTATACCCCCCCATAATGTCGAGGAATTATGTAACGGCTTATCCCATTTAATAAAGCATCCAAACGCGTCGCTTGAAACGTTGGTTAATTTAATTCCTGGGCCTGACTTTCCAACAGGCGGAATACTTGTAGAGGATCATCAAAATATAGTGCAGGCATATAAATCAGGAAGGGGTAGTTTTAGACTTAGAGCAAGGTGGGAACTTGAAAAATTAAAAAATGGTCTTTTTCAAATCATTGTCACCGAAATTCCATATCAGGTCCAAAAATCCAGACTGGTCGAAAAACTTGCCGAACTAACGGATTCGAAAAAAGTTACTATACTCGGGGACGTACGCGATGAATCGGCGGCAGACATGCGGTTAATTCTTGAACCCAAAAACCGAAATGTTGATCCAAGTGTTTTGATGGAAAGCCTATTTCGACATTCAGATTTAGAAGTTAAGTTTAGCTTAAATCTCAATGTTCTCGATGCAGATCAAACGCCTCGTGTAATGTCTTTAAAAGATGCTTTAAAGGCCTTTCTAAACCATAGACATGACATTTTAATTCGTAGGACTAAATTTAGGTTAGAGAAAATTGAAAGCCGATTAGAAGTCCTGAAGGGATATTTGATTGCATATATAAACCTCGATTTAATAATCAAAATTATTAGAGAGGCTGATGAACCAAAAACTGAAATTATAAAACGCTGGGAACTAACCCATAAGCAAGCCGACGCGATTTTGGACATGCGATTACGAGCTCTGCGACGACTCGAAGAAATAGAGATCAGAAAGGAAGTAGAGGAACTGGGAGCCGAAAAGATTGAACTTAACAATCTTTTAGAAAACGAAAGGCTGAGGTGGACTACCATTGGTGCTGAAGTGTCAGACATTAAACGGGAATTTGGTAAAGATACTAAACTGGGCCGCCGACGAACGGAAATAGGATTGCCCCCCTCCACCGTTGTCATTCCACTAGAAGCAATGGTGGAGCGCGAACCCATAACTGTCGTATGCTCCAGAATGGGTTGGATCAGAGCAATAAAAGGACATCTCACCACGAATACTGATCTGAAATTCAAAGAAGGGGATGGGCCACGTTTCTTTATTCATGCGGAAACAACCGATAAAATCATAGCATGCGCTAGCGATGGGCGCTTTCATACATTAAACGGAGATAGGCTTCCAAGAGGGCGAGGTCATGGCGAGCCTCTTCGATTATTAATTGATTTAGCAAACGACCAAGATATCGTATCGATGCACATCTATAACGCGGAGCAACGATTTCTCTTAGCTTCGGACGATGGACGAGGTTTCATCGCGATTGGTAGAGAGTTACTTGCCCATACCAAATCTGGACGACAAGTAATGTATCCCAGCCGCGGATCAAAAATGGTTGTAAGCAAACCGGCTGTGGGCGACAGCGTTGCCGTAGTTGGCTCCAATAGAAAATTGCTCATTTTTTCGGTTTCTGAAGTAGCAGAGTTAGCGCGCGGTAAAGGCGTAATTCTTCAGAAATACAAGGACGGCAAGCTTGCCGATGCTCAAGTGTTCTCTCTCAAAGACGGCATAAGTTGGCATATGAATGGGGGTCGCATTCGAACTGAAAGCGATTTAAGTCGATGGGTAGGTCGAAGAGCCACTGTAGGACGACTACCACCCACAGGGTTTCCTCGTCCCCCTAGATTCAATTAGAAAACCGTTAAGTAAACAAAGTTATTATATTAAATTATCTTGGTATAGAAGCTTCTTTAGTAGATGTTTTACCGTTAGATTTCGCCGGTTTAGTATATTCAATTTGAGGCGTTGATTTTTCATCATCCGACGGAAATCGCCTGCAATTCCCTTCAAAAAACGCGCCCGGTTCAATGGTTAATCGATCTTGGATCAAATCGGCAATTACTCGAGCACCTTTGTTTAAAGTAACCTGCTTGGCCTTAATTTGTCCAGTCACGCTGCCTGCTATTGTAACCTGTTCTGCCTCTATAGTACCACGTACTACAGCGGACCCGCTTACGGTCAATTTGAGGCTTTTAATATCTCCCTCGATCGTCCCATCGACTTGCATGTCACCAGAACTTTCTAAGTTTCCATTAATTACCAGATCAGAACTTAAAAGGGATGGTGCAGTGTTCTTACCCTGATTTGATTTTGGTGGATTAATCTCTGATTTATTGTTGAACATTTTTTGTCGCCCTTAAAAACTTCCTTGGATTCAATGCCCTGTCTAGATGTCTAATCTCATAATGCAGATGTGGCCCAGTACTTCTTCCCGTATTACCTAAAAGACCAACTGTATCACCTAATTCAACTCGCTGCCCTTTTTTCACAGTTATAGCAGATAAATGCGAATAGCGCGTCATTAAGCCGTTCAGATGTCTAACGTCGACAGTCCTCCCATATCTATAACGTCTTGCTGCAAAAATAACTTTACCTGGAGCAGTGACTCTAACAGGAGATTTATATGGCGCCACTATATCCAAGCCTGTATGCATGGCCCAACGCCGATTAAATGGATCTTTTCTACGTCCAAACCGACTTGAAACATAGCTTTTTTTCCCTACCGGTGAAACCAAGGGTATATTCGCTACAACATCACGCAACTTCTCCCATCGGTCCAATTGCACATTCAAATCCGCTGCTATATCATCGTTCTCCGATGTAGGCCGCATGTCTGGATGATAAGGAATAAAAGGGCCACCTACACCTCGAATAGTGTCTTTTGGCAATGGGGCAATTTGCTCTAAGTTTAATCCTGTTTTTCGTAGCACCCTCTCCAACGCATCTATATTATTGGATGCACGTTCCGATATTTTCTCCAACTC
>CAZADS010000030.1:0-48467 GCA_964483985.1 uncultured Thalassobaculaceae bacterium
CAATCCAGGAATACCGTACGCGGCACCTCTATTAAACAAAGTTTCTCCAGCTGCAGCCCTAGCCACAGATGTTCCCATGCCGTATTTATTGTTTTCTATTATATAAATGCAGGGTAGTTGCCACAAAGCCGCCATATTAAAACTTTCATAAACTTGACCTTGATTAACGGCCCCATCTCCCAAATAAGTCAAACATACAGCATTTTCTCCTTTGTACTTATGCGCAAATGCAAGCCCCGTTCCTATCGGCACTTGCGCCGCTACGATCCCGTGCCCGCCGAAAAAGTTTTTTTCTCGGCTAAACATATGCATACTTCCGCCTTTGCCTTTAGAATACCCTCCTATCCGACCAGTTAATTCAGCCATAACACCCCGAGCTTCCATACCACAAGCTAACATATGGCCGTGATCACGATAACTGGTTACTACCGTAGATTCTTTGTTTATCGCCGCCTGCATACCAACCACTACGGCTTCTTGACCAATATAAAGATGACAAAACCCACCGATTAACCCCATTCCATACATTTGGCCGGCTTTTTCTTCGAAACGCCGTATAAGGAGCATGTCATGATAAAATTGTAACAATTCTTCTACTGATTTTTCTTTTATCGAAGCCGATTTGGGTGGGTGGGCTACCTTCGACATAGTCCTTCTTTTCTGAAGACTCTTCGTTGCATTTCTTGCCATCATTACCTCTTTCATCTACCACATTTGTAACTATGATGAGTCAAGACAGATCTGAAAAGAGAGAATTCGAAAAAAGTGTACTTTTTTAAAACGATAAATGATTGAATTATCGATATGATTTCAAAATTAGCTAGGAATCAGTTAAATTAGAGATTGAATCAGCCTATTTAGATAAAGAAGTTGTAACTTTTATTGGCAATAAAATCATGTCATCTGGATGCGTAAAATTGAGAAGCCGGCGACCTTGCTCCTCTAACAAATCTGGATCCAGGCTCTCTGGAAGCAACATGCGAACCCTATGATTCAATGTGCTCTGCTGCAACTGCAAGTCTAGTAACACTGACTCCGCTTCGGCAATCCGAAGATTGAGGCTCCACCAAGCTAAAATCCCATGCTCTCCTTGGAGAGAATGATAAACGAAATAAGTTAAAAACAAACACCCGAATAGCGGACCGAGTATGCCCCGACTTCGTCTTTTTATTTCTTGAATAGTCGTCATCAAGATCTCCGAAACTAACGGAGTGAATCACTTGAGATTCCAGTGGTCAACGTGAACGAAACAAGAATCCCACTTTAAAAATGCGTTGTATATAAAAAGTGTTGCATAAAAGACTCACAATTTCATTCATAACTAAGCGTCATAGTCGAGTTTAACTTCACTCTGAAAAATGAATTATAAACAGATGTATTTTGTAATTAGTTAAGCAATAAATATTGCTATTTAAAATATCTTATCTACAAAGCATAAGGTAACGCACTAAACCCAGCGTACTCTGCTTCGGGGCCCAGAGTTTCTTCTATTCTCTTTAATTGGTTATACTTAGCTGTTCTATCGGATCTACATAATGATCCGGTTTTAATTTGGCCGGCGTTCACCGCCACCGCTATATCGGCAATTGTTACGTCTTCCGTCTCTCCTGAACGGTGGGATATTATAGTGGAATACTTTCCTTGTTGCGCCATCGAAATTGTTCGTAAAGTTTCGGTGAGAGTTCCAACTTGGTTCAGTTTAATTAAAATCGAATTTGCGGCGCCTTGAACAATACCTTTTTCTAAACGATCCTGGGAGGTGACAAAAAGATCATCTCCCACTATCTGAACAAACGATCCAATCTCGTTAGTTAGGTCCTTAAAACCATCCCAATCATCTTCTGCAAGGCCATCTTCAATTGAAACGATAGGAAAGCGCGCGCAGAGGTTTTTATAAAATTTCACCATTTCGTGAGAATCAAAATTCTTACCTTCCCCCTTCAACTCGTATATTCCGTTATTAAAAAATTCTGTAGACGCTGGATCTAAAGCTATTCCAATTTCCTCTCCAGGACGATACCCCGCTTTATGAATGGCCCTCATTATAAATTCTAGAGCTTCATTGACATTCGAAAGATTAGGAGCAAAACCACCTTCATCTCCTACATTGGTATTAAATCCAGCTTCACTCAATCCTCGCCTCAACTCATGAAATATCTCTGATCCAGCCCTGATAGCTTCAGCAATAGAACCTGCGTTTAATGGCATGACCATAAATTCTTGAAAATCCAAACCGTTGTCCGCGTGTGCTCCGCCATTAAGAATATTCATCATCGGGACCGGCAATAATCTTGACATTTCATTGCCAACATAACGATAAAGAGGTTTCCCTTGTTCGATTGCCGCAGCCTTAGCTACAGCGAGGCTTACGCCCAAAGTAGCATTCGCTCCCAACCTCGCTTTTTTATTAGTACCATCTAATTCTATAATAGTTTCATCAATCCCAGTCTGGTTGGAAGCGTCTTTGCCACACAATGCAGAAGAGATTTCACTATTTACGCAAGCAATCGCTCGTAAAACGCCTTTGCCACCAAATCTATTTAAATCTCCGTCTCGCATTTCAATCGCTTCGTGTCTACCGGTAGAAGCGCCCGACGGCACAGCCGCTCGGCCCATAACACCGTTTTCTAGATAAACATCAACTTCCACCGTTGGATTTCCGCGGCTATCGAGGATTTCGCGGCCAATTATCTGAACGATCGAGGTCATTAAAATGGTCCTAATGAATTATGAAATTCGGCGTTTTCATCCGTGGCCTTTTAATTTTTAACACTTAATTTTATTGCATCAAAATTCAAATCGGATGAGCTTTGGACAATTTATCAAACTCTATAAGAATTTGTAATAATTTAGGCAAATCTTTTATATTAATCATGTTTGGGCCATCACTTGGGGCTTTGTCTGGGTCCTGATGAGTTTCCATAAATATTCCGGCAACTCCAACGGCTAAAGCCGCGCGGGCCAAAACCGGGACGTAACGCCGTTCACCGCCAGTCTTGCCATCTAACGCGCCAGGTTGCTGAACCGAATGAGTAGCATCAAAAATTATAGGATACCCCGTTTCCCCCATTATTGGCAGAGCTCTCATATCAGAGATTAAAGTATTGTAGCCAAAACTAGCCACTCTTTCTGTAAGCAGGATATTTAAATTAGAAACAGATTCTAGCTTTTTTACAACATTTTTCATGTCCCAAGGAGCCATGTATTGACCCTTTTTTACATTAACGCATTTACCGGTTTTGCCAGCGGCAATAAGTAGATCTGTCTGTCGACATAAAAATGCAGGTATTTGTAGCACATCGACGGCCTCAGCTGTTGTCTTACATTGATTAGGGTCATGAACATCAGTAAGAACCGGACAGCCTAAACGCTCTCTAACTTCTGCCAAAATCGGAAGGCCTTTTTTAAATCCAATGCCACGCTGGCTGGATATACTAGTTCTATTTGCCTTATCGAACGAAGATTTATAAATGAAGGGTTGATCGAATTTCCTACAAATTGTGTTAATCGCATCGGCGACTTCAATAGCATGGCTTCTACTCTCTATTTGACAAGGACCAGCTATAAGAACAAACGGTAAATTGTTTCCAAGTCGTACTTTTCCAACTAACACTTCAAGCGACTTAGCTATTTCCATTAAACTAACCTAGATTGGTCAACCGCGGCACCGATGAAACTCGTAAACAAAGGGTGCGGATCGAATGGCTTAGACTTGAGTTCCGGATGGAATTGAACGCCAACGAACCACGGGTGATTAGCTAATTCAATTATCTCGGGTAGGCGTTTGTCTGGCGACATTCCAGAAAACATCAATCCCGCATTTTCCAATTTATCTCGATAATTGATGTTCACTTCATACCGGTGTCTGTGTCTTTCTCTAATCTTGGTCCCCCCATAAATACGTTGAACCATGGAATTAGGCGCGAGTTCACAATCATAAGCTCCTAATCTCATACTACCGCCAAGATTTACGTTGGCCTCCCTTTCCTCTCGGATATTACCCCGCATCCATTCCGTCAGCAAACCTACTACCGGTTCTGAACATGGACCAAATTCTGTTGATCCTGCATTACCGATCCCGCCCAAATTGCGAGCGGCTTCAATTACTGCCATCTGCATTCCGAAACAAATGCCAAAATAAGGAACTTTGCGCTCCCTAGCAAAAGTAACTGCCGCTACCTTCCCTTCCGCACCACGTTCCCCGAATCCACCAGGGACCAATATGCCATCGACACCGTCAAGATGCCGAACGGTGCCTTCTCTCTCAAATATTTCAGAATCAATCCACTCAAGTTGAACCCTGACATTGTTTGCTACTCCACCGTGGACCAACGCTTCTGCCAACGATTTATAGGAATCGGGAAGACTAATGTATTTCCCCACGATAGCTATTTTTACTGATCCTTCGGGCTGAGAAATAGTCTTAGATATTTGTTTCCATATTGATAAATCAGGTTGCTCATCGTTATTTAAAAGTCCGAAATGACGGCATACCTCATCATCAAATCCCTCGTAATGGTATCTCAAAGGCACATCGTAAATAGAAGAAACATCAAGAGCGGCTATTACAGCCGCTGGCCGCAAGTTACAAAACGATGAAATTTTACGACGCTGTTCTTCCGGTAATTCCGATTCACAACGACATAACAATATATCCGGCTGAATACCAACACTTTGCAATTCTTTAACCGAATGCTGAGTAGGTTTTGTTTTAAGCTCTCCCGCCGATGCTATAAATGGCACCAACGTCAAATGGATAAATAGCGACCTTTCTCGTCCCAGTTCATTACCAAGTTGCCGAATCGCCTCCAGAAATGGCAGACTTTCTATATCTCCCACAGTCCCGCCAATTTCACATAATACAAAATCTTCATCCGATAGATCGCTAAGAATAAATGCTTTGATGGCATCTGTCACATGCGGGATAACCTGAATAGTCGCGCCAAGGTAGTCACCTCGACGCTCTTTTGTAAGCACCTCCATGTACAATCTTCCAGTAGTCACATTGTCAGCACGTTTAGCAGACACTCCAGTAAAACGTTCATAATGGCCGAGATCTAAGTCTGTTTCGGCACAATCGTCAGTCACATAAACTTCACCGTGTTGATATGGACTCATTGTTCCGGGGTCCACATTTAGATAAGGATCCAATTTTCGAAGACGTACTTTGTATCCCCTAGCTTGTAGCAAAGCCCCTAGAGAAGCCGATGCCAAGCCTTTCCCAAGAGAGGAAACCACGCCGCCAGTTATAAATAAAAAACGAGACATGGGCGTGTTTTATATCTTAAAAGTGGTCATATGACACGGTTAATTTTTCAAAAAAAACAAAACTCAGGTTAGTCCGAATGAGTCCGTTAACACTTTCAATGCTTTGAAATGATTAGTTTGACACAGGCGCCTGGGGAACGTTGGGTACTTTAGGCACTTTTTGTATTTTAATTTCATCCGTCAGCGATCTTCGATGACCCGAATCGGCAATGATTGCTAACGAAAGACTAGTTACGAAAAAACAAGCCGCTAATATAGCAGTCGCCCGGGTTAGAAGATTGGCTGTTCCGCGTGCTGACATAAAGCTTCCCATACCGCCGCCGCCGCCGCCTATTCCCAAACCACCGCCTTCGCTCCGTTGTAAAAGAACTACCACTACCAAAGCTGCGGCTACCATCAGATGAACTGCTAAAATAACTTCCGTCATTTTCTACCTCAAAACTTTGGCGCCAATCGTATAATTTTAAACTATACCTTGGGATTATCCACTTCTCAAAAGATAATATATATATCAAATTGCCACATTAGCAATTGCCAGAAAATGCTCTGAATGCAAACTCGCCCCTCCAACTAATGCACCATTAACTTCTTTCAGGCTCAAAATTTCCTTTGCATTATCTCGGTTCACCGAGCCCCCGTATATTATCCGAATTTGCTCGCCAGAAGACGTAAGAGTTTTCATCACGCGGTTAATATTCATATGCATCTTGGCTATATTTTCTGTGCTTGGTGTAGAACCCGTTCCAATCGCCCAAATCGGCTCATAAGCGACAACAATATTATCAGATGTAATATTTTTAGGCATAGAAGCACGCAACTGGCGCTCTACAACTTCAAATTCTTTACCACATTGCCGATCATTTCCAGTTTCCCCCACACATACGATTGCTATTAGACCGGATTTTAGAGCATTGGATACCTTAGCTCTCACTAAAGCGTCACTTTCATTATGGTCGGCTCTTCTTTCGGAATGGCCCAAAATGACATATCGACAACCCAAATTTGCTAGCATTGGTGCCGAAATATCCCCTGTGTGAGCCCCAGAACTATTAAAATGACAATCCTGTGCGCCAAGTTTTAGAGGTGAATTTACCAAATATCTCCCAATTGGTGCTATTAATGTCACTGGCGGAAAAATTACCATGTCAATACCACTATATTTGGACTGACTATTGAGCAAATTTTTTACTAACGCTACACCATCATTGCAGTGGAGATTCATTTTCCAATTTCCAGCGATAAGGGTGCGGCTGGTCATATGCGCCTCCATTTAACTACTACTTTTGTTATACCTAAATAATTTACCATTGTAATGCCCTATCAAGCTATTCAATTAACCGCTATCTATGTTGTCTTACAAACGAATCATGAAAACCAAGTTGCGAACATCCAAGTTGCAAAAGTAATATGTATCAATTTAATGAACACCGAAGGATCTTAACCGTTTTGACTTTAACCAACCACATACCGGTATAATCATGTTGCAGTTCATACGCTCTAAAGTAACTTCAATTTTTATTAAAGTGCTATTTGCGATTCTGATAATCAGTTTTGCTATATGGGGAATAGGGGACATTTTTCTTGGAAATAGAGGTGGAAATACAGCGATTTCCGTAGGCAATATTGAATATAGTTCCTCCGAAGTCTTAAGTCATTTTGATCGAATGCGACGTGCGATGCGCTTACCTCCCGAATATGACGATGCCCTGCAGCCTCAAATTCTTGACAACGTTATTGATTCCATCGTTACGAGTGGATTATTTGAGTCAAAAAGCCAAAACTTGAAACTAACCGTCAACGACGTCAATTTAAAAGAATGGATAGCGGAAGCGCCAGCTTTCATAGACCAGACAGGCCAATTTAACCAAGAAGTTTTTCGAAGATCTTTGTTTAATGCTGGATTAAGCGAAGAGCAATTTTTTATAGAACTTTCTAAGGATTTAAAACGACACCAAATAACATCGAGCTTTAAAAGCGCCGCGCCCCCTTTAAATATTTTAACTAAAACTCTATTCAGATATCGTTCTGAACGTCGTACTGTGGAAGCCATAGAAATTGACCCTAATTCTATCCAAAATCTTCCCTCTGCAACTCACGAAGAACTACTGCAACATTATGAACTAAATAAGACAAATTATGTCGCCCCAGAATTTCGAGGGGGACAGACAGTCATACTTACCAAAAAAGAAATCGCAAAGGAAATCATGATACCAGAAGAGGATCTCCGCACTGAATACCTTGATCGACAAGAAGAATTTACTGAACCTGCCCACAGAAACGTTACACAATTTTTATTTCGCAGTGAAGCAAGCGCGAAACAAGCAATTGCACATGCAAAGAATTTTAAAGAAGCCCATCAAATAGAAAATGCCTTTAATGCCGTTACAGGAAAAGAAAACATAGTTTTGTTGGATAAACTTATAGCCGAAGATTTATCTACCGATATCGAACGCCAGTTGGTTTTTAATACAAAGGTCGGACGATATAGCCAGCCTTTAAAAACACCTTTCGGCTGGAAAATTTTTTTTATACGTTCTGCCAAATCAGCAGCGCTTAAAAAATATTCAGAAGTATCTAATCTTATTCATCTAGAATTAGCCAAAGAGAAAGCCTTGGATGCTGTATTCCAACTCGCTAATTCACTAGAAGATACACTTGCTGGAGGGGCCACTTTAGAAGAAGCAGCCAAAAGTATTAACGTCAAACTAGTAAAAATTGAACTGGTAGACGCGACAGGATATAGAAAAAACGGTAAATTAGCAGCAGGAATTACATCTACTCCTCTTTTTCTTAGGACCTTATTTGAAACTCCTAATGGCAATCAAAGCCAACTAATAGAAACTGACGATGGAGATTATTTTTTGCTACGCGTTGATGAAATTATTGATAGCCATCAACAAAAATTCACCGCCGTGTCAAATGAAGTTCGAAAAAGTTGGCGCCTAAACAAACGTCTATCAAAGGCACGTGATATTGCAACCAACCTTTCAGAATCATCAAAAAGTTGGGGTGGACTTAAAAAAGCAGCAGAAGCTAAGAATTATTCTTTGATTCGTATCGGACCATTTGATCGATTTGGCCAAGGGATCAAAAACCCCAGGTATTTAAAGCACTTACCGGCAGTTGTTTTCGATATAGGCAAGGGCGATATTGGAATATCCGAATCTGATACAAATGTACTCGTTGTAAAGGTAATTGATATAGAATCGGTTAATTTTAAAAACAAAAGAGAATCCTACCTAACTTTCAAAGAAGATATAGCAACCGATCTTCAGAAAGATTATATCGAGATGTTTAAAAACGGACTGCGCAAAGAGTATGATATATCTATTAATCGGGGATATATCGACGCTTTGTTCTCGGAGAACAGATGAATATTTTACCCAATTTGGAAATATTTGAAAATCTATACTCAGACGGACTACCTCAGGTCGTATGGACTAGGTTAGTGGCGGACTTGGAAACTCCAGTTTCCGCCATGCTGAAACTAGCGGAGGGTAGACCGAACTCATTTCTTCTAGAATCTGTTGAAGGAGGGGTTGTAAGGGGCCGTTTTTCTATAATTGGCATGAATCCAGATATCATATGGCGTTTTCATCGAAACCATACTGAGATCAACAGACAAGCCAGAACTGATATTAACGCTTTCGAGAAATGTTCAGAAACGCCTCTAGAATCGCTTAGATCCCTAATCGTGGAATCCAAAATAGAACTTCCGCCCGAATTACCCCCTATGGCTTCTGGGTTGTTTGGCTATATGGGTTATGATTCTATCCGATTAAGCGAAACCATACCCGACCAGAATCCAGATGATTTAAAAATTCCAGATGGTTTATTTCTTCGTCCAACTCTCGTATGCATATTCGATCGTTTGGAAGACATTGTAACTATTGTAACACCAATCTGGCCAGATCCCAGCATATCGGCCAAGGCTGCTATAATGGGAGCTCGTACTAGACTATCAGACGCCGTATCAGATTTTCAACGAAGCTTACCTTATCGGCGTGAAAGCGTTATTAATCATAAAACTTTAGAAAAACCAACCTCAAATACCAGTCGTGAACAGTTTCATAAAATGGTCGATAAAGCAAAAGATTACATTCAATCTGGAGACATTTTTCAGGTTGTCCCGTCACAACGGTTTTCAATTCCTTTTTCTTTATCGCCTATGGCTCTCTACAGGTCTTTACGGAGACTAAACCCTTCTCCCTATTTGTTTTTTTTCGATTTCGGATCATTTTCTATAGTTGGGTCCAGCCCAGAGATTCTTGTCACTTTGCGAGATAATAAGGTTACATTACGACCATTAGCAGGCACACGTCCGAGAGGATCTAATCCTGAGGAAGACCGGGCCATGGCAGAAGAACTGATAAATGACCCTAAAGAAAGAGCGGAACATTTGATGTTATTAGACCTAGGCCGAAATGATGTAGGCCGAGTTAGTAAAATTGGGACGGTCAAGGTCGTTGAACAATTTGTCATCGAGTATTATTCCCACGTCATGCATATTGCTAGCCATGTAGAGGGCGAATTACAAGCTCACTATGACGCTTTAGACGCATTAACCGCAGGGTTTCCAGCAGGAACAGTTTCAGGGGCACCTAAAGTTAGAGCTATGGAGATTATAGATGAATTAGAAACTTCTCGGCGGGGTGTTTACGCTGGGGCTGTAGGTTATTTCAGTGCTAATGGTACGATGGACACTTGCATAGCTCTTCGTACAGCTCTAGTTAAAGATGGGATTATGTATGTGCAAGCCGGCGGTGGAGTTGTAGCCGATAGCGATCCTCAAAGCGAATACCAAGAATCAATAAACAAAGCACTTGCACTATTTCGAGCAGCAGAGGAAGCTGTTAGGTTTTCAGCTAATAATGATTTATAATTAACCAGTGTGTTGAGCTAATTTACATTAGAAAGTCGTATTCTAGTCGAGCCAAACAGACAAATACAGCCCCCCCAGAACCAGAAAAAGCGTGAATTCGGCTTATGTGGTTAATAACACAATAAATATAGCAGTTGCTTTATTGACCGAAGATATCAGGGGAGAGAAGCCGCTGAAACGCCTGTTGTCAGAACAAGTTTATAAAATATATTGAATTATCAATGTGATGGCGAGAGCTGAGCAAAAAAGGCTATTAAAATCATGGAAATATCAAAATGAAGGAATAGGCTGATGAACGACCGGACTTGAAATACCCATAGTAACGGTTGAATTACAATACGTCATATGCGCAATATCCCACACCTTCGAACTGAGGAAGAGTATGATTCCGTAGCAAAATGCTTAGTAATGGTTCTCGGACTGTTAATATGTCTAAATCTACCGAAGCACAAGGCGCTGCCGTTACCATTCTAACTATACCCATGACAACCTGAATCGATGGAAAGGGTCAAAAAATCAAACCAACACCAAAACAGATAAGTTGGCTACGCAGAGGATTGCATCAACCGGGCGGAAAATTACCACTATTTGATACCAGTGGAAAACGAGTCAATCCGCGTCTTATTCAGTCTTGCCTTAATAAAGGGTGGGCAGAACATTGGTTTTTTAATCCATTAAAACCTGACTGGTTAGTGTGCAAACTCACCAGAGAAGGACGTGATATCGCAAGCAGAAATAACTAAATCATAAGTGCTGCCTAACAGCAATAGGGTAAAAAATTATGAATGAGCAATATGGTTCTTTAATAAAATTCCTCGAGCCCATTGCCATTTAGATTTGTTAGGAAGCGTAATCAGGGTCATCGCGATTAATTAAACGTTTCATCGCAGCAAAATGATGATACGCCTGATCGTCTCGATCCTTCTGCATCTGTTGAAACGTATATTCAGCTATATCATGAGGGATTAGCTTTAACGCGACCCCTGACGACATAGCAGTAATCTGGGCTTTGCAAACTTGTTCTAAATAATACAGGTCATTAAATGCGTGAGCTATAGTTGGACCTACGACGATCACTCCATGGTTGGCTAAGAACAAAATACGCCGATTCCCTAAAGCTTCTGCCATGCGATCTCCTTCACCAGGATCCAACGCAAGCCCACTGAATCCTTCGTAATAAGCAATTTGCCCATAGAATTTCAATGCGCCTTGGATTGCAGATTCTAAACGTACGTTTTCTAGCATGGTCAACGCCGTTGCGTATTGCATATGCGTGTGTAATACGCATCTTGCATTTGGGCATTTAAGATGAATACGAGAATGTATGTAAAATGCTGTTGCTTCGGGTGCTGTTTTGTAATCTGTGGGATTTCCACCCTCATCAACTTCCACTATATCGCTCGCACGGATTTCAGACCAATGTAGTCGATGCGGATTAATAAGGAATCTATCGCTACGACCCGGCGTTAATAAACTAAAATGGTTATCAACCCCCTCGTGGAAATTCAAAAATGCTGCTACCCGCAAACATGCGGCTAAATCAACACGCGCTTGCCAGTTCTCGTCTGGATACATTTTGTTTGGAAGAATTACTTGTTTCATAAACTTAGGTTTCCGGTATTTTAATCAATTGAGTATCTACAAATTTTCGAGGCCCATTCCAACTATGTTTTACAAAGTTTTGTTAACCAACGATAACATCCAAATTTCATTTTCAGGACTTGGTCGGAGCGGCGGGATTTGAACCCACGACCCCTTCACCCCCAGTGAAGTGCGCTACCAGACTGCGCTACGCTCCGAAACACTTTTAAATAAAACTAAACTAGCAAATACATCAAGCGTTTACTAAAATGAGTGCATTATCAAACCAAAAAAATTGGAAGCAATAAAGAAGATATTAAAAATTGTCATGCCTATCTCAAAAAATAGCAATCGTTGGAAAACAAAGAATTACCATTGACATTCATTATATCCAAAAAACACATTCTGAATCCATAAAGGTTATCTATGACTTCCTTTTTAAACACCGAAAAAATACAAAAATACGCAGAAGATGGTCTGCTTTTCATTCGTAATCTTTTCAATGAGGAAGAGATCGACCTATTGCGACAGGCTATGGAAAAGGATCCAGCAATTTCAGCATATTCATTGCTTAGAGCTGATGCGGAGGGTTTAGCCACAAGAATTTCTTTGTGGAACCGAGCCGGCGATAGTGTGTATGGCTTGGCAGCTCGCACTAAAAAACTGGTCGATATCGCCGAAACACTTATAGGAGAACCTGTTTATCATTTCCAATCCAAATTAACGGCTAAGGACCCATATGTTGGCGGTGCGTGGGAATGGCACCAGGATTATGGATATTGGTACCACAACGGTTGTCTAAAGCCCGATATGCTCAGCATAATGATTGCATTAGATCGGTCCGATAAGAGCAACGGATGCCTGCAGATCATTCGAGGGTCTCATAAATTTGGACGGGTCGATCACGTTTCGATATCTGATAAACAAAATGCCGCAGACCCGGAGAGGATGAAATATATCTTAAAGAAGAACGAGACAGTTTTTTGTGAACTAGATCCAGGTGATGCCGTTGTTTTTCACGCTAACGCCATCCACCGTTCAGATCAAAATCGGTCCCCTCACCGCAGATGGACTTTTTTAATCTGCTACAACGCAGTTTCTAACGACACTTTTACCCGAGATGATGACAGGTACTACGTGCCACTAAAAAAAGTAGAGAACGATGCAATATTAAAATCCGGCCTTGTTTTTAGTTCAAAAGACGAAGAACATTTTGCATCACAGCCTTACGTGCCAAATGTAAAAACAAATTAATTAAAAGGACCGAAAAAGCCTAAACTTGCTAAAATATCATAAAACAGAGTTTATAATCCAACGTCCTTTAATTTTTTTTTCAATTCCACCAGTTCTTCTAGTACTTGCGAAATTTCATTACGTGCATCTTTACTCAGACCAACTGACTCTGGACCTGGTTCCTTTTCTGATGTCTCAGTATACTTGTTCTCCAAAACTTTTCGATCTACTGCAGCAGATTTTAGTCTGGCCACACCATCTCTTAATAACCGCTGTACTCCCTTTATCGTATACCCGTCACTGTACAATAATTCGCTAATTCTTTTTAAAAGATCAATGTCTTCTGGTCTATAATACCGGCGTCCTCCCCCACGCTTTAATGGACGGATTTGAGAAAATTTAGTCTCCCAAAACCGTAATACATGAGGCGGGATCTCCAATTGATCAGAAACTTCACTTATGGTTCTAAAAGCAGCTGCCGATTTCCCGCTTTTCCGGACATTACTTGAAGTATCTGTTTCAGCCACTATTTCGCCTTGGTACCTTGGTCAAGAACTATCTTGAAGATTCGAATTGATCCTATTTTTTAACACATGGGACGGCTTGAAAACTAAAACTTTCCTTGGATGAATAGGAACCTCTTCGCCTGTTTTTGGATTACGCCCAATACGTTGTCCTTTTTGTCTGACGGAAAAACTACCAAATGACGATATTTTCACAGCCTCTCCTCGAGCAAGAGCTCTTGCAACTTCATTAAGCACTGATTCTACAAGTTCCGCTGATTCATTTCGCGATAAACCCATTTCTTCGTACACAGCTTCACTTAATTGCGCGCGCGTTATAGTTTCGCCTGCCATAGCCCGTCCCCTACATTAGCAGGACACACGGTACCGCCTCTTCCTAAGTCCGTCAATTATCTATTAATTACAGCGCATTGCAAAGCTTTTCTGATGTACACTGAAGTCTATGCTGGATTGCCAATTCTAACTAAACCAGCTCCCCAAGATAACCCTCCTCCTATGGCTTCAAAAAGGACTAAATCTCCGGACTTTATTCGTTTATCTTCAATCCCTTCCGTGAGAGCCAAAGGTACTGATGCAGCGGATGTATTAGCATGATGTCCTATTGTGCAAACAACTTTTTGAATAGGCATTCCCAACCTCTTGGCCATACTTTCAATAATACGAAGGTTGGCCTGATGCGGAACTAACCAATCTATATCCTCAGCCATAAGTCCGTTGGCATCCAGAGCTTCATCAATTACGCTACCGAGCTTAGCAACAGCATGCCGATATACCTCCTTACCCGCCATCCGAACATGGCCGATGGTACCCGTGCTAGATGGACCACCGTCAACGTATAAGATATCTCGTTGCCTCCCATCTGAATGAAGGTGGGTGGATAAAACGCCGTAATTATCACATTCGGATTCAGGACAGCCTCTCAATATTACAGCGCCGGCGCCATCACCAAACAGCACAGAAGTTGATCGATCCTTCCAATCTAAGATTCGAGTAAAGGTTTCTGCTCCAATAACGATAGCCACTCTAGATTGCCCGTTTTTAATAAAATTATCTGCAACAGATAAAGCGTAAACGAAACCGGCACAAACCGCCTGCACATCGAAAGCGGCACCTCGTTTGACCCCCAAGCCAGCCTGTACTTTAGTCGCGGTCGCTGGAAATGTCTCATCTGGAGTCGTTGTCGCTACAAGAATTAAATCCACGTCGTCCGCCGTCATATTAGCCGAAAGTAGCGCTTTTTGAGCCGCTGCAACGGCAAGATCGGAAGTTAGTTCGTTGTCCGCCGCTATATGACGTTGAAATATACCCGTTCTTTTTACAATCCACTCGTGGGAAGTATCTAAACGTTCTGCAATTTCCCAATTATTGAGAATCCGTTCAGGAAGATACGAACCAGACCCTATTAAAAGAGAGCGATACTTAGTCACTTTATTGAAATCTCATTGTCATCATCACCGTTTTTTATCACCTGAAGCACAGAAAGTTCCTCCTTAACTTTTTCAAGGAAACCATATTTGGCCATATCAGCTGCAACCCCAATAGCATTTGCAAATCCAAGGGCATCTGTTCCGCCATGGCTCTTGACTGCAATACCGTTCAAACCTAAAAATACCGCTCCATTGTATCTTCTTGGATCCATTCGTTCTCTTAATTGCGAAATTGCCCCTCTACATAGAAGATACCCTAGTCGGGTGACGACCGTCGACATAAAGGATTTTTTTAAGAAATGGTTAAACATCCTCGAAGTGCCTTCAGCCGTCTTTAGTGCTATATTCCCTGAAAACCCGTCTGTCACTATAACATCTACGGTGCCTGCCGTAATGTCGTCTCCCTCGACGAACCCGAAAAATGGCAGTTGCGGTCCAAATGAACGCAGTGTTTTGAAAGCAACTCTTAACTCTTCATGCCCTTTTTGCTCTTCGGTACCCACATTTAATAATCCTATTGTAGGTTTATCTAGCCCTAAGACAATTCGCGCAAATATTTCCCCCATTACTGCGAATTGAACAAGATTGCTGGCGTCACACTCTATATTGGCGCCTAAATCTAACATACAGCTTTCCCCTTTCAGAGTAGGGAAAAAACTAGTAATGGCTGGTCGTTCTATTCCCGGGCACATCCGCAAAGCAACTTTAGCCATTGCCATCAAGGCCCCAGTATTTCCTGCTGAAACGACACCATGCGCTCTGCCGTCAGCAACTAAATCAATAGCCAACCGCATACTTGACCCGCGTCCCCCTCTTAGAGCAGCAGATGGCTTTTCAGAAGCATCTATTTTTTTCTCCGTGTGAACAACTTGACAATTGTATTTATTTAACCGTCGACTATCGTTTACAAGTGGCTGAACCTCAGATGCATTCCCTACAATGACGCACGATATATCCGGCATCCGTTCCAACGCTATGTCAGCACCATGAACGACAAGATCCGGCGCCTTGTCGCCTCCCATGCCGTCTAACGCAATCGTGATGTGTGTCGATGTCATATTGGCCGAAGGCTGTTTTAAATCAAAAATTTGATGGTAACTCGTTTGTTATAAAAATCTAAGTACCGAACCTAACATATTTTATAGCCAATAACACAACGTATCCCTCTTCATAAAAAACACCTTGTCCATAATTAACCTCAATCTATTAATATAAAAACTAAAACCGTAACTATTTTAGGTCAAAATTTTTATCTAATAGAATGGAAAAAGGACTATCTTTAACTTCGAATTGGTCGCCATATGTAAGGGAGTCCGTCACCCTATCGTCTAGTCTTCCCGCTTGAGTTATAATAGAATCCAATGCCAAGCAAAAATTTTGAGCAATCACTTCACCAATATCAATGCTTCCTTCAGTCACTAATTCAAGATGAAATTCGGAATTTGGATCCAAATTATTAATATCCTCCCAACTACTCTGCGATGCAAAAACCTCGTAGAAAGAATCACTTAGAATGTATTCTTCGTGGTTCTCGGTTTCTGATATAACGATAATTAATTCAGCTTCGATAACTCCCTTTATTTCATAAATACCCTCGCCTATACGCCGTGTCCCAATCGTAGAATTGAAATTTGCTATTTGGTTAATATTAAACCGACTTGCCAAAGCATTACATTCCCCCTTTGATGCTTTGAAAGTGAGATCAGTGTTTTCTTCTTTAATCTCGTCGAGTTTAATTACGCGACTGAATTCGCAAATATTTTCTTCATTATTCTCGCGCATAATTTAGAGCTTGGGCCTTTAACAATTAAAAACATAGTTCTTTAATAATAATCCCCTGACGGGAATTTAAGGCAGTATATCATCAAATTGCAGCTCTCCATTAAGAATCGTTTGCCACGATTCCGTCTCTAATTTTAAATCTAAACTCCTGGCATAAATAGCTAATCGTCCTTTTATTTCTCTACCTGGGTCAACACCTCTATAGACATTCCTTAAAAGCGCTGCTTCTAACTCGTGCCCTTTGTAGTTTAATCCTTTTTCATAAACGGTTACTCGACCAAGAAAAGCTTCCGCCATTTCCCGCACTCGCTTACCAACAGAAAGATCCCCAACCCCCATTTCCCGAAGAGACTCATCGAAGTCAGCGAACATATGGTCAAACAACAATTGGGAAAACGATTTTCCCATATCCTTTTCCTTTTTAATACGTCTAAACAGAAGGATCATATGGAGTATTAATATATCAAAACGCCCATCGAGTGAGTCAGCAACCCTGAGATCTTCATAGAACTCTTTCCGGCGGGATTGTCGAACGACTGAATTGTAAATTTTTATAATGGCTTTATGCTTGTTTCTCTCATTTCGCCTACTAAACATGTAAAATCCTTGGTCAAAATTGTTACCGTATGAAAATTTATAAACAGTGAAACAGAGTCCGTCGCCATAATGAGATAAAACTACTTGAATTCCTTCCCTACAATTAACATACCAGTATATTAAATCTGGATTGAGACACTTTTGAAAGCAGTGACAAATGATTTCACCACCAATAATTGCAAATCAACCGAAAAACCTGTCAATTAGCTTTTGCGTATTGTTACTCTATTTTGTATTGGCATCGTGTTCCCCACAGTTAGTTAACCACGGGAACGCAGTTGACCCCGAGGATTTTGCGAAAATTCTGAAAGGAAAAACAACAAAACATGATGTCCGTAGATTGTTAGGGGTACCTTCTACATATTCAGACTTTGGTGTCGATACTTGGTTTTATATGAATAGCCAGACGAAAACCGTCGCTTTTTTCGAAAAAGAGTTAATAAAACGTAGGATAATTTTTATAAAATTTTCGCCTGAAGGCACCGTAGAATCAATCGAGAAATTGTCTGAACGTGATCAAATAGAAATTAGCTTGGTCGATAAAGAAACCGCAACTTCTGGTCATCGTGTTACACTTTTACAACAACTCTTGGGTAATGTTGGACGGTTCAACTCTCAATCCAAAACCGATTAGACACCTGTAATCTTCAATTTTACGGCAAAATTTTTATTAATTAGCCAACGCTGCCAATAAGAGGATCGCAACAATGTTGATGATTTTAATCATCGGATTGACGGCCGGACCAGCAGTATCTTTATAGGGATCTCCTACGGTATCCCCAGTGACCGCCGCTTTATGGGCATCAGACCCTTTTCCCCCATGGTTACCATCTTCAATATATTTTTTTGCATTATCCCACGCTCCACCGCCAGCTGTCATGGATATAGCCACAAAAATACCTGTAACAATAGTCCCTAGTAACATAGCCCCGATTGAAGTAAATGCCGCAGCTTGTCCACCAATTGCATTAATCACAAAATACATAACTACAGGTGCTAGAACAGGTAGCAAAGAAGGTACTATCATTTCTTTAATGGCAGCTTTGGTCAACAAATCAACAGCTCGACCATATTCTGGTTTTACCGTACCCTCCATAATTCCTGGATTCTCTCTGAATTGCCGACGGACTTCCTCAACTACTGATCCAGCCGCTCTTCCAACCGCTTGCATTCCCATAGAACCAAATAAATAGGGCAGCATTCCACCAATAAATAGACCAACTACGACATAGGGGTCTTGAAGAACAAATTTCACTTCAAGATCTGAAAAATAATATTTTAAATCTTCTGTATACGCTGCAAACAAAACTAATGATGCCAATCCCGCGGAACCTATCGCATAACCCTTTGTTACGGCTTTAGTAGTATTGCCGACTGCATCTAAGGCATCTGTGGTATTTCGAACGTCTTCTTGAAGATCGGCCATTTCCGCAATGCCGCCAGCGTTATCCGTCACAGGCCCGTAGGCATCTAAAGCGACCACCATGCCAGCTAACGCAAGCATGGTGGTCGCGGCAATTCCCACACCATATATCCCGCCGAGAATATATGAAAAAAGTATACCAGCAGAAATGATTATAGCGGGAATAGCGCAGGCTTCCATTGATACTGCTAAACCTTGAATGACATTTGTTCCATCGCCAGTCTCTGAGGATTTAGCAACGCTTCGGACTGGTCTATACTCTGTAGACGTATAATATTCGGTGATCCACACCAACAGGCCTGTAACCACTAAACCCACAAGAGCACAATAAAACAAATTTTTACCTGATGTTTCAACTGTTCCCAGAGCGCTTTCGACCGCAAAAACAGTTGAAAAACCAATCATCTGCCAAGTAACTATCCCTATTAACAATCCCGAGACAACCGCGCTTGAAATAAAACCTTTGTAAAGAGCCCACATTATCTTTTTGTTAGAGCTAAGTTTAACAAAAAATGTTCCTATAACCGACGCGAGAATACATACTGCACAAATCACTAAAGGATAGGCCATCAGTAAGGACGCCGTCTCACCCGAGAAAAAGATCGCGGCCAATAACATAGTTGCTACGACAGTCACAGCATAGGTTTCGAAAAGGTCCGCAGCCATCCCTGCGCAATCTCCAACATTGTCACCTACATTGTCTGCTATAGAAGCGGCGTTTCGAGGATCATCTTCTGGAATTCCAGCCTCAACCTTCCCAACCATATCGCCACCAACGTCCGCACCTTTTGTGAAAATACCCCCACCCAATCGGGCAAAAATAGATATCAATGATGCCCCAAAACTCAAGGCAACTAATGCCTCAAGTATGTGCCGCAATCCGGATTCAGTATGGCTATCAAACATTTGCAACAAAATAATATAATAACCTGCGACTCCAACAAGACCCAACCCAACAACTAGCATCCCAGTGACTGCACCAGATTTAAACGCTATGTTCAAAGCGGGTTCCATACCTATCGTAGCAGCTTGTGTAGTGCGAACGTTCGCGCGAACTGAAACGTTCATGCCTACATAGCCTGCTATGCCAGATAATACGGCTCCAATTAAAAAACCTATAGCGACAGCAAAACCGAGCGTGATCGCCAAAATTATTGCCACCAAAATCCCAACCCCAGAGATCGTGATATATTGCCGATTAAGATAGGCAGCAGCACCTTCCTGAATAGCGCTTGCTATTTCTTGCATTTTCTCATTGCCCGCATCAGATTTAATTATGCTTCGAGAGGCTATTACACCATAAGCCAAAGCGACCAATCCGCAGACGATTACAAAAGCGAACAACTCGGTCATACTTAGAGATCCTTCATTTGTTAATTTTACTTAAAGCAGCTGCAACTAATTAATCACTAAAAACGTATCAAAGGACAAATCACACCTAATCTCTCAAAAAAGCCCTTTCCGAACGTTAAAGAATTTCCGGAACATACCAAAATATTAGTCTATGGCAACAATTCAACGCGGAACGCCAAATTTATTTTCTAAATTCGATTTAACTTACCCTGTATATTTAACCAGAAAATCAACAATACAATAATACCCGCTATAGGAAAGGTAATAAAATTAAGAATACTCCAGCTAAAACTATTGAAAATATACCCTGCAATAAAAGACGCTACCGCTACGGTAGAGAAAACTAAAAAATCATTTAATCCTTGGACTTTCGCTTTTTCTATTTCGTCGTGACATTCAGTTAGCAAGGTTGTTCCGCCAACAAATAAAAAGTTCCAACCAATCCCCAGTAAAACCATACCCCAACCAAAATTAAAGAGATTCGTTCCCGAGACAAGGAAAATCGCACAAATTATGAGCGAAACGGCGCCAACAAGCATTATATTTAGAACACCAAACCGAAGAATTAACGAACCAGTCACAAAAGATGGAGCAAACATTGCCACTGAGTGCCATTGAATAACAAATGCAGCATCTTGAAAGCGATAACCACAATTAATGATAGCCAGTGGAGCTGCAGTCATAATTAACATCATAATTCCGTAACCAGTCATAGCGCCGGTAACTGCAATTAGGAATTTAGGCTGTCGCGCTATAGTCAACAAAGCACGACCAGTACGGTTATTATCTAAACGTCGTTCTGGAGGAATATCGATAAATTTTAAAAATACCAATATTCCTGCCATCAACAAACCTATCACTCCAAAGCAACCTTCATAAGTTACAGCTCCGAATTCACCCGACCCAAAATAATCATAAGACCATTTAGCTAGTTCAGGTCCAATAAACGCAGAAACAACCCCACCCGCTATAACAAGTGAAATTGCTTTGCTTTGAAACTGGTCACTAGCTGTGTCCGACGCGGCATGACGATAGAAAACCGAAAACCCCATAAAAATCCCTATCAATGCCATGGCTCCACAAAACCATAGATAATTTTTTTCAAGAATTGAACAAATGGCGATGAAAGACCCTAAGATCCCAAATATTACCCCTAAACTAAATCCATTACGTCGGCCAATCTTCTTCATCACAAAAGAAGCGGGCAATGTTGTTAGCATAGTTGACGTGAATTGTATGGCTAGAGGCAAAGTAGCAAAAGCGGAGTCAGGTGATAATAAATTCCCCACTAATGCAGTCACAGTTATGCTTATTGTGATGCTTGACATGGCCAACGCCTGGCAACAAGCAAGCAAAATAACGTTGCGAATAGTTGGGTCGTAAATTTTGATTTTACACTCGCGTTCTCATCTAAACGGCCTCTCAAAGATATTCACAAATAATAGATCAATTATTATACCTTCGCCTACGATTTCTTCAGCCTTAACCATTAGCCTATCTTTTAAAAAAGCGCGGTCATTCAAACCTGGTTTTATGTCAAGAGCATTTAACGCGTGAATATACGTGATAAAAACATCAATAATTCTCAAAATATTGCCGTTAACCAAGTCAGCATTTTCTCCAGGCAAAACTTCTATCAAGATGTGCATGAATAAGGATCGATCCACCGCATTATCTTTAAACAACGGTATTTCCATCGGTTCCAGATCAATTAGTACTGTTTCTGTTGCACTAGGCCGCTCCACCTCGATTGGCGGTTTCTCACTAGATGCCTCTTGTCCTAAAATCTCCAAAACAAATGGGGGCAGGATATTTGGAGCAAAGATTGATGTAGCAAACAAACCTCCACCCGCAGCTATTAAAATCAAAACCACGACAAATAACAGTCTCATTCAACTGTACCGATAGCCTTGTAGAAAATTACCGAATACAATTTTTTAAACATGCCGGTAACCGTGCCGTTTTAGGGATATTACATTTAACCGTTGATCACGAACCGTTACTTTATTACCCTTTTCCATAAAACCTATTCTAGAAATTGATGTTCCAAAATGTTTTGCCAGCATCTCTATTTCCGAACGCGCTGAGAATGGAGCAGTAAACAAAAGTTCGTAATCATCTCCACCGGAAAGTATTTCTTCAATAGACGTATAACCCCTTTCAAGCATTATTTTCGCAGCGTTAGATAAAGGTATATTAGGCCAATCCATTCGCGCACCAAGACCAGATGCATTACAAATATGACTAAGATCTTGAACCAAACCGTCTGAAATATCTATAGCTGCAGTTGCGCACGCTGATAACGCCATCCCCAAATTAATCCGAGGTTGTGGAAGTTGATACCGGTCCATCAAGAAATTACTTTCGCTATCAGGGAGAATATTCGTGGTATTCGTCAGTAACGCTAACCCGAGAGTCGAATCACCTATCGTCCCTGTCACGTATATGTCGTCTTCCAATAACGCCCCACTGCGGCGTAGGGCTCCGCTGGGTAATTCTTTTCCCAATATGGTTACGGATATTACAGTTGGCCCGCTTGTAGATACAGAGTCCCCTCCAATCAAATCAAGAGAATAAGTTTTCTGATCAGATTTTAGGCCTTCTACCAAACCTGCAAGCCATTCATCTTTGGAAACAGGCGACGTTGACCCTAAGACCAGACTGAGGGTGTAGACCCAAGGTTTGCCTCCCATTGCAGCCATGTCCGATAGATTAGTCCGCAAGGCTTTTTGACCAATAAGGTATGGCGGATCTTCAAATCTAAAATGGACTCCTTGAACCAAAGAATCAGTTGAAATTATCAAACCGTCAAGATTCTGGACAGGTAGGACCGCAGCATCATCAATCAACCCCAACGATCCTTTATTGCCTGCAGCTAATGGTTTAAAGAACTTACTAATACGCTCAAATTCATCTAGCTGCATAATTTAACCATCCGTTGAGCCTGATCTTATCGTCCTTGCAATTTGATCCAAAACACCATTAACCAACGCAGCAGCTTTATCATCGTAAAAGGCATGAGTAACATCCATATATTCGCTTATAACAACAGCGTCAGGCGTTTGACGATGCGCTAACAATTCATACACTCCTACACGTATAATAGCACACAGGGTATTTTCTAGACGGTCCGGTCGCCAACCATCAACTAAAGCTTTCGAAATCAGTTTATCTATTTGGACCAAATCGCTTGCTGTACCCAATGTAAGATTCCTGAACAAACTCTCGTCCGCCGCGCCAAAACTTGCTGTCTCTCCAAATTCTGGCAAACGATGCGCTAAAAATTCATCCACCACAAGAGAAGCCGTGCGGCCTGTCATACCTATCTGATAAAGCGCTTGCACTGCCGCTAATCGGGATGAAGTTCGTGCGCGAATGCGCACAGCGGCTTCGATTTCAGCTGTTTGACCGGAAGAAATCACCCTAGAAACCTCGCCTTTAGCTCAGCTATCGCTAGGCTAGCGTTAACAGCATCCCGCCCCTTATTCTTTCCCTCTCCATCAGCTCTAGCTCTAAACCAAGCTTGCTCCCACGAATCAACCGTCAAAATGCCGTTTCCTATAGCTAAATCTCTTCTTAGTGACAAATATGAAATACCTCTAGCGCTTTCCCCACAAACGATATCATAATGTGAGGTCTCTCCACGTATGACACAGCCTAAAGCAACGTAACCAAGGTATGCTGGGCCTTTAGTCGATTTAGAAGCCATCGAAATAGCGGTTGGAATTTCTAAAGCACCAGGAACCGAAATTCTATCATATGGAACTCCTCTAATATCCAGCTCCGCGACAGCTCCTCTCACTAATTCATCTGCCAAGTCCTGGTAGAAATTAGCATCTATTATAAGAATTTTAGCCATTATAAATTCCTGCTCTAGCTCAGGCCAGGAGACCTTCTTCCTATGATTCTCAAACCATACCCTTCTAACCCTACAACTGTTCGTTCAACGTTGGTTAAAAGGACCATGCTTCGGATACCTAGGTCCAGCAGTATTTGTGCGCCTATGCCGTAGTCCCGAAGCTCATTCTCTGTTCGGCGTCCATCGGCTACTGCCTTCAATTTTTGCCGAACGCTATCTGAAAGCGCTGTCGCTGTAGGTTCTCTGATCATAACAACCACACCACGCCCTTCTTCTGCAATACTGGCCATCGCGGTCTGCACTTCCCCGCCACCTCTAGAACCAGATTGATCTCCCAAGACATCTTCCATTACACTTAAAGCATGCATCCGCACCCAAACAGGTGTTTCGGTGGTTATATCACCTTTAATCAGAGCTATATGCTCAGCATAAGTTACCTTGTTGAGATAAACAATCATCCGCCAATCACCACCATACTTGCTGTTAAGCATGGTTTCGACTGAACGTTCCACGATTGTTTCGGTTTTGCGTCGATAGGCTATAAGATCAGCTATCGTTGTTATTTTTATACTATGGTCTTTTGCAAATTTAATTAAATCCGGCAATCTGGCCATAGTTCCGTCGTCTTTCATTATTTCACAAATTACGCCAGAAGGATTCAAACCAGCTAGTCGGGCTATATCAACAACTGCCTCCGTGTGGCCAGCGCGTACGAGTGTTCCACCGTCTCGCGCGACCAAGGGGAAAACATGTCCTGGAGTAACAAGGTCATCTCGTCCTTTATTTGGATCAATAGCAACTGAGATGGTCTTAGCCCGATCGTGAGCAGAAATACCCGTGGTTACTCCTTCTCGAGCTTCAATAGATACTGTAAAGGCGGTTTCATGTCTCGTTTCATTATGTTGGGACATTAATGGCAAGCCCAATTGTTTCACCCTGGACCTTTGCATAGCAAGGCAAATTAAACCTCTAGCATGCATAGCCATAAAATTAATTGCTTCTGGGGAAGCCATTTCCGCTGGAATGCATAAATCACCTTCGTTCTCTCGATTTTCATCGTCTACAAGAATAAATAATCGGCCGGCCTTAGCCTCTTCTACGACTTCATCGATTGATGATAGATCCCCTTTTTGTGGATCAAGAATTTCACCAAGTACTGACATTCTATTGGGTCTCCGATTTGTCCAGCATTCGCGCGATATAGCGAGCAATTGTGTCTATTTCCAGATTCATTTTTACACCTACATGAACGAACTTAAACGTAGTCTTTTCCCAGGTATGTGGAATTATGTTTACTCCAAATCCACTCTGCCTAACTTTGTTCACAGTAAGTGAAATGCCGTCAAGTGCAATAGAACCCTTTTCGGCTATAAACTTGTTCAGATTTCGAGACACTTTGATTTCAAGTCGCCTACTATCACCTTCATCCCGTAAGGCAGAAACCTCTGCCACTCCATCTATATGACCAGAAACAATATGGCCCCCTAACTCATCACCTACTCGCATTGACCGTTCCAAATTCATTTTTGACCCAATAGTCCAGGATCCCAACGTCGTTCTTTCGAGGGATTCTTTTGATATATCCACCGCAAACCAATCTTGACCTTTATCAACTACTGTCAAACATACTCCGTTACAACTTATTGAGGCTCCAAAATCTATCTCTTTGGTTTGATATCTTGTGCCAATCACCGCACGCAAATCCCCAAGTTTTTCCAAATGACGAACTTCGCCAACATCAGTAACGATACCGGTAAACATTAGCCCAATTTCAAACCTCTACTATAAATTTCAAGAATATCGTCACCCATTTTCCTTATATCACTTCGCTTAAATTTTAAAACATTACGCAATTCAGAAATACCCAAAACACCAATAGAAGAAATTCCGTCACCTCCTATAACTATGGGAGCCCTAAACCAGAATATATGATCAACTAAATCCTGTCGTAGAAAGGAAGCGGCTAATTGCCCACCAGACTCTAACAGGATCCTTGTAATTCCTTCGTGAGCCAATTTCCTTAAAGCCGGCACCAATGATACACGTCCCTGGTCTTCTCCGTCTATTTTAAAAATTTGGACGCCTTTGCTTTTAAGTTGCTTTAAATTTTTACGAGAACAATTTTGGACTGCAAGAATGGTTGTTTTTTGTTCATTAGCGCTTACAACCAAATTGCTGTCTACTGGGGTTTTGAGCTGAGAATCAAAAACCACGCGAGACGGCGACCTATTACGAAGTCCCGATAAACGACAGTTTAAAAAAGGGTTGTCCGCTAACACTGTCCCCACACCAGTAGCCACTGCATCGTTTTGGGCGCGAAGCAAATGAACAAACCTTCGGGAATTCGAATCCGTTATCCATTTACTTTTACCGTTAGATAAGGAAATTTTTGAATCTATCGTAGTAGCCAATTTTAGCGTTATCGTCGGGCGTTCTAATTGTCGACTTGACAAAAATCCTATATTGACCGCTTGGGCTGCCTCCTTTTCAACACCCTCAGTAACCGATATATTGGCATCTCTTAGAACTTGGAATCCCCGCCCGTCTACGCGAACGTCCGGATCTCTGCATGCTGCTACTACTCTAGATACACCAGCATCAATCAAAGCATTTGCGCAAGGAGGCGTTTCGCCATGATGTGAGCATGGTTCAAGTGTAACGTAGGCAGTAGATCCGGAAGCCTCTCGCCCAGCCTGGTAAAGCGCTACTGCTTCAGCATGGGGACGACCACCTGGTTGAGTCCACCCTCTGCCAACAACTAATCCATTCTTGACTAAAAGGCAGCCAACCGTCGGATTAGGAGCTGTTCGGCCTAAGCCACGTCTCGCAAGGCGAATTGCCACTTTCATCCATCTCGAATCCTCGAACGTCATGCCACCTCATTTCTCTAATAAAATTACACTCATTATTCGTCTTCAAACCGTCCCAAATCCTCAACAAAATCTTCAAAATCTTTGGCTTCACGAAAATTTTTATAAACAGACGCAAATCGGACATAGGCTACGGGATCAAGATTGCCGAGAGAATCCATTACCATTTCGCCTATGACATGAGACGGAATTTCAGATTCGCCCATGCTTTCCAAACGGCGGACTATACCAGTTAACATGCGATCCACTCTATCCTGATCCACTGGTCGTTTGCGCAAAGAGATCTGAATAGACCGATCGAGCTTATCTCTATCAAATGGTGCCCGCTTGCCGTTTTTTTTAAGCACTGTGAGTTCTCTCAGCTGGACTCGTTCAAAAGTTGTAAAACGCGCGCCACATGATGGGCAAAAACGCCGACGCCTAATTGCAGCGTTATCCTCCGTAGGCCGAGAATCCTTAACCTGCGTATCGTTATGTCCACAAAATGGGCAACGCATTCGGCTCTCCCTTTTTTAGCTACCTCAAACGTGATTAATATTTCATCCAATCATTGCATAGATAGGGAATTGTTGGCATAATTTCTTTACAGTAATTGCCACGCTGGCCTGGGTGTTCTCATAGGGTTTGTAACCACTTCCAATACCATCCAACACATCACCGATTAAATTACCTATCAGTTTAAACTCCGCCTCGCCAAATCCTCGAGTGGTACCCGCAGGTGTCCCCAATCGAATTCCAGACGTGATGATTGGCTTTTCTGGATCAAATGGAATGCTATTTTTGTTACAAGTTATACCGACAGTTTCCAAAGCACTTTCTGCCTCCTTACCTGTAAGCTGCTTAGGTCGAAGATCGACCAGTATTAAGTGAGTATCGGTCCCATCAGAAACAATATCTACTCCCCGCTCTATTAGGGTCTTGGACAACATTTTAGCATTCTTTACTACTCGTTTAGTATAAATTGCAAAAGAAGGATCAAGTGCTTCACGTAAGGCAATGGCTTTTGCTGCTATCACGTGCATCAAAGGACCTCCTTGCAAGCCAGGGAATAACGACGAATCTATTTTTTTTGCCATGGTTTCATTATTACTCAAAATCATGCCTCCTCTAGGGCCTCTTAATGTCTTGTGTGTAGTGGTTGTTACTATATCTGCAAAAGGAATTGGGCTGGCATGAACCCCTCCGGCAACTAAACCAGCGAAGTGAGCCATATCTACCATAAGATAAGCCCCCACTGAATCAGCAATTTCCCGGAACATTTCAAAGTTTATATTTCTGGGGTAGGCAGACCCTCCAGCGATAATTAATTTTGGACGGTTGGTATCGGCCAATCTTCTAACTTCATCAAAATCGATAGTCGCATCCCCTCTACGCACGCCATATTGTACTGAGTTAAACCATTTCCCAGATTGATTTGGAGCAGCGCCATGTGTGAGGTGGCCGCCGGCAGCCAACGACATACCAAGGATGGTGTCTCCAGGACGCAAAAGAGCCATAAAAGCCGCTTGGTTTGCTTGGGCACCAGAATGTGGTTGTACATTTGCAAATTTACAACCAAAAAGCAATTTGGCTCGCTCAATCGCCAACGTCTCCGCCACGTCTACGAATTTGCATCCGCCGTAATACCGTCGGCCGCTATAACCTTCAGCATATTTGTTCGTTAATACAGATCCCTGAGCTTCTAGAACGGCTCTTGATACGATGTTTTCTGAAGCTATAAGTTCTATTTGATCCTGTTGTCGTGTTAATTCATTACTAACCGACTCAAACAATTCAGGATCGCTATTTTTCATTGACGTTAAAAAAAAATCGTCCACCTTATTTTTATAATTTATGTTGTTCCGGGATATAAAAGTTTTAGGCGAAGTCATTTTTTCGTCCGTTTCATTTAAGTTGGTTAAGTTCCTCAAAATCTCTTGAAAATATCTCAAACCAATTTATTAATTTTAGCGGCAAACTCGGATTCTATCCAAATAGCGGTTAGGCACTTAGCCATATTCCCTTAACAGCACAACAGAATTCTAATTAAAAACTAGAGTTAAATCTTTCAATTATAATTATTTAGTTGTTACTTTTTCTTTAATAATTTATCTAATTCGAATTTCAAAAGTCATTTAATTTCCATAGTGATCGACTACACTGGTTGGGAGAAAATCGGAAATAAAAATCAAATATTTAAAATAAAAAATAGTAATTTAAGAACTATCAAAAAGTTTTCATATAAAATATATAAATAAAAAAGGAAAATACTTTTAAAAATTAAATAATTTATTTTATATTTATAATAATGTTAAGTGAATTAACTTGAAAATTATATCAGGAAAATGCTAATTTTCTAATTAGATTTTAATTTTAATGTTATGTTAAAATAATCAATTAAATGTATTAGATTTGAGGTATTGAATGACCGAAGATAAATCCTCGCGGAAGAACAACAATTCTGAATTGCTGCAGCTTACAGTAGAAGTAGCGGTAGCCTACCTCAAAAATAATGAAGTCCCCGTCGATAAAGTGCCAGAATTTATGTCCATGATTCATGATTCACTTAATAAAATTAATGGGATAGATAATGAGCAGGAACACGAACCTTTAAAGCCCGCGATTTCTATTCGAAAGTCTATAACCCCAGACTATATAATTTGTCTTGAAGACGGCAAAAAACTCAAAATGCTAAAACGCCATATTCGAACTGCGTATAATTTAAGCCCGGAGGAGTACAGAGCTAAATGGAACCTACCCAGCGATTATCCTATGGTAGCTCCCAGTTATGCCGCTCAACGATCAGAATTTGCAAAGAAAATTGGGCTAGGCCGAAGCTCTTCCAAAAGAAGAAATCATCGATTTAAAATGAAACACCAATAAAAAAATATAACCCAATTTGAAGGTCCCATAAAATCAAAATTATCTCTTTAAAATCAAACTTTGTCTTTAGAGTTTTTTGCCATCACATATCTTAATTTATTTAAAGCTGTTCTTTTCAACAATTCTTCTCCGCTGGCTGGGTCACCAACTATTGAAACCTCCAACAACGAAACTGGGTCTACCGCACTAACTTTGATATAATTACCCACCTTTATAAATTCCACTATGACTCTATTATCGTTGATAGACGACATACGTCACCTCAAGCTATAGTTAATCACCATGATTATAAAATTCAAATTATATATTGCTAACAAATTATATTCCACATTATGGAGATTAGGATGAATAAATCATCCCACACTGCTTCAACTTTACCCACGAAATTAAGACCTTCAGACGCCTCGTTTCAATGGGAAGATCCTCTTTTATTGAATCAACAATTGAGTGAAGAAGAGCGTTTGATTTTGGATACCGCACACGACTATTGCCAAACAAAGTTATTACCACGAGTGAGGAATGCCTTTAGAAACGAAACATTTGATCGAGAAATAATGACAGAAATGGGATCTCTAGGATTCCTTGGCTCTACTATCGAGGGTTATGGTTGCGCAGGTGCTAATCATGTATGTTATGGACTGATCGCCCGGGAAGTAGAAAGAATTGATAGCAGTTATAGATCTGCTATGAGCGTTCAATCTAGTTTAGTAATGCATCCGATTCACGCTTATGGAAACGAAGAGCAACGTCAGAAATATCTACCGAAGTTGGCTTCGGGGGAATGGGTTGGTTGTTTTGGGCTAACGGAACCTGATCACGGCTCTGATCCCGGAGGAATGAAAACAAGAGCCCGAGCGACCGAAGGCGGTTATATCATTTCAGGGAATAAAATGTGGATCACGAATTCCCCTATAGCCGACGTATTTATTATTTGGGGTAAAACCGAAGATGACAAAATTCGTGGCTTTATTTTAGAGAATGGCATGAAGGGATTGTCCACGCCAAAAATAGAGGGAAAGTTTTCGTTGAGAGCCTCTGTTACGGGCGAAATCGTGATGGAAGAAGTTTTTGTTCCGGAAAATCATTTACTCCCAAATGTTGTAGGTTTGTCGGGGCCCTTTGGATGTCTAAATAAAGCGCGCTATGGAATATCCTGGGGGGCGCTGGGGGCTGCGGAGTATTGCTGGCATCAAGCAAGAGATTATACTATGGAAAGAAAACAATTTGGCAGGCCTTTAGCTGCCAATCAGCTAATTCAGAAAAAACTAGCTGATATGCAGACAGAAATTACCATCGGACTTCAAACTTGTTTGCGTCTGGGACGACTATTGGATCTAAATAAAGGTGCGCCTGAAGCTATTTCTCTCGCTAAAAGAAATTCCTGTGGCAAAGCTTTAGAAATAGCCAGAACGGCTCGCGATATGCACGGTGGAAACGGAATTTCTGATGAGTATGGTATTATACGCCATGTGTTAAACTTAGAAGCAGTAAACACTTACGAGGGAACCCATGATATTCATGCACTAATTCTAGGTCGTACGCAAACAGGGCTACAAGCTTTCACTGGGGCATGAACCAATATTCAGAATATAGCGTGACTACAAAGTTCTATTATGCTCGGAAAAAGAGCCTGAAATAGTTAATACCCACAGTTACCCTGGGAATAGAATGAAATCATTTAGGTTTAAAGTTGATGAGATAATTCTCTAAATGAAATAATTTCGGCCGAAATCACCCAATCTACGCCCAACCATAAAACCGCAGATAAAACGGTAGTAACAATTATCTTCTTTAAAATAAAAGGTTTATCAGGAGCACCAGTATCATGACCCGGTCCTAATTTTTCGGGGCGGACCACACCGAAAGGCAGCGACATTAAAAAGACCCACCACCAAAGAAGAATATAAACGACTATTCCAGAAACTAATTCCATTTCATATATTCGCTAACACACGCTAAATCTGCTCGAGTTCAATTAAAGTCCCGGTAAAATCCTTAGGGTGCAAAAACAAGACTGGTTTTCCATGCGCCCCAATTTTCGGCTGTTCATCTCCAAGAATCCTCATCCCATTTTTCTTGAGTAAATCTCTAGATTCTAAAATATTTTCAACTTCATAACATATATGATGCAATCCGCCTGCCGGATTGCTATCAAGAAACTTTTGAATCGGAGAGTTTTCTCCTAACGGATGCAATAATTCAATTTTCGTATTTTCCAACTCGACAAATATAACGGTTACGCCGTGATCCCAAATTTTCTCTGGGCCCATGACTTGGGCTCCCAAAATATCTCGATAAGTTCGTGCTGCAGCAGCCAAATCAGGAACAACCACCGCTATATGATTTAATCTCCCAATCATTGGGTATTATCCTCAATATCTAACAACATGTACTGATGTCATAGGCCGTTTTCCAAATTCGCCTCTTATCAACTTCCTTATCGACCGACGCACATTTTCACGCACATCATCATCCGATTTTCGTTGATACATTGGCATTTGTTCCAAAGAAGAGCGGATTAAATCAATCAACAAATTATTAAATTCTGGGGCTTCATCTTCTGTGATGATTCCCACAATCGTAAGAATGGGATCAATTTTGCAACGGCATGTGGAATCTAGAATTACTGTTACTGAAATATTACCGTGGTGTAATAATTTTTGGCGATCCCTAAATACGCTTCCATCTACTTGTCGCAATTTAGGACCGTCTACACCAAGGTTAGACGTAGTAACCCGCGAAATTATTTTGGCGGGACTGGGATGCAGTCGCATCACGCTACCATTCTCTGGAATTAGAATTTGAGGAATCTGACATTCCTTAGCCAATCGAGCATGCTCCATCAAACGCCTAGAATCACCATGTACTGGAATAGCTATCTCCGGACGTATAATTTGATACATTTCTACCATATCATCTTGACCAGGGTGTCCAGAAACATGCACAAAATGGTCACGTTCTGATATCACTTTTATTCCTTGTGCTACCAATTTGCTCTGAATTCGTGCTATCGCTTTTTCATTTCCTGGAATCTCTCTAGACGAAAACACAACAGTGTCTTCTTTTTCTAAATTTATTTCGTGATGGCTCCGATCGGCTAAACGCGCCAGAACAGCCCGCTGTTCACCCTGACTTCCAGTACAAATCATAACAATTTTATCGCGAGGGATATAACCTATGTCCTTGGGCGAGAGAAAGTCCGGGACATCCAAAAGGTAACCGTTTTCTCTAGCGATTTCATTCATACGCCAAAGAGATTGCCCCACTAGAGCTACATGACGACCATTTCGTTGAGCTGCTAACGAAACGCTCCGCAATCGGGCGACATTAGATGAAAAACATGTTACCGCAATCCGATATTTTTGGTTTCTAAATAACTCTGACAACGATTCCAGCAATTCACTTTCAGAAGCTGTACGACCTGAAAGGTCAGCGTTGGTGGAATCTCCCACCACGGCCAAAATATTTTCTTCCGCTAGAGCCTCCAAAGCAGAAAAATCTGTTCTTCCCGTCTCTCTATCAAATGTTGTATCAAACTTCCAATCCCCTGTGTGAAAAATAGTCCCCACCTCGCATCGCAGCGCTAAACCATTGGCTTCGGGTATTGAGTGAGCAGCTCCGATCAGTTCAATCTCAAAAGGGTCTACAGTGAAAGCACTGGAAAGAGGTATTTCTACTAAATCGACCTTATCTAGCACTTTGATATTGGCTAATTTTCGGCGTATTAGAGATGCGGTAAATGGTGTTGCATAAATCCGGCAACCTAGTCTTTCCCATAGATAAGGAATTGCGCCTATATGATCCTCATGTCCGTGAGTCACCACTAGGCCCACAAGGTCTTTCTTCCTTGCTTCTATAAAACTAGGATCAGGCATAATAACATCGATCCCAAGGGTGGTTTCGTCACCGAAAGTGATGCCGAGATCAACCATCAACCATTTGCCGCCATAGTGATAAAGGTTTAAATTCATTCCTATTTCTTCGGAACCACCAAGAGGTAAAAATAAAAGTTCGTTTGGCGCCGCCGAAAAAGAATTGACAACCATTATTTATTTCTCTGATAAATCTGAACTAATCCTCTTAGCGTAATATCCGGATCTACATATTCTATAGCATCTGTAGATTCACCGAAAACTGAAGCCAAACCTCCCGTTGCTATTACAGACATCCCCTCACCATATTCTTTTTGAACACGTGAGACGATTCCTTCAATCAAACCTATATAGCCCCAAAAAACTCCGGAATGCATTGCGTCTTGCGTAGATTTGCCAATTACTTTTGGTTCTTTATTAGAAGCGGAGAACGTTGGTGGGCCATGAATAGACACTCTAGGTAACTGTGCAGCCGCTTTGTGGAGCGCTTCAACAGATAAATTTATACCAGGTGCTATTAAACCTCCAGCATAAGCGCCATCTTCCTCAATCACATCAAAAGTAGTGGCTGTTCCAAAATCGATCACAATCAATGGCCCGTTATAACGATCACGAGCCCCCACCGCATTTACCAATCTATCAGCTCCAACTTCGCTTGCATTGTCAATACGAATATCTATCCCCAAATCTACGTCGGGTCTCCCAACTACGATAGGCTCTAAATTAAAATGGATACGACAGAGCGTATCTAAATTAAATGCTATATCTGGCACTACGTTGGCAATAATTATAGCATTAATTTCAGATCTTGGTAGATCTCCAAGAGCAAGTAATTGGGTCAACCAGACAGCATATTCGTCAGCCGTGCGCGCGGCATTTGTTGAAGTTCGCCAAGTGCCGAGGCATATATCTCCATCAAATACAGCAAAACTCGTGTTGGTATTGCCGCAATCTATGGCCAACAACATTATCGACCGGCCCCTTGGAAAAAATTAACAACCCCAGCGGAGAAAAATTCTACTTTTCCGTCCCCTAGGTCAATAATAATTTGACCCTCGTCCGAAATACCTTTGAAAGTTCCATTAATACTTTGATATTTGTCTCTTACTACATGCACTTCACGATTAAGCCCGAATGCCCTTGAACGCCAAGCGTCTCGTATAGGCGAAAATCCTTTGGATGTCCAAATATCATGCCATTTAACAATTATGTGAAGAAATGAACATAGAAACCAGTCAAGATCAATCTTCCGCCCAATAACATCCCTTAAGCTAGTAGCCTCATAATTTTTAATATCAGGAAAATGGGCAATATTAATCCCTACTCCCACAATAACTGCAGGTTTTTGGTCAGGGTCTAACATCGTTTCAAGTAAAATTCCACTAATTTTAGCACCACCTACCATTACATCATTTGGCCACTTAAGTCGCACGCATTTGCTTGGTGCCAATGACTCCACCATCTCTGCCACCGCTACGGCTACAACGAAAGACAGCTGTGGCCAAACCTCTAGGGAAATATCTGGTCGCAAAACAATGGAAACATATAAATTACCAGGCGGTGAAATCCAACTCTTTCCATGTCGACCCCGCCCGGCGTTTTGTTCTAAACCTTGAACCACTGTCCAATCTTCCGCCCCCTGGACTGCGAGATTTCTAGCAATTGAATTGGTGCTAGTGACAATTGGATAGGATATTAGTGTAACCCGATTGGGCAATTCAAGCGCTTGAGTGTTATCCTCATTTGAACTTATCATAGCTCATTATGACTTGATAATAATTTTCATTAACCGCCCCAGAGCGCTGCCGCCGCAGAATTAGCAGCCACGATTATTGGGCTCGGAGCTATAAAGAATAGGAGGGTTATTAGAGTTGTTCCGAACATAATAATTCGCAAATCACCTGAAATCGCCCCGTCAAGGGGTTCCGTAGGTTCGTCAAAATACATGATTTTGATTATCCTAAGATAGTAAAATGCCCCAATAACACTTGTTACCACGCCTATTATCGCCAAAGTGTAGAGCCCTGCGTCAATCGCCGCTAGAAACACAAACCATTTACCAAAAAAACCAGCAAATGGCGGAATGCCGGCCATAGAAAACATGAAAACGAGCAAGGCAGCGGCCATCATAGGATGACTTTTAGATGCCCCTGCTAAGTCAGAAATTTGCTCCACTGCTTGACCACCCTGCCTCATAGACAAAATACAAGTGAAAGTACCCACGTTCATGAATAAATAGACAGCCATATAAATTAATACACCACTAGCCCCAGCTTCATTACCAGCAGCGACTCCAACTAAAGCATACCCCATATGACCAATAGAACTATATGCCATTAACCGCTTTATATTTGTCTGGACTAACGCAGCAAGAGCCCCTAGCACCATGGATAAAATAGAGATTAATGCTACAATTTGCTGCCATTCATCAACAAGGTCTCCGAAAGGACCAACCATGACTCGGAGGAAAAGACAGATAGCTGCAACTTTCGGCGCAATAGCAAATAAGGCCGTAACGGGCGTTGGAGCCCCTTCATAAACATCGGGAGTCCACATATGAAAGGGAACAGCAGAAACCTTAAATGCAAGGCCGGAAATAAGAAAAACCAAGCCAAAAATTAAGCCGATCGGTGTGTTGCCCTCTAGTTTAGAGAACACTTGAGCCAGAACTGAAAAATCAGTAGTTCCGGAAAATCCATATATTAACGAGCAACCATAAAGCAGCATACCCGATGATAACGCACCTAGAACAAAGTATTTCAATCCAGCCTCGGTCGATTTTAATGTATCTCGACGGATCGACGCAATCACATAAAGAGCTAAACTCTGTAATTCCAGTCCGATATATAGCGCGATCAGGTCATTCGCAGACACCATCATCATCATACACAGTGTCGCGAACAGAATTAATATGGGAAATTCAAAACGTTCAGCGTCTTCTCTTTTCATAAAATCGTTAGACAAAACGATCGACAACGCCGCACCTAAAAGAATTAATATTTTTGAAAACTGAGAAAATGAAGAAGTCAAAAACATCCCAAAAAAAGCAAGGTTTTCCGATTTTCCACCATATATTGAAACCAAAAAGCCTGCACATAAAAAACTTGCGATCGTTAACCATGATATGAGGGACGTGGAGTCTCCTTTTCGAAATACCCCTACCATCAATAGAACCATTCCCACACAGCAAAGAAAGATTTCTGGGATAGCTGGTACCAAAACAGGCAAAGATGCAGTATTCATTTCATATACTCCAAGGCTCAGCGGCTCACAACGTTCACGCCACCTTCCATTAGCGCAAGGGAATAATTAGAAATTAAATTCTCTACCGAAGCCGACATAGTATCAAGGAAAGAAGCTGGATAGATGCCCATCCAAAACACCAGTAAAACTAAGGGCGCAAAAACCACTATTTCTCTTGGGGATAGATCAGCGATGGCTTTTAGACCCTCTTTTTCTAAAACGCCAAAAATAATTCGTCGATAAACAAATAACATATAAGCCGCACCTAATATCACACCCGTAGCCGCAAAGGCCGCGAGCCAGATGCTAACTTCAAACGCTCCCATTAATACCAGAAATTCGCCAACGAACCCACTAGTAGAAGGTAAACCAATTGAAGCCATAGTAAAAATCATGAAAACTAGCGCATACCTTGGCATACGATTCACTAAACCGCCATATTCGGAAATCTCCCTAGTATGCATGCGATCATAGATTACTCCCACGCATAAAAATAATGCGCTAGACACTATACCGTGACTAAGCATCTGGAATATTGATCCCTGGACACCCTGCTCATTTAAGGTAAATATCCCTATCGTTACAAAACCCATATGGGCTACTGATGAATAGGCTATGAGTTTTTTTAAATCCTCCTGCGCCAAAGCCACCAAAGACGTATAAATTATAGCCACGATGCTCAAAGTAAAAATGAATGGAGTAAACATCTCTGACGCTTCGGGAAACATTGGAATAGAAAACCGCAGAAACCCGTAGCCACCCATCTTCAGCAACACACCTGCTAGAATAACTGATCCTGCTGTTGGAGCCTCAACATGGGCATCAGGTAGCCAAGTATGGACCGGCCACATCGGCACTTTAACGGCAAAAGACGCAAAAAATGCTAGCCACAGCCACGGTTGTATTTCGCGAGAAAAACCGAAACCCATTAAAGTGGGAACATCTGTCGTACCAGCTTTAAAAAACATCGTAAGCATGGCAACTAACATCAATACAGATCCCAGAAGGGTGTATAGAAAAAACTTAAAAGCTGCGTAAACCCTGCGTGGACCGCCCCAAATTCCAATAATAAGAAACATCGGGATTAGCACACCTTCGAAAAATATATAAAACACAAGTAAGTCTAGCGCACAAAACATCCCTACCATCATGGTTTCAAGGACTAAGAAAGCTATCATATATTCCTTGACTCTATTTTCGATAGATTCCCAACTGGCTAAGATGCAAATAGGTGTCAGGAAGGTTGCTAAAAGCACAAAGAACAAGGAAATACCATCAATTCCCATGTGATAATTTATGCCGGTTCCCGCTATCCATTCCACTTTTTCTACCATTTGAAAATCAACTGTGGACGGATCAAAATTTATCCAAAGCAATATTGAAAGCAAAAAAGTCGGCGTAGAAGTCCATAGTGCTATATAACGAGCATTTCTCGCCACCGTTACCTCATCACCCCGGGTAAACAGTATGAACAGACAACCTATCAGCGGGAGAAAGGTAACTAAAGAAAGCAGGGGCCAATCACTTGCCATGTTCTAGACCCCAAACATAAAAAGGTACCAAGTAATGATTGCAACTACTCCCACCATCATCGCAAAAGCATAATGATACACGTAGCCACTTTGAACTCTTCCCGTTCTTCCGGCCAAGCGTCGGGTAAGTGCCGAAATACCATCAGGCCCTAAACCGTCGATAACCTTACCGTCACCTTTTTTCCATAGCAGGAGCCCTATTTTCAAGGCCGGCCGAACAAAAAGCCAATCGTATAGTTCGTCAAAGTACCACTTGTTTAACAAGAATCGATAAGCTACAGCATAACGCTCCGCCAATCTTTTAGGAAAGGATGGATTCCGAATATAGGAATACCAAGCACAGCCGAATCCAATTATAAGCATAGCAGTCGGCATCAGTATTACCCACGTAGGAACGTGATGAGCCGCTTCGATTGTCCTATTAGCGTCCAAAACTAATAAAGATTTATTCCAAAAGGCTGACATCGATTCACCACCGAAAGACTCGTATCCCAACTTGCCTGCAATCAAGGCTCCTAAAGCAAGAAAAACAAGCGGTAGAGTCATTACCAATGGTGATTCGTGTATATTGTCTTGAACTTGCTTGCTAGCGCGACATTCTCCATGAAAAGTCATAAAAATTAGCCTCCAACTATAAAAAGAAGTCATGCCGGCAGCTAAAATTCCAAGCCAGAACGCATAATCTCCCGCAACTGTGTTGCGAGCAAAAGCGGATTCAAGAATCAAGTCTTTAGAGTAATACCCAGATAAAAATGGAAAACCGGTTAAAGCTAAAGTGCCAATTATCATTAACCAATAAGTGAGGGGTATACGAGACCTCAACCCACCCATGCTTCTCATATCTTGCTCTTGTGACATAGCATGTATTACTGATCCTGCCCCTAAGAACAGCAGGGCTTTGAAAAAAGCATGAGTAAAAAGATGAAAAATACCGGCGGAATAAGCCGAAACCCCGCAAGCAAAGAACATGTACCCCAATTGAGAACATGTCGAATATGCGATAACCCGCTTAATATCATTCTGGCACAAACCCACCGTGGCGGCAAAGAAAGCAGTTGATGCACCCACGATGGTTATAACAGTCAACGTATCAGGCGCATACTCCATCATAGGCGATAAGCGTGCTACCATGAATATTCCAGCTGTGACCATTGTAGCGGCATGGATAAGAGCTGAAACGGGAGTAGGTCCTTCCATAGCATCAGGAAGCCTCGTATGGAGCCCTAGCTGTGCTGATTTGCCCATTGCACCAATAAACAATAATAAAGTTAATACAGTTAGGGCATCAGCACTAAACGACAAAAACTTAATCTCTGCTCCAGATTTACCTGGTACCGCTTGAAAGATTTCATCTAGGACTATTGTATCAAATAATAAAAAAGTCCCAAAAATTCCTAATGCGAAGCCAAAATCACCGACTCTATTAACCAAAAACGCTTTCACAGCTGCCGCATTTGCCTCTGGTTTGTGATACCAAAAACCAATCAACAAATATGAGGCCAGTCCTACGCCCTCCCACCCGAAAAACATTTGGACCAAATTATCGGCAGTAACCAGCATTAACATGGCAAAGGTAAATAAGGACAAATAACAGAAAAATCTGGGATTACATCGATCATGATGCATATACCCAATAGAATAAATATGAACCATAGTAGAAACGACGGTAACCACTATGATCATTACAGACGTCAATGTATCTATCTTTAACGACCATGGCGCGACAAGAGACCCTGATTCAATCCACATAAATAGTTGGATGGTTTGAGGATTTTGATTTAACACTACTTCGTAAAATCCTATTAAACCCAAAACCATTGAAACGGCCATTGCACCACAGGTTATTATATGAGATCCCCGATCTCCTATAAGCCGACCCCCAAAACCTGATACAAGGGCGCCAAGAAGAGGCAAGAATACTATGGCTGCGTACATTGCCCGCTTAACCCTTCATCAAATTTATATCTTCGACCGCAATAGATCCGCGGTTTCGAAAATAAACTACGAGGATAGCCAAGCCAATAGCAGCCTCTGCTGCCGCCACTGTGAGAACAAAAAGAGCAAATACTTGTCCAATTAAATCACCAAGAAAGACGGAAAAAGAGACCAAGTTAATATTCACAGCAAGCAACATCAATTCAATTGACATAAGAATGATGATTACATTTTTTCGATTTAAAAAGATTCCGAATATACCTAATGTAAATAATATCGCCGCTATTGTGAGGTAATGAATTAAGCCAACCTCCAGCATGTCACACCCCCTCACCCCGACCGATCTGAACGACTTCTACAGTTTCCGATCGAGTGCGAGCCAATTGCTCAGATATTTTCTGACGTTTGACCCCTTCCCTACTCCTTAGCGTAAGCACAATTGCACCAATCATTGCAATCAACAGAATTATACCTGCGGCTTGGAACAAGTAGACATATCGGGTATAGATAATTTTTCCTAAAGCATGAGTATTGGAAAGCTCCGTCTCCATCGGGGCGGCAACCGTTATTGAAACGTCTTTAGAGAAACTCCAAGCCCCAATAACGAATAATAACTCGATGACAAGTATAACCCCGATAAGTGCACCAACAGGTAGATATTGCATAAAACCTTGTCGAAGTTCGACGAAATTAATATCCAACATCATAACCACAAATAGGAACAACACAGCCACCGCACCAACATAAACAACCACTAAAATCATAGCTATGAACTCGGCACCTATCAGCACAAACAACCCTGCTGAATTAAAAAACGCTAAAATTAAGAATAAAACGGAATGAACTGGATTACGCGAAGAGACCACCATAATTCCGGCAGCAATTGCAACAAAAGCAAACGCGTAAAAAGCCAACGCCTGGATTAACATAATTCCACCCGCCTTGTTGTTCGCCATTTTGTGAGCAAAATTAAATCCAATCTTCGTAAATTTTAATATTAAAAAATGTCTTCCGCTTAAATTTAGGTTTCCGAGGTTTTCCCACTTCTATTTTAGCGGTACGGTGCATCGGCGGCTAAATGTTGAGAAATTTCCTTTTCCCACCGATCGCCATTAGCCAATAACTTTTCCTTGTTGTAAAAAAGTTCCTCTCTATTTTCAACGGCAAACTCAAAATTTGGCCCTTCAACAATTGCATCTACCGGACACGCCTCCTGGCAAAAACCGCAGTAAATACATTTGGTCATATCAATATCGTATCTGGTAGTTCTACGGCTTCCATCCTCGCGAGGCTCCGCTTCAATAGTAATAGCTTGCGCTGGGCAAATCGCTTCGCAAAGTTTGCATGCAATACAACGTTCTTCTCCATTAGGATACCTTCGAAGGACGTGTTCTCCTCGAAACCTTGGACTAAGTGGCCCTTTCTCATAAGGATAGTTTATAGTAACTTTTGGCTTAAAAAAATACTTTAATGTCAAATACATACCACCAATAAGCTCAGATAGAATGAGAGCCTTGGCACTATTGTGTATAAATCTCATATTGGCCTCTCTAACCGTCTACCCTGTTACCGGAGTCGGCACAATATCAAACATTACTAAGACCCCAGCAGTAACCGCGACCCAAATCAAGGAAAACGGCAAAAATACCTTCCAGCCGAGCCGCATTAATTGATCATAACGATAACGCGGAAACGTCGCTCGAACCCATAGAAAACAAAAAAGTAAAAAAGCAACTTTCACGAAGAACCAAATAGGCCCAGGTATCCAATTAAATGGAGCAATATCAAATGGCGGTAACCAACCCCCTAAAAATAGGACAGCGGTCATGCCACTCATGAGAATCATATTGGCGTATTCCCCAAGAAAAAATAACGCAAAAGTCATCGATGAGTATTCCACGAAGTAACCAGCAACAAGTTCAGACTCGCCTTCCGGTAAATCAAATGGCGCTCTATTAGTTTCAGCCAGGGCCGAGATAAAAAATATGACAAACATCGGTAATAGAGGAATTGCAAACCAAACGGTTCGTTGTGCCTCCACAATGGCTGATAAATTTAATGAGCCAACGCAAAGTAAAACAGTAATAATTACAAACCCAATCGATACTTCATAAGATACCATCTGCGCCGCGGAGCGAAGTGCGCCCAGAAAGGCATATTTAGAATTACTGGCCCAACCCGCTATGATAACTCCATATACGCCTAGAGAGGAAATCGCGAAGAGATAAAGGACACCGACGTTTATATCTGCAAGAACCAAACCGGCATCAAATGGAATCACTGCCCAAGCAATCAAACTTAATACAAAGGTAAGCATAGGTGCCATGGCAAATAACAGTTTATTGGCCCCTGCTGGCAGTATTGTCTCTTTGACGAATAATTTTACACCATCCGCTAATGGCTGAAAAAGGCCAAAAGGCCCCACCACATTGGGCCCCTTCCTTAACTGAATACTTGCTATTACTTTTCTCTCAAAGTAAGTCAAATAAGCTACGGCTACCAATAAAGGCACCACTATAGCTAGAATTTGCGCTACTATAATTGCAGCCGGTAAAATATAATCATTAAAAACCACGTTCATCTCGACACCTGCCGGACTTCCGCCGCAATTATATAAAGAATGATAACCGTCATCTTTCCGTTCCGGACTGTTCCTTATCTGAGTGGACAAATTGTTCGGTGCATTCCGCCATTACAATCGAGCATCTACTAATGGGATCAGTCATGTAAAAATTACTTATAGTCTGTTGAAACGGAGCGTTTGAAATTTCCCCGCATTCTCCAAAAGGTTCCCACTTTGCTGAGACGATATTGTCAATCATACCAAAATTGCCATGCCGAGAAACCAATTCCCCTCTTAAAATAGTACTAGTATCGAATGACAACGGTTTCCCCAATTCTTCAGAAAGTGCCCTGATAATCTTCCAATCTTCTCTAGCATCTCCTGGTGGGAAGGACGCTTTAACAGCAGCTTGGACTCGCCCTTCAGTGTTAACGTATAAACCTTCCTTTTCAGTATAAGCAGCGCCGGGTAGTATCACATCTGCTCTATGCGCCCCCGCATCACCATGATGACCCTGATAGATTACCATCGCTTTTCCAAGCCTAGACATATCAATTTCATCTGCCCCAAGCAGAAAGACCAATTTTACGTCTCCACTATTCGCCGAATTTACGATCTGGGATACATTAAGCCCTTTTTCACTAGGAACAAATCCTATGTCCAAACCACCTACCCGAGAAGCGGCCGTATGCAAGACACAAAATCCATTCCAAGATTCTTCATTTTCTTTCGCATCTTTTATCATTTGAGTAGCCTCAGCCAACGATCTGGCCAAAGATAAAATAACCGCCCCATCATCTCTCGTAGCTGCACCATTGCCAACGATCACCATAGGACGCTCTGCGTTTTTCAAAATTTCATAGAATGGATGCGTCCCATCTGATATCTCTTTGAGAATCCTAGGATCGTCTCCAAGATAGTCGCATTCATAGTTTAATTCACAAGGAGCACCTAACAGACCAATCCTCATCCCACCCTCAAGCGAACGTTTGCGAATACGAGCGTTAAGTACAGGCGCTTCCCACCGAGGGTTCGTGCCTAACAAAAGGATAGCATCAGCCTTTTCTATTCCTCCAATCGTAGCGTTAAATAAGTAGCTAGCTCTTACAGAAGCGTCTAGTTTCGCCCCATCCTGCCTGCAGTCTATATTGTCACATTTCAAGGAATGCATTAGCGATTTCAGTGCGTACATGGATTCAACATCACACAAATCCCCTGCTATCGCCGACATTTCATCGCCGCGTAATTCCTTCATTTTATTTGCAACCATGGTCAACGCTTGCTTCCAACTCGTAGCTACTAGGTTTCCGTTAACGCGGATAAACGGGCGGTCTAGCCGTTGACGTTTAAGACCATCGCATGCGAACCTTGTCTTGTCAGATATCCACTCTTCATTAACATCTTCATGTAATCGAGGTAGAACTCGCAGTATTTCATCACCCCTAGAATCCACACGGATATTTGATCCCACCGCGTCCATAACGTCGATAGTTTCTGTTTTCTTCAACTCCCATGGTCGGGAGACGAAAGCGTAAGGTTTTGAAGTTAAGGCCCCAACAGGGCACAAATCTATAACGTTTCCAGATAATTCGGAAGTAAGTGCTTTATCTAAATAGGTTGAAATTTCTAAATCTTCGCCACGGCCAAGCGCTCCTAAGTCCGTTACACCGGCTACCTCAGTTGAAAACCGCACACACCGAGTGCAGTGTATGCACCGAGTCATAATTGTTTTTATAAGCGGGCCCATATTTTTATCGTCTACGGCTCTCTTATGTTCACCAAAACGGCTTGAATCGTGACCATAACCCATAGCCTGATCTTGAAGATCGCACTCTCCACCTTGATCACATATAGGACAGTCTAAGGGATGATTAATCAGCAAAAATTCCATTACACCTCGACGTGCATTTTTAACCATCTCACTATTGGTGCTGATTTCCTGGTCATCCATCGCGGGCAACGCACAGCTAGCCTGCGGTTTAGGAGGCCCTGGCTTAACTTCCACCAAACACATCCTGCAGTTACCTGCGATCGATAACCGCTCGTGATAACAAAATCTGGGGATTTCCTTCCCAGCAGTTTCACATGCTTGCAAAACAGTAGCGCCTGCTGGGACTTCAACTTCAACTCCATCGACTTTTAACTTTGGCATTTCATCCCCCAAGCATTTTCATCTTTGCCAAGGTTTTCATATCACGTTAATCCACCGCTAAGCAGTTGGGATTGGTTTTCTTATAATGTTGGATTCGTTCTTCTATCTCACTTCTAAAATGCGTGATTAACCCTTGAATTGGCCAAGCCGCTGCATCTCCTAACGCACAGATAGTGTGCCCTTCAATTTGCTTCGTCACCTGTTCTAATGCGTCGATTTCTTCGGTTTTGGCCTCACCAGCAACCAGACGCTCCATAACTCTCCACATCCATCCCGTGCCTTCACGACAGGGCGTACACTGTCCGCAACTCTCGTGCTTGTAAAAGTACGAGAGTTTCGAAATCGCCTTAATTATGTCAGTATTTTTATTCATAACTATAACGGCCGCAGTACCTAATCCTGATTTAACAGCCATCAGCGAATCAAAATCCATCAGAATGTCATCGCAAATTGATTTTGGGATACACCTCACCGAGGATCCTCCAGGAATAACCGCTAACAGATTGTCCCAACCTCCGATTACACCTCCAGCATGTTCTTCTATTAATTGTCTAAGGGGAATTCCCATCTCTTCTTCAACATTGCATGGATTGTTGACATGCCCTGAAATACAAAAAAGCTTGGTGCCGCTGTTTCGTTCTCTACCTAAGTTAGCAAACCATTCTGGTCCTCGTCTCAAAATCTCTGGAACCACCGCGATACTTTCAACATTATTTACCGTTGATGGGCAACCATACAATCCTACAGCTGCCGGAAATGGAGGTTTTAACCGCGGTTGGCCCTTTTTTCCCTCCAAGCTCTCTAGAAGCGCTGTTTCCTCTCCGCAAATATAAGCGCCAGCTCCCCGATGTAAAAAAATATCAAAATCATACCCAGAACCGCAAGCATTTCGCCCAATTAATCCCGCATCGTATGCTTGGTCTATCGCTGCTTGAAGATGTTTCGCTTCATTAAAAAATTCGCCGCGTATATATATATATGCTGAGCTAGCCCTCATCGCGTATCCACCAATCAAACAACCTTCTAGCAATTTGTGGGGATCGTTGCGCATAATTTCGCGATCCTTGCATGTCCCTGGTTCACTCTCATCAGCATTTACTATTAAGTAGTGAGGACGTTCTTTAACTTCCTTTGGCATAAATGACCATTTTAAGCCAGTTGGAAACCCAGCCCCCCCCCTGCCACGCAGACCAGAGGCCTTGACCATTTCCACAATATTGTCAGGACTATTGCTAAGTATTTCTTTAGTATTACTCCAGTCACCCCTTTTACGAGCTCCGGCTAAGCTCCAATCAAACCATCCATACAGATTAGTAAAAATCCTATCCTGGTCTCTTAACATCAGGATTCCCCACCATTTTGGGAGGAAATCTTACTCCCAGAAATTTTAGGAACAACGTAAGCAGCTTCAGTTTCCCGAAGGCTAATAAGCGTCGTCGCTCCAGCGCTACTCTCCGACATATTACGACCTGCCATAGAACCAACGGGAGGTGGATTGCCTTGCCGAAGGCCGTCTAACAAAGTTTCCGTTTTTTCGTAATCCAGATCTTCATAGAAATCGTCGTTAACCTGCAGTATAGGTGCGTTAGCACAAGCTCCCAAGCATTCCACTTCTAGTAGACTAAACATACCGTCTTCTGATGTTTCATGGTTTCCAATGTTTATTTTATCTTTTATGCATTTGATAACGTGATCAGAACCGCGAAGCCAACATGGTGTGGTTTTGCATGCCTGCAGAAAATAATTTCCCACCGGTTTTAAATTGAACATCGTGTAAAAACTGGCAATTTCTAAAACCCGAATTGGAGCCATATCGAGCTTCTTAGCGACCGCCTCGATAGCTAATCTTGGTAGCCAATTTTGATTTTGCCGCTGTGCCAAATCAAGCAGTGGTATTACCGCGCTAGCCTGCCTGCCTTGTGGATATTTTTTTATTATTGCATCAGCTTTAGCCTCAGTTTCTGGCGTAAACTCGAAATTATCCGGCTGGTTTTCAGCAAAGGAATGGCCACTCACCGGTCTATCTCCCCAAAAACAATATCAAGCGAGCCTATAATAGCCACTGTGTCCGCCAGCATATGGCCTTTGGATAAATAATCCATTGCCGATAAGAAGGCAAAACCAGGCGCTCTTATTTTACATCGGTAGGGTTTATTGGTTCCATCCGATATTAAATAAACAGCAAACTCTCCTTTCGGTGCCTCTACTGCGCAGTACGTTTCGCCAGCGGGCACATGATATCCCTCAGTATATAGCTTAAAATGGTGAATTAGGGCTTCCATCGATTTTTTCATCTCACCCCTTTTTGGAGGCGAAACCTTATTATCTGTGGTTTTTACAGGACCAAGCGGCATATTCTCTATACACTGTTGAATGATTTTTAGACTTTGTCGCATCTCCTCAACTCTAACTAGATACCGAGCGTAACAATCCCCCGTTTTTCCAATTGGAATATCGAAATCCATATCATTATATACATCGTATGGTTGAGATTTTCGTAAATCCCAAGGGAGGCCACTCGCCCTTATACACGGCCCAGTGAAGCCAAGACTTTGCGCCTCGTCGGCTGACACTTTACCTATGTCTACAGTTCGTTGTTTAAAAATGCGGTTATTACTTAATAAACTTTCCATATCGTCTATGAACTTCGGAAATTTTATGGCCCACGCGCTTATATCATCTAGTAAACCATCGGGTAAATCCTGATGTACGCCACCTGGCCTAAAATAAGCGGCATGCAATCTTGCACCCGAAGCCCGCTCGTAGAATTCCATCAGAAATTCACGTTCTTCAAAACCCCAAAGAAGCGGTGTCATTGCACCAACATCAAGCGCGAAGGTAGTAATATTTAAAATATGATTAAGTATCCTAGACAGTTCAGCATAAAGGACGCGAATATACTGCCCTCGGACTGGAACTTCTAAACTTAGAAGTTTCTCAACCGCTAGTGCAAAAGCATGTTCTTGAGACATCGGCGACACGTAGTCTAACCGGTCAAAATAAGGAACTGCCTGCAAGTAGGTCTTGTATTCAATTAATTTTTCTGTTCCTCGGTGAAGAAGGCCGATATGCGGGTCGGCCCGCTCAACTATTTCCCCATCCATCTCTAATACTAACCTTAAAACTCCGTGTGCGGCAGGATGCTGAGGACCAAAATTAAGAGTTAGCGGCTTTATCTCTGTTTCAGCCATTGCTTACTCTCTCATCATCTTCAGGAGGTGCATTTTCCTCGTTTTGCATTATATTCTGGGCGCCTTCCCAAGGACTGAGAAAATCAAAAGTACGAAAATTTTGAGTCATTTGAACCGGTTCGTATATTACACGTTTTTGTTCATCATCGTACCTTACCTCGACTTGACCCGTTAGAGGAAAATCTTTTCGCATGGGATGGCCTTCAAATCCATAATCTGTTAACAGGCGTCGTAAATCTGGGTGATCTCCAAAGAAAATGCCGAACATGTCCCATGTTTCACGTTCGTTCCATTCGGCAGACATAAATATCCCGCTCG
>CAZADS010000031.1:0-46530 GCA_964483985.1 uncultured Thalassobaculaceae bacterium
CGAATTCCAGCGACTATACGCATTTTTCGATCGTCTCTTTAATTTTGTTTCAAATTGGACTGTGGTTTTAGAATTGGCTAACACAGATGTATTCGCCGCAGTCTATTTAGCTTTTAGTTTAACTTTTTTTACCTCCCTAACGGATCCAGCTTTCATATCCCCTAATTGAAATGGACCGAAAGCTGTTCGGATTAATCTGTTAACACTTAAATTTATATGCTCCATCAATCGGCGAATTTCGCGATTTTTCCCCTCGCGTAGCGCAATAGTCAACCAAGCATTTGAAGACCCTTGCTTGTCGACAGTCACTTCTAGTTCCCTGTACTTAATCCTGTCAATTGTAACTCCCTTCCGCAGTATATTTAAGTCTGTTTCTTTAGGACTGCCATGAACTCTCACACGATATTTTCGTATCCATCCAGTAGTTGGTAGTTCTAGTAACCTTCCTAGGTCCCCGTCGTTGGTGAGTAGAAGTAAACCTTCTGATTGAAAATCCAGACGCCCAATTGTGAGCACCCGAGGCATTTCCTTAGGCAGAGACTCAAAAATTGTTGGTCGGCCATGTGTATCTCTGGAAGTGGTAATAAACCCTTTTGGCTTATGATATTGCCATAATCGGGGGACTTCTGGTTTAGGAATTGGGGTTCCATCCACAAGAATCTGGCTTTGGGTATCTACATTAATGGCGACCGAGCGTAAAACCTCACCATTAACAGAAACCCGACCGTCGGAGATCCATTTCTCAGCATCTCTTCTAGAGCATAGACCAGATCTAGCTAAACGTTTTGCTATTCGTTCTGGCTTGTTTCTATCTCCAAAGATGTATTGAAAATCACGCATTTTGTCTTTTTAATCCTCTGAACGGGAGTTTTTCTCGGGCCTTGGGGATCCTTCAACAACCAACTTTTGCTTGTTTATTTTTTCCCGCTTTCTTTGTTTTCGAACCCAAATTGGTTCTCCAAATATGGGTTTTGGGAGCGCCTCTGATGATCCTCCTGGTCGATGAGGACGAGGATAAAAACGATTGGTACTGATTGCGCGGTCATACATTATTAGAGCGGCGGCAATTCCTAGATTGATTGAAAATTTTGTGGGAATTTTGACTATATAATCACAACGCTGTTGGACATTTTTAGAGAGCATTCCGCGCTCGGGACCAAATATATACGAGGCGCACCTAGGGTGGTGGAAACTTGGAAGTTGAATTGCATCTTCTGCGATTTCAACGCCTATTAATGAGCATTCCTTGGGTAGCTTTAAATCATCAGGCGTATCAAATTGATAAAACGGTATATTTAACGATGCATTTGAGGTATCTGTCAAATTTACCTGATTCATTGAAATTGATTTTGAAATAGTAAATAAAAAACTGGCGCCAAACGCGTGCGCCGTCCTAGTTACGGCGCCAAGGTTCGCAGATTTGCTAATTCCCTCAACGCCTATTCCAAAGTATCCACGCATAGCTAGGGTGTTGCATAATTAGCTAACTAAAGGCAAGTTTTGAGTAGCACAAATGCAAAAGAAACTTTAATCGAATAACTCAGATGTAACTACAATCAGGTAAAAAAATTGAGCACACAGGTTTATCTTAAAAATTTTGAGAATAGTTCCATTCTGGTAGAGGTGACGCGTGGAGAAATGGTCGAGTCTGTGCATCGCGGTATAGCGGTAATTTGTGATGCGAATGGTGGTGTTGTAAAAAGTTGGGGTGATATAGGTCGGCCCATATATCCGCGATCGGCAATTAAACCTTTACAGGCGATTTCCGTTGTAGAGTCGGGAGCGGTTGAAGCATTGGCCCTTGGTAGTGTTGAAATTGCACTATGTTGTGCTTCCCATCAGGGAGAGCCACGTCATGTTGATGCTGTAATGGGTTGGTTAGACCGGCTTGGGTTAGAAATAAATGATCTTGAATGCGGTCCGCAAATGCCCTTGAATGAGAAGGCTTCGCGAGCTTTAATTCGCAATGGGCTATATCCTACTCCTGCTCATAATAATTGTTCTGGGAAGCATTTGGGCATGTTGACCACAGCCATACAAATAAATGAACCGGTTAAAGGGTATATTGATCACAATCATAAAGTACAAACCAGAATATACCGTTTGATTCAAGAGATGATTGGACTGGATCTATCCAAAGCAGCTAAGGGTATTGACGGTTGCGGAATACCTGTATTTGGTATTCCGTTAATTTCCGTCGCGATAGCGATGGCGAAACTGGGTGATCCATCGAAAATGTCTCAAAGCCGAGCTGCAGCATGCCACCAAATAATTAAAGCATGCGCAGCTAACCCACTGATAATATCGGGCACTGGCACTTTTAATAGTCTGGTATTATCTAAAACAGGAGAGAGTTGCTTGTTGAAAAGTGGAGCCGAGGGAGTTTATGCGGCCGCTTTACCCAAGTTAGGGCTTGGTATTTGTTTAAAAATAGATGATGGCTCAGGCCGAGCAGCTTCCGCTGCTATGCTGAAGTTATTAGATGTACTCGGAGTTGTAGATGCTAGCACTGTTGAGTTTATAAACAAAAATACTGTGAGTGATATAAACAATTGGTCCGGGAAAATAGTAGGTAGGATCCGACCTGCCTCGACGCTGTTATTTTGAGATAAATTATTAAAATTAATCGTATAATTGATTAGGGGAAAGTGAATAAATATCATGCTGTTGATGGAAAACTTCTCACTAGAAAACTTTGGAATTGTTAATAAAAAGAAATAAAACTTATAATAAATAAAATTAATTATTTATAATTAATTTATTATTTAAATAAAACGCGCGCTTGCATAAATATTGATTTTTCGAATTTTTTATGCGACCGTTCCTACTATAGATTAGAGAACGTTGGAGCATAGAGTTTGCTATTTATGTCTGATGAATAGTGTTTAAATGTTGTCCTGTTATGTTTTTTGAGTGGGTTTATAGAAGGGAACGTTATGAGCACCTCACGACCGACGGACGTGGCAGTGGAACCTTTACGTAGTGAGGTTCCAAAAGTCCGGCAATGCCTCCGGTGTGATACATCGTTTCATAGCCAATGGGCCGGCGAACGCATTTGCTCTAGATGCAAAAGCTCCAATACATGGCGGAATGGATCGCCATTGGGATCTGGATCTTCAAGCGTATGAATTGAGGTAACACTGTCCCATGATTTAAGAAAAGGGCTTTAAACAGGCGTCAGGAATCAATTCGTATAAACTATCTCCGCTTCTTTGCTTTACGTGCTTTTCGGGCCGCATAACGCGCGTCGCGCGCGGCTTTTTGTTGGGCTAGCAATTCGACAGCTTCATCAGCTATGCGTTTTGCTTCGGCTTTTTCGGCAGCTTCTTTGGTTTCTTTGGCGGCTTTTTCGGCAGCTTCTTTAGCCTCTTTTTCGGCGGTTATTCGGGCTTCTTCCGCATCTCTTTTCGCTTTTCTGTCTGTCTGCCTTTGTATTCTAGCTTCTGATATTGCTTGGCGTTCTGCTCTAATTTTTTCAAATTCGGGGTCCCCCGGGCCCGGTTTAGATTTTATTCTTGCCATTGCTGCCTGTTTTGCTTTGGCGGAATTTGCCATTCGCGAATTAAAGTCATCGTCTTTATAACTGTTTTTCATTGTGATCCGTCTTTAGTAAATAGAGTCTTGAACGTCTAGTTCTCTATGACGTTTTGTTGGACTAAGTTTAATGGTTATTTTGGAAATTTGAATTTTTTCATAATAAAATCATACCCATATTTATTTTAGGAGAAAAATGGCTCCTTCGGATTGAGCAAAAGGAATGACCTGGACAAAATAGGAAGAATTCACTTTCTTAAAAATAGATTTGATCCTCATTAGCTAAAATGGCGGCGGTTTTGAAGGTGTAATCACCATGTATTTTTATGATAGAAAGGTTGTTTATTATAAAAGGTCGCATGTCTTAAAACAGTAAATTGTTTAAGAATTTTGGTATATTGAGTCCTGTTTTCAGAAATTGAGAGTGTTTTTCATGTTTTTTATTGGTTTCAGTTAGTGGAGAAATTTTAATGCCATGTGATTATCTAAATCCAATAGAAACGCCGGAAAATCTCGGGTTCTCCAAACAACGCTTAGCTAGGATAGGTAAGTGGCTCCGTGAATATGTAAATAGCGGCAAACTCCCATTCGGTGTTGTGAAAATAATTCGCGACGGACATGTAGTTTATTCGGACTTATATGGGATGCGAGATGTGGAGAGATCAATTCCGGTTATTCACGATGGCCTTTATAGAATTTATTCTATGACGAAACCGATCACGACTGTTGCCGCTATGTCTCTTTATGAAGAAGGCTATTTTATGCTTGATGATCCAGTGGCAGAATACCTTCCCGAATTTTTAGAAATGGAAATCTATAAATCTGGGTCATATGAATCGATGAATTTAGTAAAACCCAAAGGGCGAATTACGATACGCCAGTTGATGAATCATACGTCCGGATTGACCTATGGGGCCTTCGATCCAAGCCCAGTGGGTAGGGCGATGCGTCGGGCAAAGGTGGATTTCGCTCAGAGGGGTGAATCTTTAGCAGCGGTAGTTGAGCGTTTAGCTCCAATTCCTCTGTGTTTTGAACCTGGCACCCGTTGGAATTATGGTGTTTCTACAGACGTGTTGGGAAGAATGATAGAAGTGATAAGCGGTAAATCTTTGGAACAAGTTCTTGAAGACCGAATTTTTAAACCTCTAAAAATGTTGGATACTAGTTTTGCCGTACCAGAAGATAAACTGGATCGATTGAGCTCCCTTTATGCCAGAACCGATAAAGAACCTATTAAATTGGTGGAAGATGCCGAAGGCAGCATATTTAGATCTCCCGTCAAAATGCAGTCGGGCGGGGGCGGTCTTCTGTCGACCGTAGGAGATTATGTCCGATTTATTGAAATGTTAAGAAAAGGCGGAGAATTAGAAGGGGAGCGAGTCCTTGGGCGAAAGACCGTGGATTTCATGATGATGAACCATCTCCCGGGTGATATGGAATCAATGGGGCAGGCGACTTTCAGTGAGATGCCGATGGCTGGTATAGGATTCGGTCTTGGCGGAGCTGTTCTACTAGACCCTACGAGGGCCCAAATTCTGGGATCGATAGGAGAATTTACTTGGGGCGGCATGGCAAGCACGGCGTTTTGGGTCGATAAATTAGAGAAAATTTCAGTTGTCTTTATGACACAGTTGATGCCATCGTCGAGTTATCCCATAAGACGAGAATTGAGAGTCTTAGTCTATCAGGCCCTTGTAGACTGATCTCGTTTTGCTAACAAATGTCAGTAAAATGTGGAAAATCAAGGCGGAGAAAATAGAACTTTACCGTAAGTGGTCAAAAGCCCTGCCCCCATTGACAATATTCAGCGGTGCCGGGGTTTTTCTGCTAACTATAGCGATGATTTGGAGTTATAATTTCAACTTAAAGGAATTTCCCCCGGACGTCGCTAATCCGTCTGAAATGACTTTGTTACTCCCAGAAGTGCCGTCACTAATTATAATGCCGTTTGTTTCGGAGACCGGATATCCAATTGATCGATTACGTGCAGAATGGTTTACTAAAAACTTAATAGAAAAATTAGGTCAAATTTCTGAATTATTTCTTATTTCGGAAGAAACGAGTACTAAATTCCAAAATACACCTTTTAGCATTAAAAAAGTTTCAGAAGCTGTTGGAGTTCGATATTTGGTTACCGGATCTGTGGCTCGAGCTAACAACAAAACTAGTATTTTTATTAGAATTGTAGATGCTTTTAATGGAACCATAAAATGGGCTCACACTTATAAACGGCCGTTTACGGAATTTTTCGATGTTCCCAAGCTAGCCTCTAACAAAATCCTAGAAACCTTAAATATTTCAATGGAACCAGCGAAATTAGACGAGATTTTCGCTAAAGGTCCAGAAAACTATGACGCTTGGATTAATTATTCTCATGCGATTGGCGCTCGACTATCGGGAGAGTTAAACACAATAGAGAATAGCATGGATTTTCTTAAAACTGCGCAAACATATGATGCATTTTGGGCTGCTATTCCCGCTGAAATAGCGCTCAATTACTGTCACTTGGTGGAACAAAGTTTGAAAAGGTTAGACGATGGCGATTTCGAAACATTGATTGCTTTGGGGATGGGATATGCGGAGGAGGCTATTAAATTGGATCGGACGGCATCAGCCGGTTGGGAGGCTAAGAGAAAATTGCTAATATTGAGTGGAGATAAAAATCAAGCGATAGAGATTGGTCAAATGGCGGTCAAACTCCGCCCAAATTCCTTTGCTTTAAAATGGGATTTAGCCATGGCTTTAAATCGCATGTCTTTTTATGCTGATGCTTTGCCTTATTTAAAAAATGCCTTGCGTATGCATCCTGGTCATTCGGCTAAAATGTTGCAAACGCTGGCAGAAACCGAATTAGCGGTTGGGGAATTGGAATCTGCTTTAGTTACCATAGAAAAAGTCTTAAAGAGACGTCCCGATGAACTTAGGGCTAGATTGATAAAAATTTTTATAAACGGTTCGCTAGATAGATGGGAAGAAGCAGAGGAAGACGTTCAATTTTTCCTTCGTCTTTATCCTGAGTTTAAATTTTCAGAATGGTTGCCTAGTCAGTCTTTGGGCGGGCCGTTAGATCCAAATGACTGGTTTATAGTTTTAGGCCGGGCAGGTTTAGCCGATCGAACAAATTGAAAAGCAATATCGTGATCTGTTTTAATATAGAAATTAAATACCATTAAGGAAATGTATATGTACACCAGCTACGACACTAAGGAGAAAGTATTTGGATTGCCGAAACCTCTTATTGGAAATCAGGTTTGGTACGGGAAAGATATGAAAAAAAGAACGGACTGGATTCATACGTTATCTGACTCTGACATATTAGAAATAGAGGCAGCCATGGATCGTTTGAACGACGTAAAGATAGTGGAAATTAAACAAGATGACTTTCCGCTAACTAATTTGAGAAATAAGCTCTGCCGTATCAAAGATGAAGTAATAGACGGCCGCGGTTTTGCTCTACTGAAAGGACTTCCAGTTGAACGTTGGAATTCCAGACAGAGTGCTGTCGCGTTTTTTGGTCTTGGTACATATTTTGGGAATGCTAGATCTCAAAATGCTAAAGGCCATGTTCTTGGACATGTTCGCGATTTAGGACGGGATGTAATTAATGATAATACAGCCCGCACCTATCAGACCCGAGAGCGTCAAACTTTCCATACGGATTCCTGCGATATAGTATCTTTATTATGTCTTAAAACAGCGAAAGTTGGTGGTCAGTCTGCGCTTGTTAGTTCAATGACTATCTATAATGAAATGTTTAATCGTCGTCCAGACTTACTGCGATTGTTGTTTGAACCGATCCCCACAGATCGACGCGGGGAAATACCGTTTGGAAAAAAACCATATTTTGAAATACCCGTATTTAATTTTTATCAGAATTACCTTTCTGCCATATATTCCCGGAGATATATAGATTCCGCTCAGCGGTTTGATGAAGTTGTGAAGCTAAGTCATCTACAGCGGGATGCCCTGAATCTGTTTGATGAACTAGCCAATGATCCAGAGATTAATATGAAAATGGAATTTCAACCGGGAGATATGCAGTTAGTTCACAATCATACCATGCTTCATGATAGAATGGCGTATGAGGACTGGCCTCAAGAAAATAAAAAAAGGCATTTACTCCGATTGTGGTTGGCAGCATCTGGAGCGAGACCCTTGCCTGACATTTATTCCGAGCGTTACGGTCAAGTGAAAATAGGTGATAGAGGAGGTATAATTGTACCAGGCGCTAGGCTTAACGCTCCATTAGAGCCATTATAATACCACTATGTTAAATTTACTGACGCAATCTAGTATATTGAATGAATACTTTCGTTGAAAACGTGGAATTGTTGTTAATTCAGCTTGTTCCTTGCCTAACGGATAGGTTAGGTAAAGCTTGTAATCCTATTTTATGTTTTGAATTCCTAAACGAGTAATTAAAATGCATCGTTATCGTAATCATACTTGCAATGACTTGCGTACTGAAAATGTAGGTCAGACCACTAGATTATCCGGCTGGATTCATCGCCGCCGTGATCACGGTCAATTAGTATTTCTTGATCTTCGAGATCATTATGGAATCACACAATGTGTTGTTGATATCGAAGATAAAACATTTCAAGCAGTTGAAAAAGTAAGAGTTGAGAGCGTAGTAACTATCACTGGCCGAGTCGTCAGGAGAGATCAAGAAACAGTTAACCCTCACATTCCCACAGGAGAGGTCGAATTGAGGATCGATGAATTTCACGTGCAGTCTTCAGCAGATCTTTTACCTTTGCAAGTAAATGCTGATGAGGATGCTGGGGAAGAAACACGGCTCCGATACCGGTTTTTAGATTTACGACGTGAGCGTATTCACAGAAATATAATGCTTCGGTCTAGCGTAATTTCGTCTATTCGTAGGCGGATGATCGAGCGAGAATTTATAGAATTTCAGACGCCAATTTTAACCGCGAGTTCTCCTGAAGGAGCTCGGGATTTTTTAGTTCCGTCCCGATTGCACCCAGGAAAGTTTTATGCGCTTCCTCAAGCTCCACAGCAGTTTAAACAACTCATAATGATGTCTGGTTTTGACCGTTATTTCCAAATAGCCCCATGTTTTAGAGATGAGGATAGTAGGGCCGATCGTTCGCCTGGTGAATTTTATCAACTTGATCTCGAAATGAGTTTTGTAGAACAAGAAGATGTATTTACTGAAATAGAACCAGTGTTAACGGGTGTATTTGAAGAGTTTACTGATTGGTCAGTGCCGCAGCCTTTTCCTCGTATTCCGTTTGCTGAGGCAATGTTGAAATATGGTACTGATAAACCTGATCTGCGTAATCCAATAGAAATGTGTGATGTTTCAGATGTTTTTAAAAACAGTGAGTTCGCTATTTTTGCGAAAACTGTAGCAAATGGAGGCGTTGTACGTGCGATCCCCGGTCCTAAATGTGGGAGTAGGGCAATTTGTGACAGGATGAACTCTTGGGCTCAAGCGGAGGGAGCTCCTGGGATGGGGTATATTATTTTGGGGGATGGTGGGGGCAGAGGACCTATCGCTTCTAGAATATCGGACGAAGCCTTGTCACACTTGAAGCGGCGGACGGGCATGGAAGATGGTGATGCTATTTTCTTTGCCGCTGGAAAGCCAGAAGAAGCTGTTAAATTAGCAGGACAGGCTAGGATAAAACTCGGAAATGACCTAAATATTTGCGAAAAGAATATTTATAAATTTTGTTGGATAGTAGATTTTCCAATGTACGAGCGGGATGAGACATCTGGTAAGATAGAGTTTTCCCATAACCCGTTTTCAATGCCTCAAGGTGGAATGGAAGCTCTTGAAACTAAAGATCCGCTTGAAGTGCTAGCTTATCAATATGACATTGTTTGTAATGGTGTGGAATTATCGTCGGGTGCAATCCGAAACCATCTTCCTGATGTTATGTTAAAGGCGTTTGAGATAGCGGGGTATCTTCAGGAGGAGGTTGAAAAACGGTTTAGTGGAATGTTGAATGCTTTTCGTTATGGAGCCCCACCCCATGGAGGTTTTGCGCCGGGCATAGATCGTATCGTTATGCTTATAGCTAATGAACCAAATATTAGGGAAGTTATTCTTTTTCCGATGAATCAAAGGGCTGAAGACTTAATGATGAATGCTCCTAATGAGGTTAGCCCGAATCAACTTAAAGAATTGCACGTAAGAAACGCTGTGTCTCCTAAACCAGCTTCGTAAAAAAGCCCATTTTTTCATCCATATAGAACTAATTATGCTGGATGCACGGTTTTGTTTCTGATGTTAGTTATTCCTGCATACATAAATGGAGCCCAAACAATGGACCCCATTTATAAGTCAACTAAATTTATTTTTAGACGACGCCAAACGCCATCATAGCATCAGCAACCTTTTTAAACCCAGCAATGTTCGAGCCAGCCATATAGTTGCACCAGCCATCTTTTTGCTGGCCGGCATTATGACAATTGCTATGGATGCCGGTCATTATATCTCTTAGCATTTTACTCAGTTCTTCATTGCTCCATGATCTGCGTTCAGAGTTTTGGCTCATTTCCAGACCCGACATACCAACGCCACCGGCATTAGCAGCTTTAGCTGGGGCAAACAAGATTTTTGCTCCAAGGAATTGATGTATTCCATCTATAACTGTAGGCATATTAGCGCCTTCGGATACGGCTATGATTCCATTTCCTAACATAGTTTTTGCGTCTTCTGCTGAGATTTCGTTTTGCGTTGCGCAAGGCATAGCTAAATCAGCATTAACACCCCAAGGGCGTTTCCCTTCATGGTATTCAGCACTACTGAATTTATCGGCATACTCGGAGATACGGCCGCGCCTGACGTTTTTCAACTCCATAATCCACTTTAGCTTTTCTTCATCTATACCGTCTTTATCATAGATAAACCCTGCAGAATCAGACAAAGTTAGCACTTTACCTCCTCGATGCGTTACTTTCTCTGCTGCGAAAGTCGCTACATTGCCAGAGCCTGAAATTATAACATTCTTGCCTTCGATGGCATCGCCTTTAGTTTTTAGCATTTCTTCCAGGAAGTAAGCCGCTCCATAGCCTGTGGCCTCTGGGCGCATTTCACTTCCACCATACTCTAAACCTTTACCCGTTAAAACGCCGGTAAAGTGATTAGTTATTCTCTTGTATTGGCCAAACATATAACCAATTTCCCTGCCACCCACGCCAATATCACCGGCGGGAACGTCAACATCTGCACCAATATGACGATAAAGCTCGGTCATAAATGACTGGCAGAATCTCATGACTTCATTTTCCGACTTACCTTTTGGGTTAAAGTTTGCCCCTCCTTTGCCACCACCCATCGGCAAGCCAGTGAGTGAATTCTTGAAAGTTTGTTCGAAAGCTAAAAATTTTAATATTGATTGGTTAACTGATGGATGAAAACGGATCCCGCCCTTATATGGTCCAATTGCATTATTATTTTGTATTCTGTAGCCTCGGTTAACACGAATATTTCCGGAATCGTCTTCCCAACAAACTCGGAAAGATATTATACGATCCGGTTCGGCCATTCGCTCGAGAACTTGAGCCTCCATATACTCTGGATAATCCTGTAACCAAGGTATGATATCTGCCGCTACCTCGCGTACCGCCTGATGAAATTCTACTTCTCCTGGATTATGGGACTCTACGCCTTCCATAAAAGACTCGAGGCTGGTCGCTCTTTGTGCACACATTTTACTAGCTCCTATATTGTAAATGAATGGGCAATTTTGATAATCAAAACTATTTGTTGCTTACTGTAGCGGGTTTAAACTTCGTAAACTATAGTAGGAATGCAAAAATTTGGAGTTTGGTCAACTAATATTAGAACCATTTTTAGCGTCCAAGAGCCATACAAGGACGTCTCGGGTCGGCTCCGCCAGAAAATAGAGGCTTATTGGGTTCATAAAGGACCACGCAAACAGCTCCAGCTTTCCATATAAAGTCGGGCCAGTCTTGGATATTATGTCCTTTTTGGCAAAGCCCCTCCCTTGTGTGAATAGGAATGCGGGACTCGATTCGAAGAACGTCTGGTAAGGCAGTATGTGGCTCAAAACTCTCGGGAAAAGAATAAGTCGCGAAGCGAGGTTCTTCCACAGCTTGTTGTGGGGACATTCCGAATTCTGTGATGTTTAGAAGGACTTGTAACATGGCTTGACATTGAACATCTGCACCTGGCGTTCCGAACGGCATAATCGATCCAGCTTCTGTCTCAGCGATAGCTGGATTTGGCGTTAAACGTGGTCGCTTCCATGGCGCGACACTCGACGGGTGTCCTGTCTTGGCCCAAGATTGTGAACCACGGGGAGAGGCTATAATGCCCCATCCGGGTATTACGGGGCTGGAAGCTGAGCCATCGCTAGGTGTAATAGATATAGCTAAGCCAGAGGAGTCCACAGCACATGTATAAGAAGTATCTTGACTAAGACTTTGTTGTGAAGGAGCGTCCGAGATGCCGTTCCAAAGTTCGGCCCCACACAACACATTACTTTTTTGGATCAAGGATTTTCGGGTTGTGGCGTATTCTACGGAAAGTAACCGATCGAGTGGGACGTCTACAAATTCTGGATCTCCGAAATAGATTTCGCGGTCTGCGAACACGATTTTCATAATTTCAGTTAAAAGATGAATATATTCGGTGGAATTGTGTCCAAGGTCCTTAAGTTCAATCCCATCAAGAAATGACCACATTTGGGCCAGACTAGGACCCTGACACCAGGGTCCACAGGTATGGAGTGTAACACCGCGATGCTTAACAGTGATTGGGGGTTCTACGCCAACTCGAAATTCTGACATATCAGCCAGACTTAACCATCCATCATTTTCTTGATTAAAATCTACAATAGCTTTCGCTATGTCTCCCCTGTAGAAGGCGTTGCGTGCGGCTTTTAATCCCGAGATGCGATTACTCTTCGCGGCTTTCTCCTCATCAACCATGTACTGCAAACATTCAGCTAAATCCGTTTGAACGAAATTTTCTCCTACCACTGGGGCACGGCCTTTAGGTAGGTATATTGACCTGCTAGAGGGCCAGCGTTCGTAACTTTGAAGGTTTTCAGAAATCGTTTGCGACATTAAAGTGTGCATTATGAAACCATCTCGCGCAATTTGGATTGCTCCTGCAGCAACTTCACCGAAGGTCATCGTACCAAAGCGTTCAAGTGCGGTTATATAAGCGTCTGGTGCGCCAGGTACTATCGTCCGCAGAACCCCGTCCGGTACATGACCATTATGCCTTTGTTCTAAAAATTTCAAATCAGCTGCGCGGGGCCAGCGTCCTAAACCGCTAATGCTGGTTACTGCGCCTGTTCTAGGTTGCCTAATTATTATTGGTGCGACACCAGCAAAATTGACTAAATCGCTTTGGACGACACCCAAGACCATTGCACTAGCAACGCCTGCATCTACAGCGTTTCCTCCGCTTTCCAAAATAGCATATCCGACTTGGGTTGCTAATGGATGACCAGCAGATATCATATGGGTATGGCCTTGAATTGATAAACGTGAATTGCTCATTATCGTCACTCCGATTTTTCCTATGCCACGTGGACGTGGAGGCGTGATCATGCCATGTTCTATCGTTCGAAGCGATAAGGAGCGTATTATGGATCAAAAATTTGAAAGAGAAAGAGTGGTGCCTGGGGAAATAGTAGTAGAGGTTGGGAAAACTCGGTCCGAAAAAGCACGCCAATTTGCAATAAAAACAATTAAACGGTTAGATCGTAATCATCATTGGAATCAAGAACCGGCTCACGTTTTTCAAGCGGAAAGTTGGAGATCTAATAAATGAGCGATATGAATTGGTTGGGAGTAAAAGAGGCTGCTAAGCTTGTCGCTTCAAAAGAATTATCTCCTGTAGAATTGACAAAAGAATTGTTGGCGCGAATAGAACGTTATGATCCGGGTTTAAATTCTTTTCTTACTCTCCGGCCTGACGTGGCTTTAGCAGATGCTCGGATCGCCGAGGATGCTGTTATGAATGGGGCAATCTTATCGCCCCTTCACGGCGTTCCCTTTGCACTTAAAGACATAATAGATGCAAAGGGATGGCCAACAACCGCTCACTCACGATTATTATCCAAAAATATTGCAACTGAAGATGCAATGGTTACGAAGAGATTAAAATTAGCTGGTGGAATCTTGTTTGGGAAGTTGTCGACACACGAATTTGCTCTGGGAGGGCCATCTTTTGATCTGCCATGGCCGCCGGCAAGAAATGCGTGGAATCGTGATTACTTCCCAGGAGGCTCATCCAGTGGAGCGGGAGCTGCTGTGGCCGCTGGTTTCGTGCCTCTAGCGATTGGTTCTGATACAGGTGGCTCGGTCCGCAATCCAGCTTCTATGAATGGACTTTTTGGAATGAAGGCCACGTATGGTCGGGTTAGCCGTCGGGGTGTTATTCCTTTGTCCTTTTCCTTAGATCATATTGGTCCCTTGACTAGAACGAGTGTTGATAATGCATTAGCCCTTTCGATTATTTCTGGTTTTGACGAATTAGACCCTGGAAGCGCCAAGTCTAATGTGCCGGTATTTTTGGAAGAACCAGATAATGATATTAAAGGAATTCGTATCGGCGTTATAAGACACTTTTATACAAAAGATATGATAGCGTCGGACGACATGATACAGGCCATTGAGTTGGCAATTGAGTTGCTGTCGGAACTAGGCGCGGAAATTCAAGAAATTGAAACGCGGTCTTTGAACGACTATGCTGCATGCAATAGAGTTATATTGCTCTCTGAGGCATGTGCTATCCATGAGAAATGGTTAATGGAGAGGGCGGATGAATACGGTTCATCGTTGCTAGAAAGACTATTGCCTGGTACCGTTTTTAGCGCTGTAGATTACGTGCAGGCAATGAGAACTCGAGCACGTTATGCTCATGAATTTAACCTGTTTTTTGGTCGTTTAGATGCGGTTTTGACTGTTAATAATATGGAACCAGCATTTTTGATAGAGGATCCAGAGGCTTGCGAAAAATATTATCCTCGACAGGCTCGGACACCGTTTAACGTGACCGGTAATCCTGCGTTATCCGTACCAATAGGGTTTAGCTCTTCTGGGTTACCTCTTTCGATGCAGATTGTTACAGGTCAATTTGACGAATCGATGGCGTATCGTATTGCATCGGCATATGAAAACGCGACAAACTGGACGAATCAACATCCAGATTTAGAAAAGACAGTGATAAATAAGTTGTAGCTATATTTTTTTAGGGTAAAATTTATGTGGTTTATAGGCGTTGACGTCGGAGGAACATTTACAGATTTTTACGCTCTGAACACATCCAATGGTCGTGTTCATATGCATAAAACTCCTTCCACACCCGATGATCCTTCGATTGCAATTTTAGAAGGAATTGAGGCCCTTCGGGATTTAGCTGAAATGCAAACGCGGGATATAGAAAGATTGGCTCATGGTACCACTGTTGCGACCAACTCCCTGATCCAACGAAAAGGCGCAAAAGTCGCGGTGCTGACTACTGAAGGTTTCACAGACCTGCTGGAGATAGGTCGCCAAATCCGTCCCAAAATGTATGATCTAAAGGCAGATTATCCGCCACCGTTAGCTGAACGCCATATGCGGTTTGGGGTCTCCGAACGTATTGGCGGGAAAGGTCAGGTCAGAATCGAGTTATCGGAAGAGGCTATAAGGACGGCTGTAAAAGATGTTCGTGCTTCTGGTGCAAGTGCTTGCGCTGTATGCTTCCTTTTTTCATTTTTGAATCCTGACCATGAAAAAAAGATAGGGAGGGCTTTGGCTGAAGAATTGCCTCATATCCACGTATCTCTTTCGACTATGATTCAACCAGAGTTTAGGGAATATGAGAGATTTTCAACCACACTGTTGAATGCATATTTGCAGCCAATAATCGGCGATTATATGCGCTCCTTGGGACGTCGCTTTGAGGCGTTGGCTCCAAAAGCTCGATTAGGCATTAATCAATCTAGTGGAGGTTTGATGTCGGTGGCTCGTGCTGGTGCGGTACCTATTAGAACAGCACTTTCTGGACCGGCGGCTGGTGTAATAGGAGCCGTTTATCAGGCTAAACTTGCAAAAAGGCGAGATATTATCACTTTGGATATGGGGGGGACAAGCGCAGATGTTTCGCTGATAGAAGGATATGAAGCGGGGATAAGATATGATCGAACGGTGGCAGATTTCCCAATTCGGTTGCCAATGGTTGATATCCATACTGTAGGGGCCGGTGGGGGTTCGGTTGCATGGTTTGATAAAGATGGACTCATGAAAGTGGGCCCTTTAAGTGCTGGGGCAGAACCTGGACCAGCTTGTTATGGTCGTGGAGGCAAAAAAGCGACAGTGTCGGATGCAAATCTCGTGTTGGGCAGATTACCAGACTCCTTAATTGGTGGTGCCATGAAGTTAGATATAAATCTAGCTCGGTCAGCCATTAAAAAAGCAGCGGATAAACTGCAGTTTCCGATCGAGAGGACTGCCCATGGCATTATTGGTATTGTTGTGGCTAACATGGTAAGAGCTATTAGAACTATCTCAGTCGAGCGTGGCCACGATCCGAGAGATTTCTCGTTAATGGCATTTGGTGGAGCAGGACCACTACATGCGTGCGACGTCGCGCGGGCGCTCGATATACGGGAAATAGTTGTCCCGCCAGCACCTGGCATATTATGCGCTCAAGGGTTGGTAGTTTCAGATCTAAAAGAGGATTTCGTGATAACCCGACGGTTGGCATACGACGGGCAATCTATTGAAAAAATCAAAGAAGATTTGACCGATCTTCTGTCCAGGGCGGCAAGTTGGTTTTGTGAAGAGAATATCAACAAACAACATCAGGTTGTGCGAATCGCTTTTGATATGAGATATATCCGACAGAATTTCGAGCTAACGGTACCTTGGATTGAAATAGAGGGTGAGCAGACCACACCTCAAATGTCGTCACTTGAAAATCTTCGCAACCGCTTCTACCAGTTACATGAGCTTACCTACGGTCACTTCACTGAAAACGACCCAATCGAAATAGTTAACATCCGCTTGACGGCGATTGGCCGAACAAAAATAATATCACAAGAAGAAAATACGGACGTCCCGCAATCTCAGTCTTCGGTCGTTTCGGATCGTTTCGTTTGGTTTGGTCCGCAAGAACCACTCAAAGTTCCGGTCCACGATAGATCACTTCTTTATGGCGGACAGAAAATCGTTGGACCTGCAGTTATTGAGCAACTGGATGCCGTAACGGTAATTCAACCAGGAGATTTTGGTAAAGTGGATGGTTTTGGAAATTTAATTATTAGCATGGGAGCGTGATTTTGACTGCCTCTAATCTTGATCCTATCACTATAGAAATTTTAGCTAATGCATTGCAATCAGTTACGGATGAGGCGTTTGCTGCATTAATGAAGAGTGCTTACTCAACCAACATAAAGGAACGGCACGATCATTCCTGTGCGATCGTTGATCGAAACGGTAGGCTAATAGTACAAGCTTCCAATAGCATCCCTGTTCATATTGCTTCAGTATTGGGGCAGATGGAAGCGCTGTTCAAAAAGTTTGGCCGCGACGACATCGAGGCCGGAGATATATTTGCAGCTAACGATCCTCATGAAGGCGGTGGTACTCATTTGCCAGATGTTAGTTTGGCAATGCCGGTTTTTGTTGATCAAGAGTTATTAGGATTTGTTTGTAATATTGCGCATCACGCCGATATAGGTGGCTCTTCGCCTGGATCAATGGCCGGTGGTATGAGTGAGATTTATCAAGAGGGGCTTCGTATTCCAGTCATAAAATTGTTCCGAAACGGCAGATTAGACCAAGATCTATTTGATATATTATTATTGAATGTACGTGTAAGGGATGAAAGACGCGGGGATTATAACGCTCAGTTTGCGGCTCTTCATTTAGCAGAGCGGAGGCTTCAGGAAATTTGCCAAAAGCAGTCTTCTGGGGTAGTGGCTGATGTATTTGAAGAAATAATAGATCGTACGCAGAAGCGTATGAGGAACGCGATTAGTGATATTCCTGACGGCATCTATGAGTTTGAGGATATAATGGATGATGATGGACGGGATGCCATCGACGTGCCTATCAAGCTTAAAGCAACAATAAAGGGCGATAAAGCAAATTTTGATTTTACTGGAACAGCACCGCAAACACCTGGGAATATAAATATCCCATTGCACGGCACAAAAGCAGCAGTTTGTTACGTCCTTAAGGCGATGCTTGATCCGGAAATACCTAATAACCAGGGAGTGCTGGAATCAATCGATGTTAATGCTCCCTCAGGAACAATGTTAAGTTGCGTGGCTCCAGCAGCAGTGGCATCCCGCGCGCATACATCTCAACGAATCATAGATGTTGTCATTGGTGCTTTGGCCCAAGCGCTTCCTGAATCCGCAGTTGGAGCAGCTAATGGCGCTAATTCGATGGCTGTGTTTGCTGGAAATGATCCGGAGACCGGTGAACCTTATGTTTATCTAGAAACTCTCGGAGGGGGATTTGGTGGCCGTAATGACAGAGACGGGAAAGACGGTGTTCAGGTTCATATAACAAATACCTCCAATTTACCTATTGAAGCGATAGAGATGGAATATCCATTGCTAGTAGAAAGGTACGGTCTAATACCAGATTCTGGCGGGGCGGGGAAATATCGCGGAGGTTTGGGACTTCAACGGGTTGTGAGACCTTTAGGGCACACCTGCATATTTAACGGAGTAGGTGAGCGATTTCGAAATCAACCTTGGGGATTATTTGGTGGTAAGCCTGGGGCTAGAGGAAGTTTTTGGTTGGAAAGCGATGAAGACGGAAGCCGGCAATTAGCGAATAAACCACCTAATTTGGAACTTCACCCACATCAAGCATTGGTTGTTAATACGCCAGGATCAGGAGGATATGGTGATCCGAAAGATAGGGATATAAAAGCATTGAAAGAAGATAAGAGATCGGGAAAGTTTAGTGAAAAATTCCTGAGCCAACATTACAAAGCCACTGAGTTTATAGAGGAATAAGAAATGTGATAAGAGGTGGTGATTTTTAATATTAAAATGGCGTTAAATCCGCAGCGTTTGGATGCGGAAAACAGTTTCCGTAAAATGTGTCATAAGCGCGAGGTGGATAAATTTGTATTGGACATAATTTTAAACCGGGGCAGAAAAATACTTTGGATGTACCGGTGGGCGAAAAACTGTGGAACAGGCGTTTGCTGATATTCAAAAATTCCATCTTGAAAGCGAATCGGATACCAAATGTTTAGCTAACACATTAGCCGCGGTGGTGACTTCAACAGATGTAATTTGTTTAATTGGTGATTTAGGTGCTGGTAAAACTTTCTTCGCTCGAGCTTTCATCAGAGCATTAACAACCCCTTACGAAGAAGTACCAAGCCCAACCTTCACCATTGTTCAAATATATGAGACGGCTGAAAGCATTGATTTTTCAGAGGTTTGGCATGTTGATTTATATAGAATGTCGAGATCCAAAGAAGTTAATGAACTAGGCCTTGAAGATGCCTTTAGCGAATATGTATGCATCATTGAATGGCCGGACAGAGCAAAGTTTCTGCTCCCCGATAAACGGTTAGAAATACACTTTGATTTTTGTGATAGCTGGAGCGAAAGATCTGTATTATTACGAGGTCATAAAACTTGGCAAAAAAGATTGTTAGGAAAAATTTAGCGGGGTAAGTGTGACTTTATCGCAAGACCTTAAGTACGATCGTATTGAGTTGCTGGAAAAGTTTTTAATCGCTCACGGCGTCAATGAATTATCTCGTTCCCTACTGGCAGACGATTGTTCCTTTCGGCGATATTTTCGTCTGCTGGGAAAAGAGAAACGTTTCGTCGTGATGGATGCCCCTCCTGATAAAGAGGATGCCAAGTCATTCGTGAAGGTGTCCCGTTTGCTGAACGAACTTGGCTACAGCGCTCCAAGAATTTTGGGGAAGGATCTTTTGAATGGTTTTTTGCTTCTTGATGATTTTGGGGATGTTACCTATACAAGAGCGCTAGAAACCGGTTATGACGAGCGTCAGCTTTATGAATTGGCAGTAGATTTATTGGTCGATTTGCATAGTCAGCCAGTAACGAAATTAAAAACTAATATACCGCTATATAGTGAAAAAAAGCTTATTGATGAGGTCATCGTTTTTATTGATTGGTACCTCATTAAAGGTTTGAAAATAGAGATAACAGATAAAATACGAAGTTCGTTTATCAAGGCTTGGAAAAATTGCTTAGATACAATAAAGAAGGAGCCTGATACGCTGGTTCTGAGAGATTTTCATGTCGATAATTTGATGATTCTTGGAGATCGAGAGGGTTTACGTGCCTGCGGTATTTTAGATTTTCAAGATGCTGTGCTAGGGTCAGGCAGCTACGATTTGGTGTCACTGCTGCAAGATTCAAGAAGAGATATTTGTAAAGAATTCTTGGGGGAAATGCTCCAACGTTATATTTTCGGTACCAGTATCGGTTTGAACGAGGAGCTTTTTCTCCAATCGTTTTGGACGTTGGGAACCCAAAGGGCACTTAAGGTCTTTGGAATTTTTACCAGACAGTCATTACTCTATGGAAATCATCAATATTTGCGGCACATTCCTCGGTTATGGAACTATACAATCCACAATCTAGAGCGCCCATATTTGGCGGAAATTCGAGATTGGATTGATGAATTTGTGCCGATGGAACTTAGAAACCTCCCCGTTGATCATAGAGGAATTTAGACCGGATGTTCCTTACAACATTGCCGTCTCGCTCCAGTTGGTTCCCAAAAAGAGCGATGATTCTGGCCGCGGGAAAAGGCATACGTATGTTGCCTTTAACCGAACGGATACCAAAACCTATGTTGGTAATATCTGGGAAAACGCTACTCGATATGGCTATTGAACGGCTGCTTTATGCTGGTGTGAAGACAATTGTAATTAATGCTTCACACCTAGCCGATAAAATAGTTAACCACATTGAGGAGCGGTCTGACAACAATCTAATTGTTACGGTGGAAGATGAACCCCTGGAAACAGGAGGGGGGGTTTTAAGAGCTTTACCGTTTCTTGGTGATGATGCTTTCTTTGTAATTAATGGAGATTCGGTTTGGATAGATGGTATGAAATGCCCTTTGCTTCGATTGGCAGAAGCATGGGACCCGGACCGCATGGATGTTTTACTAATGTTGGCTCGATTGTCTGACACTTTTAATTTCGACGGCTTTGGTGATTTTTTGATGGACCAAAATGGGCGTCTAAGGCGCCGCCGCGAATCAGAAGTAGTGCCGTACGCTTATATGGGGCTATCAATTATAAGTCCTAAAATATTTTCTGGTTTTTCATCAGAGTTGTTTTCGCTAAATAGGATCTACGATCTTGCTATCGACAAAAATCGTTTATTTGGGATAGCCCACGACGGCCTCTGGTACCATATAAGTACACCAGTTGATTTAGAATTAGCTCGGTCGCGGTTTGCAAACGGGCATACGGCCGATGTTCCATTTTTTTGAGTTAACCGATGAGGCACGCACTCTATTCTATTCCCGCTACCCTTTCGTTTTCGGATGCTTTGGCATGGGGCTTGTGGCGGCGTGCTAAATTCGATCCGCTGCTTTTAAGTCATAATATTGTTTTAATGCCAAATCGGCGGGCTTCTCGATCTTTGATCGAAGCTTTTCAGCAATTAGATAATGGTAAACCTATAATTCTTCCTCAGATTAAAGCTGTAGGAGATGTTGAACAGGAAATGTTCTTTGAAGATCCTGCAACTACCTTAGACTTAATGGCAGGAGAGGTTCTACCACCAGCTATTTCACCGCTTCGAAGACATTTACTACTCACTGAGTTAGTCATGCAATATTTGAACGGAATGAGTTTTGAAAGCAATAACAAACTGCATTCAAAGCCCCAGCTTGACGATTTTAAACCTGATCAGGCCTCTCGTTTAGCGCTTGAATTAGCGCGGTTTCTAGATCGAATGCAGACTCAAAGTACTGATTTTAGGCATTTCCAGACGCTTGTACCGGATTCATATGCAATGCATTGGCAGGGCACGTTAAAGTTTCTTCAAATAATTATGGAAGTTTGGCCTCAGATACTGGAACAAGAGCGAGCTATAGATCCGGTTGCACGTCGTGATTGGCTACTTCGTAAATTGGCGACTAGATGGTCGACTTCACCTCCTGCCTATCCCGTAACAATAGCTGGATCAACGGGAAGCGTGCCAGCGACGGCGCAACTTATGAGTATAATTGCTAAACTACCAAATGGAGCTATCGTTTTGCCAGGGTTGGATCGAAATATAGACGACCAAACATGGGAGGCTATTCGGGAGGATATCTCTCATCCTCAAAACGCACTTTCGCGGTTACTTGAAACACTAAATGTATCCCGAAATTTTGTTATAGACTGGCCTGTAAATAAAGATAGAAAGCGCCTTGCACTTCAACATAAAAAAAGAATGGTTTTTCTTTCGGAGGTTATGCGACCTTCATCCGCTACCGGAAAATGGAAAAACCTTAAATCAATGGAGATCACGTCGCGGGATCTCGAAGGTCTTAATATAATAGAATGTGATGATCTGAATGCGGAAGCCGGTGTTATAGCTCTATTATTGCGTGAAGCACTAGAAACAGCTGGTAATAGCGCGGCTTTAATAACGGCCGATCGTGGTCTTGCGCGTCGCGTTAAGTCTGAAATGCTTAGATGGCAAATCGAAATAGATGATTCAGCAGGTCTACCCCTCGCAGATACTCCTGCTTTAATTTTTTGGCGACTTACGGCTTCGATGGTGGTCCAAAAGCTTGCGCCTGTTCCGTTGTTGTCCGCATTAAAGCATCCGTTTGCTTTTGGCGATACGGATCCCAATACATTTCGAGCTAATGTAAGTCTATTGGAAAGATTAATTCTCCGTGGTGTTCGACCTGATTCAGGAACAAAAGGGATTATTTCTGCTTTAAAGGAAGTTTTAAATGCTAATTTATTAACATCCCGGGATGATAACGTAGGCGCGGCTGAGCTAGAGGATCTAGTGCGTTGGTTTAATAAACTGGCCATTCCTATACGCAAATTTGAAACAGTCATGGAAACATCGGTGATTAGTTTCGGCGATATACTGATGGCTCATAACCAACTGATAGAGGCATTATCCCCAACGGATACAAATGGCAGCTGCTTAATTTGGGAAGGTGATCAAGGCCAGCAGGCTGCAGCCTTTATATCTGAACTCTATTCTATATCCCAAGATTCACCCAAAATAAGGGGCAAAGATTATCTAGCAATGTTTGAATCTATTTTGGAAGGGAATTATTTTCGACCTTCTCATGTCAGCCATTCTCAACTAGCTATCCTCGGACCGCTAGAAGGACGACTAATGCAATTCGACAGAGTGATTTTAGGAGGATTGAACGAGGGTAGCTGGCCTCCTGATCCTGCTCCAGATCCTTGGCTGAGTCGGCAAATGCGATCTAGACTAGGACTACCTTTACCCGAGATTAGAGTCGGACAATCTGCGCATGATTTTGTTCAGGCTTGCGGATCAAAAGAAGTGTTTATCACACGAGCGAAAAGCGTGCAGGGTACTCCAATGGTGCCATCAAGGTGGTTGCTTAGGATGTTGGCGGTATTAGATGGGCTCGGAGTTGGTGAAGCATTATTGGACGAAGGTGTAAAATGGAAATATTGGCAATCTCGATTGGATGGAGCGCAAAAAACTACTCGCCGATTACCTCCAAACCCCCGTCCACCAGTGTGCCAGCGACCCCGATCTTTTTCTGTAAGTCAAATCGAGACTTGGCTGCGCAATCCATATGGATTGTACGCTCGTCGCATACTCGATCTAGTACCCCTTAAATCGATTGATTATGAATTAGGACCTGCTGAAAGAGGTTCGTTTATTCATAAAGCTCTAGATGAGTTTATTCGGTCACCACCGACTGGTAATGCTAATGCGGATTTAAAGATATTGCTGAAATGTGGGCGTCTTGCTTTTGGAGCGGCGTTAAAAAACCCACTTATTCGAACTTTTTGGTGGCCAAGATTTGAAAAAATTGCTGACTGGTTTGTATCTGTTCATATTTCCCGGCAGAGTCAGGTCATAAGTAGTTATTCAGAAAACGCGGGAAGGATTAAACTTGAAGGTCCAGCGGGAAACGTCGAGTTAAGAGCCGTTGCGGATCGCATAGACAAGTATTTGGATGGGGCTTGGTCGATTATCGACTACAAAACGGGTGCAGTGCCTAGAAAATATGAAATTTTAACTGGGTTCTCACCTCAACTTCTGCTTGAAGCATTAATTCTACGCAATGGAGGTTTTGAAAGGTTACCATCAGGATCGTGCATATCAATGGATTATTGGCATTTAAAAGGGGGTGAACCAGCGGGCGAAATACATTCATATATAAAAAATTTAGATCTCCAAATTGATAAGGCGGAGGCTGGAATTTTGAGATTAATCAAGGCGTTCGATAATGTTGAAACTCCCTATCTAGCTTACCCTGACCCGTTATTTGCGCCGCGTTATGATGAATATACTCATTTGGCTCGGATTAAAGAGTGGTCATGATTTCAAAATGTTTGCTTCCAAAAGTAACTTCTGAAAAAGCCGAAGCCTTACGCCTTCAACAAATAGCATCTGATCCAGCTTTATCTGTCTGGGTGGCGGCTGCGGCTGGTTCTGGAAAGACAAAAACACTTACGGATAGAGTATTGAGGTTGCTATTATCTGGGGTCTCACCGGAGCGGATCCTTTGCCTTACTTTCACAAAATCTGCTGCGGCAGAAATGCAAAATCGCGTATCGAAACACTTAGCTGGGTGGGCGGTTGCGGATGATTGTAGGTTAAAATTTGATCTAAACAATTTGACTGGCACACAAGCTCGAGAGCCATTAGTAGAGCATGCAAGAGGACTTTTTACGACTGTTCTGGATGCCCCTGATGGTCTTCAGTTTCAAACGATACATAGTTTTTGTCAATCAGTCCTACGTAAGTTTCCACTGGAAGCGGGAGTGATGCCGCAATTTCAAGTGCTCGACGAAAGAAAATCAGAGGATCATATTCGTTCGGCTCTTAAATCAATGACCTTTGGTGCAAGTAAAACCGCTGGAACGCACTTATCTAAAGCCCTGATAACTGTCTCATCGACAATCACAGAAAGTGGTTTGTTTGATCTAATAAAAACGCTATTTTCCGAACGTTTTCGGTTCCTAAAATCTATTGATGAAGCAGGAGGCCTAGTTGAATTGGGTAGAGTGATTCGACAGCATTTAGAATTGGATTTAGGGATAACGAATAGTGAGTTATTTGAGAACAGTTTTGCGGAAAACGCCTTTAATGTTTCGGGTATAAAGACTTGTATTTCCGCCATGAAAATTGGCAATAAAAGGGATAAAGCAAATGCTAAAGTCCTTGATAATTGGATTAAAAATAAAAAAAGCCGAATGAAAGACTATCCGGCTTTTCGATCTGTTTTCCTAACCAAAAATGGTGCGTTGCGGGCTAGGTTAACGACAAAAAGCGTTGTTAAATCTAACCCCGAGGTAGATAGGGTTTTGAAATACGAGGGCGAGCGTTTGATAATATTTGAGAACAAACGACGTGCTTTAAGGATTGCCGACCGGACTTTGGCCATAGTCGAAATAGCATACTCGGTGTTGCAACTCTATGAATCCGAGAAACATTTCAATGGTCTGTTGGATTATGATGATTTAATTCTTAAAACTTTGGATTTGTTTAGTCGTCCAGGGATAGCATCTTGGGCTTTGTTTAAATTGGATGGTGGTTTAGATCACATTTTGATTGATGAGGCGCAAGATACGAATGATGAGCAGTGGTATATCATAGAGAAATTAACGGAAGAATTTTTTACGCATTTAGAATGTGAGGAAAACAGTTTAATCCCCACCCGCACAATTTTTGCTGTTGGGGATATCAAACAATCAATATTTAGCTTTCAGCGGGCCGATCCTCAAAGCTTTTTAAATATGAGAGAAAAATTTTCTTCCAGAGTAAAATCCTCAAAACGAGGTTGGCAGGGTGTCAGTTTAAATGTGTCATTTCGATCCACTAGCGCCGTCCTTACGGCGGTTGATGCTGTCTTTAACGCCAGATCTGGAGAGGTTTATAACGGTGTAGGTGTACTGGAGAGGGGACAAGATAAGACTTTGATACCAATTTTCCATAAAGTTCATAGAAAGGGAGATGGTGGCCGTGCCGAGCTTTGGCCAATGGAAATTTCTGATCAAGGTTATGCTAATGAATCTTGGTCCTTACCTATAGTTCAACTAGAGCACGACCAACCGCAACGGAGACTCGCAAATAAGATTGGTGATAAAATTAGCCAGTGGCTGAAAAATGGAGAAATCTTAGAGTCTAAAGGTAGATTGATAAGACCGAGTGACATAATGATTTTGGTGCGCCGTCGAGAGCCTTTTATGCATGAAATGGTTAAGGCGCTAAAAGATCGTAGGATAGAAGTGACTGGTATTGACCGCGTGAGGTTGACAGATCAATTGGCTGTTATGGATTTAGTCGCATTTGGTCATTTTCTACTTCTACCCCATGATGATCTTAATTTAGCAACTGTTTTGAAGGGACCGTTGGTGGGGCTTAGTGAAGAAGATTTGTTATTTTTGTGCATGAATCGGGAGCGTCCAAGACTTTGGGATGAATTAAATGCCCGAGCCCAACAAGATAATCACTTATCTAAAGTTTATAGAGAACTCAACAATTGGTTAAAAATAGCCCAACGGATTCAGCCTTATGAACTTTATAGTCAACTACTATCAACTGGTGGTAGGCGTCAGATTTTAGAGCGGCTGGGGCCTGATGTGGGTGATTCGATCGATGAGTTTCTCAATCAGATGTTAGAATATCAAAGTACTAGTATTCCATCGCTTCAAGGGTTTTTACACTGGATGTCGGCGGCAGAATTTGAATCTAAAAGGGATTTGGAGACTGCACAATCAGATCAAGTCCGTATTTTAACTGTACATGCCGCTAAGGGGTTGCAGGCTCCGATAGTTTTTCTACCTGACACTAGCCCCGCTCCTAACGGTAACTCTAACGTGCTTTGGAGTAAAAAAGAGGGTTTAGTGGATGTTCCGTTATGGTCTGTAGGGTCTAACAGCGATGATAGTGTGGCTCATTCAATTCGGTTAGAGGAAGCCGAAAAACTTCACCAAGAGTACCGACGCCTCCTTTATGTTGCTATGACTCGCGCTGAAGATCGCCTTTATATTTCCGGCTGGGGTTCACGCAAAGATAATTCTGCCACGACGTGGTACCAAATGGTTAAAGCTGGTTTTGAAACCATTGCAGAACGTCAAGGGGACTCTCTGGTTATTGAATCTAAGCAACTGAACCCAGTAGAAAGTGAGACATCTAAATCAATGACAGGCTTGCAGAAATTACGGGATTTGCCACCGTGGGCTAATTCAATTCCAGCAAAAACAACTAATTATTTAGAAACGGTTTACCCATCAGGGATCACAGAAAACAATACTGCACGATCACCTTTTCACAATTATAATACAAAGCATCTGAAAATAGGAAATATCATTCATTATCTTTTACAATGGCTATCTATTTTACCCACTGCTTTACGTGAAGAGGCTGCGAATGAATTTCTCGGTCGCCCTGTTCACGGTTTAAATGATGCGGAAAGGCAATATTGCAGTGAAAAAACACTTAGTTTGTTATCGAACCAAAAATTCAGAGACGTTTTTTCTGACCAGGCCGTTACTGAAGTGCCAATTGTCGGGACTGTGTATTACAACAAGAAAAAATTGTCGATTGCTGGGCGAGTTGATCGAATGTTGATTACTTCGGAAGAGGTATGGGTTATTGACTTTAAAACAAGCCAAACCGTGCCTACAGAGTTACGTGAAATCCCTACAACTTATTTTGAACAAATGGCAGCTTATCGCATCCTTTTAAAAGCCATATACCCAAAACACTGCGTTCGATGTAGCTTGCTTTGGGTAGATATGCCAATACTAATTGACTTGCCTAAGCGCTCTTTGGAAAATACTGGTTTTAGTCTAAAGATTCATTGAACGATTTCCTTGACGAATGGAGCGGCGGTTTTTAAATTTGAATTGTATGTTGAAGAGATAAATAAAAATGGCGCGCGGATAAAATAAACTAGGAGTGAATGAGATGAGCACCCTAAAAATCACGGATTCAACTTTTTCCAGTGACGTATTACAAGCAGAGAAACCTGTTCTGGTAGATTTTTGGGCTGAATGGTGTGGCCCATGTAAAGCGATTGCTCCTGCACTTGAAGACATTGCTAAAACATTGGGTGATAGGGTCAAAATAGCGAAATTGAATATTGATGATAATCCATCAACACCATCAACCTATGGGGTGCGTGGCATACCCACTCTAATGCTATTTAGAGACGGTGAAGTAACTGCTACAAAAATTGGAGCTCTACCAGCTAATAAACTTAGTGCCTGGATAGAGGATGCACTTGGTGATAGTTAAAATTCTAAATTAAATTATCAGAAATTCTTCTTGAATGAACGAGCTGTAGTTTTTAGCTATGCTTTTTTAAGATTATTCCAGCTAGATACAAGGAACCACATATCAGAATAATGGCGGGACCTTTAGTTTCTTTTACGATCTGTTCGACCGCATGGTTTACATTCCGGGCTGTTTTTGCTTTTAGGCCAACTTGTTTCGCTGCTTCGGTTGCGGAGTTTGGGGCAATAGAATTAATTTGCCCTGGAATTGAAATGGTATGAACTAAAGTCACCAACCCGCGGAAAGAATTCAGAAAATCTTTAGGATCACGCGTATTTAGGGCGCCGTATATTAAATGAACGATAATATTGGGTTTAACTGTGCACCATTCTCTAATAACTTCACAAATTGCTACAGCAGCGCTTGCATTGTGGCCTCCATCTACCCAAAGCTGAATTTCTTTTGGCAAAACCCGAAGTAAAGGGCCTTTTCTAATTCTCTGTAGTCGTCCTGGCCAGATCGTTTTCTTTAATCCTTCTACTATGGATTCTTTTTCCACTGGGAACTTTTTTGTTAAAAGCGTTATAGCGGCTAATGCCATCCCAGCATTATTAATTTGATGTGATCCGACTAACTTAGGTCGTGGAGTGCAAAATGTTTGACTGCCAGTTTTAAACGTCATTCCTTTTATTGTTTTTCGAATAGACCAATCCTTTCCAAAAATGGAGAGCGGACTCCCTATTTCTAACGCTTGCTTTTGTATTACTTTAAATGCTTCATTAGTTTGTTGCCCTATGATGGCGGGGACACCGGGTTTCAGAATCCCAGCTTTTTCAAAAGCAATTTTCTCGATTGTATTTCCTAAATATTGCAAATGATCAAGTGATATTGGAGTGATAATAGAAAGAGTGGGATGATTTACTACGTTGGTGGCGTCAAATCGTCCACCTAATCCTACTTCGAGAAGGAGTAAATCGGCGGGTTGTCGAGAAAATGCTAAAAAAGCTGCTGCTGTGGTTATTTCAAAAAGTGTTATCGGAGCGCCGTTATTAGCTTGTTCGCATTCCAATAATAATTCTTCTAATACGTCCTCTGCAATCTCGAACCCAGAAACAGCAATCCTTTCTGAAAACCGCACTAAATGTGGCGATGAATAAGTGTGAACATTCCGACCCGCTTGTTCATAAATGGCTCGGAGTATTGCTAACGTAGAACCTTTTCCATTTGTACCTGCAATATGGATAATGGGAGGTAATTTCTCATGAGGATTACCACAATTATTTAGTAATCGTGTTAACCGATTTAACGACAGATCGATCATACGCGGATGATAAGCTGCTAGTCGTTTTAGAATTGGGTTTGAAACCATGTTTCTTCCCGAAAAGTTATAGAGTTGGTTGTAAGATCAACCCTAGGATTCTTATTAACGTTTCTCGTAGGTCTTGACGTCTTACCACTAAATCCACCATGCCATGGTCAAGAAGGTATTCTGAACGCTGAAATCCCTCAGGTAACTCCTCGCGTATCGTCTCTTCAATCACACGTTTCCCCGCAAACCCAATAATAGCACCTGGTTCGGCAATATGTATGTCACCAAGCATTGCAAAAGACGCTGTTACGCCTCCTGTGGTTGGGTTGGTTAAAACCACTATGAATGGAAGTCCTGCTTCCTTGACCATTTCAGTAGCTATTACGGTGCGAGGTAGCTGCATTAGCGAAAGAATTCCCTCTTGCATACGTGCACCACCAGAAGAGGGAAAGACAATCAATGGCGCTTTATGTTTTTTAGCTACTTCTGCGGCTAACAAAAGAGCATCTCCCACCGCTGTACCCATAGAGCCGCCCATAAATTCGAACGAGAAAACCGCAGTTACTATTGGTATTTCATTTAACTCTCCGTGCGCGAGGACAATTGCTTCTTTTCTTCCTGTTTTTAATTGAGCCTCTTTTAAACGATCCGTGTAGCGTTTTTTATCTCGAAATTTCAAAGGATCTAAAAGATTATCCTGATTTAGCTCTATTTCTGTTGAGAGACCATTATCAAAAAGCATGGCTAGCCGAGCGGTGGCACTCATATGCAGATGAAAATCGCAATTGGGGCAGACTTGGTAGTTTTCTTCTAGTTGACGATGAAAGACCATTTCCTCGCAACCTGGACATTTGGTCCAGAAATTTTCAGGTACGTCTCGTGATTTTACTAGCGATTTAATTTTGGGTAGAACCGAATTGGTGAGCCAGTTCATATGATCTATCCAGCGGCTGTTTCATAATTTTCAATATTAATGATTAATTTAATGCATTTTGCCTCGGACGCCTTCTGCAAGAGTGGCGACAAAGTTGAGAACGCGTTGAGCTGTACCCTTTTTCGGTGTTCCGTCTAAATTTAGACATGCAGCGATCGCATCGACTACGGCCGATCCAACTATCGCTGCATCCGCGATTTCGGTGACGGCTTTCACGTGTTCAGGAGTCCTGATGCCAAACCCCACTGCTATGGGTAATTCCGTGTACTTTCGCAACTTCGAAACCGCGCTACTTACCAACTTAATGGGAACTTCTTGTGTGCCGGTAATACCAGTGATAGATATATAATATATAAAGCCCGATGTGTTATTTAAAACTTTTGGAATACGGTTTTCATCAGTTGTTGGGCTAGTCAATCGAATAAATGGTAATCCGGTGTGGCGAGTGGGTAAACAAAGTTCCGCGTCTTCTTCTGGAGGGAGGTCGACTACTATTATCCCATCGACTCCCGACTCAATTGCTTCATCTAAAAACCTTTGGACACCGAAGATGTAAATGGGGTTATAATATCCCATTAACACAATTGGCGTTGATGAATTATCTTTTCGAAACTCCTTAACCAGTGAAAGCGTTCGGTTGGTGCATCCTCCGGATTTTAATGCCCGTTGGCTAGAAGCTTGAATTGCTGGCCCGTCTGCCATTGGATCCGAAAAAGGCATCCCTAATTCAATCATGTCGGCCCCAGCATCGGGTAAGCCCTTAAGAATGTTTAGGGAAGTTTCCAAATTTGGGTCTGAAGCAGTTATAAAAATACCCAAAGCACTCCTGTTCTCGTTTTTTAACAGGTTAAATAAGCTATCTAATCGGTTAGATTTATATTGGTTCACAATTTTCCCATTTTTTCAAGAATAGGTAGAACGGCTTCTAAATCCTTGTCGCCTCGTCCGCACATATTCATTATTATAATGTCGTCTTTAGCACGGTCCTGTATGAAAGTTGATATAAAAGCTAGAGCATGACTGGGTTCCAGCGCCGGTATAATACCTTCTAATTTTGAACAAAGCACAAAGGCCTCTAGAGCTTCTTGGTCCGTTGCACTTACGTATTTATCCCTCCCCGTTTCAAATAACCAAGAGTGTTCTGGCCCAATCCCGGGATAATCTAGCCCAGCAGAGATGGAATGTGCGTCATTAATTTGACCATCAGAATTTTGAAGCAGGTATGTTCGGTTTCCGTGAAGCACTCCTGGCGTTCCACCAGTTAATGATGCCGCGTGTTTACCACTTTCTATACCATGTCCAGCCGCTTCGACGCCAAATATTTCAACGTCTTTATCATTTAGAAATGGATGGAATAGACCGATAGCGTTCGATCCTCCACCAATACACGCAATAAGCGCGTCCGGAAGCCGCCCTTCTGCATTTAGGATTTGTTCTTTTGTTTCAACGCCAATTACAGATTGAAAATCCCGCACCATTTCGGGATATGGGTGTGGGCCGGCGACAGTACCAATAATATAAAAGTGAGTGCTGGCACGTGATACCCAATATCGTAGAGCTTCGTTCATTGCATCTTTCAATGTCCCAGAACCTGAAGTAACTGCTTGTATCGTAGCACCTAGTAATCGCATCCTGTCGACATTCGGTTTCTGGCGTGCGATATCCTCTTCGCCCATGAAAACCTCGCACTCCATGTTGAATAATGCACATGCGGTTGCCGTTGCAACTCCATGTTGGCCCGCGCCAGTTTCTGCAATTATTTTTGATTTGCCCATCTTTCGTGCGATTAAAATTTGTCCCATAACGTTGTTAATTTTATGAGCACCCGTGTGATTCAATTCGTCTCGCTTAAAATAAAGTTTAGCTCCACCGAAGAACTCAGTAAGTCTGCTTGCGAAATATAATGGACTCGGACGTCCGATATAATGTGTTTGATAATATTGTAATGTTTTCCAAAACTCGGGGTCGTCTTTGGCAGCTTTCCATGCCTTTTCTACGTTAAGAATTAATGGCATCAAAGTTTCGGCCACATATCGACCACCAAATATCCCAAAATGCCCATTTTCATCGGGGCCAGCAACCAATGTATTTGATACCAAACTGTTTTGCATTTTATTCTTATTAACCTTTTTCTTTTTATGGTTTTACAAATCTATCTTCCCAATAGTTACGTTTAATTTGAATTATTTAACATTTATGAACTGCTTCTATAAAAGATAGGATTTTTGAAGATTGTTTTTCACCTGGTCTACTCTCAACTCCTGACGATACGTCTATCGACCTAGCACCACTGATTTGAATTGCTTTCTGGACATTTTCTGCATCTAGTCCTCCTGAAAGGAACCATGGAATATTATTTCGAAAGGACGTTAGTAATTCCCAATCAAAAGCCAGTCCATTCCCACCTGGGAGTAACGCACGAGCCTCTTCCGGTGGTTTTGTATCAAAGAGTATAATATCCGCGGATTTGTCGTATATATGAGCAAGATCTATATCTTTAGAGGTCGAAATCTTTATGGCTTTCATTATTGGAATTCGAAACAGTTCTTTAATTTTTAGTACTCTTTCGGGGGACTCGGTCCCATGGAGTTGGAGAATATGAGGTGAAACAGCCTTAACTACTTCAAATATTTTTTCATCTCGAGCGTTTACAAAAACTGCAACTCGCTTCACTGGATTAGGTATAAAACGAGCTAAATAAGCTGCATTTTGGGGAGAAATTGCGCGTGGGGAAGGTGGATAAAATATAAAACCGATGTGGTTCGCCCCTGCTTTCACAGCTACTTTAACGGTATCTATCGTTTTTAAACCACAAATTTTTACGTCCAATACAGTGGGCATTTTATACCGAGGCAGTCCTGTTTATTGGTTGTTCTGATCGAAGTTGCTCTAGTTCGGTTCGCGCCATTTTCAATTGCACCTCTAACGATCTAGCATTTCGCTTCAAAGCGTTAGACCGTTTACGACGATGACCATTAGTGACCCATGACGTTAGGAGGCCAATTAAAAAGCCACATACCAGCATGCCGATACCCAAAAGATAAAGAGGGATATCTAGCGAACCAGGCAAGGGCCAGAAAAACAATTCTATCGCATTTCTATTAGACAATGTAAAGAGGACAAGTCCAATAGTAAAAGGTATGCTGAGGATATGCGAAATATATTTCATAGTGCTTGATAGCTCTGCTATTTTGGATCTATCTCGTTCTTTGACTTAAAGAGTGTATACCATGTCAAAATAGAGCTTGGATAGATGGATCCACTCAGATGTCAGAAATGCCCATCATGGATGCAACTGATAGGGCATCAGATGAACCGAGACTGTTCAATTCTTTTGCTACTGAAACACGATCAGCGGCGGTGCGATTTTGGGATAACTTCCATTTAGTATTGATACTCTTGATGGTGATACCAACTCCCACGATTTCGCGTTTCATGCTGGAATAAACCGATGGCGAGATGTTTTGTATTGACCATGATTTATCTTTTTCTAATTTTTTTTCTTCAATTTTAGTCAAGTTCATTAATAATTTGTCAAGTTCAGTATCATTCAAAATTTCGGCTTTTCCTTGAACATAGGCCGCGCAATAGTTCCAAGTTGGCACTAGATTCTGCGTTTGATACCAGTCAGGTGAAATGTATGCATTTGGTCCAGAAAAGGTGATCATGAAATAACCATCAACGACATGTCGCCAAATCGAGTTCGCTTTAGCTACATGGCAACTTAGATAGCCTTTAGAACCTTCTTGAGTTTCCAAAAGAAAAGGAATATGCGCGGTATATAAAGTGTTGTTTACCACAACGATGAGTTGTCCAAAGTTATATTTTTTTATAAACCAATGTTGTTTTTCGAGGTCATCGATTAGGAAGTGTTTGGGTATGTAAGTCATTAGATGATTATCTCACAGTTTATTAATCTTAAAAAATATTGACTATGAAATTCATATAAAAAAGTACCAGATTAGCTGGCGATTTGAAGAGTTCCTCTATAACTGGACCGGGTTTTCTTTCGAGTGCGACATATAGAGTTTAATTAATGCACTGCCCTGACTAAATTGGAAATAGTCATTCGGGGAGGAAGTCTTGACAAGATAAGGTATTATATTTCCGTATTGAGACGTTCTCGAAGTTGTTTTCCGGTCTTAAAGAATGGGACGTTTTTCTGATGCACAACTACGGTATCGCCTGTGCGCGGGTTTCTACCCGTACGAGCTCCACGCTTTTTAGTGGAAAAGGCCCCAAAGCCACGTAATTCCACTCTATCACCGTTTTCCAAGGCGACGGATATTTCTTCGAAGACTGTCGTTACTATCCGCTCTATATCCCGCTGGAAGAGGTGGGGGTTGGCTTCGGCTAATCTCAATATTAATTCAGATTTAGTCATGCCAGCTACACTCCCACATTTGACTAAACACCCTTTTTAGCCAACGGTCTGCCAAGGCGTCAGTTGAAATCCCAGCACTTCAAGATGCCAGGGCTTTAAAGATGCGTCAAGTACATCAGCTTTTTCTAAAATACTTTAGCTGATTACATAAGACGAAAAAAACTTTTTAAACAAAGTAGATTTTAAAGCTGCTTATTTGGATTTTGTTTTTCAAAAGTTAGTAAATTTTATTCCTTAGTCTGTTATTCTTCAGATTTTTGTTCTTCCTCGCGTTGCCGTAAAGCTGCTCCGAGAATGTCTCCTAAACTAGCTCCGCTGTCAGATGAGCCGTAATCCTTCATAGCTTTTTTCTCTTCTTCGACTTCTCTCGCTTTTATAGACAAGGTTAGTTTACGACTTTCTTGATTTATTTGAGTTACTTTAGCATCTACTTTTTCACCCACAGCAAATCGGTCAGCACGTTGTTCTGAACGATCTCTGGAGAGTTCTGATTTTCGTATGAACCCAGGTATGCCTGTTCCAACCGAAACTTCAAGTCCGTTATCGGTAAGTTGAGTAACGGTACAAGTAACAATAATTCCTTTCCGGATCTCCGCTGCTCCAGTTGCGAATGGGTCTTCGGTTAATTGTTTAATGCCCAGCGAAATTCTTTCCTTTTCTAAATCTATATCGAGAACTTTAGCTTTAATAATATCGCCTTTTTTATGACTTTTTATGGCTTCTTCTCCTGGGCGTTCCCAGTCAAGATCAGATAGATGGGCCATTCCATCAATTTCTCCAAACAAGCCTATGAAAAGGCCAAATTCCGTTATATTTTTGACTTCTCCTTCTATTTCGGACCCAACAGGGTATTGCTGTAAAAAGTCATCCCAAGGGTTACTTGTAGTTTGTTTTAGGCCAAGCGAAATTCGTCTTTTAGAAGAATCCACGTCGAGCACAATAACATCTACTTCTTGGCTGGTTGAAACAATTTTGCCTGGGTGAACGTTTTTCTTCGTCCAACTCATCTCTGATACATGAACTAATCCTTCGATCCCAGGTTCGAGTTCTACAAATGCTCCGTAATCAGTGATATTGGTTACGCGGCCACTGAATTTTGCATCTATTGGATATTTTGAACTGACGGCATCCCAAGGATCCGTCTCGAGTTGTTTCATACCAAGTGAGATTCTTTGAGTTTCTGAATTGAACCGGATCACCTGAACGTCGACTGTTTGTCCTATTTGTAGCGCTTCAGTAGGATGGTTGATCCTCCGCCAAGCGATATCCGTGACATGCAGTAAACCGTCTACACCTCCTAGATCTACGAAGGCGCCATAATCCGTTATGTTTTTCACCACACCTTGTAAGGTTTGTCCCTCTTTCAGATTGGCCACTAACTCAGAACGAGCTTCTGCTCGACTTTCCTCCAGAACCGCCCGGCGGGATACAACAATGTTCCCTCGCCGCCGATCCATTTTTAAAATTTGAAAAGGCTGAGGCGTACCCAACAACGGGCCAATATCCCGCACAGGTCGAATATCTACTTGGCTCCCTGGTAAAAAAGCTGTTGCTCCCGACAAATCAACGGTGAAACCACCTTTTACTCGGCCAAAAATTGTACCATTTACACGATGCTGGCCCTCATGCGCTGTCTCCAATACGGCCCACGCTTCCTCACGTCGGGCCTTCTCGCGGCTTAGCATGGCTTCGCCGTTCCGATCCTCTATTCGTTCTACGTAAACTTCCACCGTATCTCCTGGGCTCAAACCATGTTCTTGTCCGGGAGAAGTGAATTCTCTGAGGGAAATTCGCCCTTCCGATTTCAATCCAACATCGATTAAAGCAGAATCACCTTCGATCGATACAACAAAACCCTTAACCACACTTCCTTCAATGCTTACGTCCTCCCCAAAAGACTCAGCTAAAAGCGCGTCAAATTCATCCAAAGCCGTCTCTGTCTCAGTTATTTCAACCATTAAGTATCCTCAGAACAATCTATTTTGCCTTGCAAGAATGTAACAAGGCTTTGTTTATGGTGGTTTATGCTGCATAAACTCTCAGCTAAACGAATTTCTATCGGATTTACCATTCACTCCCAGCCAGGTCCATAAGCCGAGATAAAAATTGCCTAACCACCATTTTGGTTACAGTTACCGACTTTGGACCATTTATGAAGCCGGCGGTTAAAAATATGCTCTAGAGTGTATCAAAGCCAGTGCTTTTTCAAAGGCTTCATTTGAGTCGAGACCGGATGTATCGAGTATCATCGCGTCTGCTGCTCGACACAATGGAGCAATTAAACGATTTATATCACGAGCATCACGTTCCTTTAATTCATCTAGAACGCGCGCATATATAGCGGTCTCTCCGCTATCAAGCAACTGTTTGAAGCGTCTATTGGCACGAATTTCTAATTCAGCGGTAATAAAAAGTTTAAATTTGGCTTTGGGACATACGACGGTTCCAATGTCGCGACCATCAAGTATTGCCCCGGTTTTGCCATCTGGAGGCTTGGATGCAAAATGTCTTTGGAGGTCTAAAAGCGCTATTCGCACCTCACTGATTGCAGCCACTTTGGATGCAGCAACGCTGATGTTATCAGTTCTTAGTGCGGGATCGTCAAGTAAAGAAAGGTCTAATGATCTGGCGACTTTACAACAAATTTCAGAATTTTGAGGATTGGAGCCGTTCTTTATGACTGAAAAAGCGACAGCCCTGTATAATGCTCCGGTATCTAGGAGCGCGTAGTCGAAATGTTTCGCTAAAAGCTTTGCAATGGTCCCTTTTCCAGAGCCAGCTGGGCCATCGATAGCTATAACAACGGAAGGTTTCATGTGTTATTAGGTCTATCATTGCTAAGATTAGCACCCACATTTCTCAATACCCTAGAAAAACTGGGAAAACTGGTATCTATAGCTGTGGCATCATCAACGACTACGGGTGACTCTGCTGCCATCCCCAGCACTAAAAAAGCCATTGCGATTCTATGGTCAAAATTGGTTTTGATTTTTCCGCCACCGACTACCGTACCACCGTTTCCATGAATAACCAAACGGTCTTCACTTTCTTCAATTTTTACCCCACACGATGATAAACCGTTTGCAATAGCACTGAGACGATCGCTTTCTTTGACTCTTAGTTCAGCTAGTCCATTCATTATTGTGGTTCCATGGGCAAAAGCAGCAGCGATCGCAAGGATGGGATATTCGTCGATCATTCTGGGAGCAATGTCCGGAGGGATGTCAATTCCCACTAAGCGGCTGGAATTAATAGTAAGATCTGCGATCGGCTCGTCCGCGCCATAGTCTAATCTGTTTATTTGAATATTTGCTCCCATTTCCCGCAGGGTTTCAAACAAACCAAACCTGAGTGGATTGATCCCAATATTGGGCAATCGAATTTTTGAGCCTTCTACTATCAATGCTGCTACCGCGGGAAATGCTGCAGACGAAGGATCTCCTGGAATATGTAATTTCTGAGCTTTTAATTCCGGTTCCCCAGTGAGCGTGATTTTCTGACCCCCCTCTCCGTGTTTTTCAACTTTGATCTTTGCCCCAAATTTCTTAAGCATAGTTTCTGTATGATCGCGCGTTGGCTTTGGTTCTATAATAGATGTTTTGCCTGGTGCCGAAAGGGCTGCGAGCAAAATTGCAGATTTTACTTGCGCTGATGCTACGGGAAGGGAATAACAAATGGGTAATAGTGTCTCTGGCCCTGAACAGACAATAGGAAGCCGCCCGCCAGCTCGGCTTATAAAATTAGCACCCATACGATTTAGGGGAATGGTAACGCGGTCCATTGGCCGTTCGGATAGAGAAGAATCGCCGGTGAAAAAGGTATTAAAGGGATTTCCTGCGGCCAGTCCCATTAAAAGCCTCACACCAGTTCCCGAATTTCCTAGATCTAAAACGCAATTGGCTTCATCAAACCCACCTATTCCTCGGCCAGAAACACGCCAAAGTCCGTCGGGCGTTTTGAAAACTTTTGCACCAAAGGATCGCACCGCATTTATTGTGCAAATAACATCATCGCTTTCAAGTAGTCCTTCTATTACAGTTTCTCCGATAGCCAAGCTGCCAATAATAATAGACCTATGCGAAATCGATTTGTCACCTGGAATTTCAATTTGTCCATTTAAAGACGAAGATTTTTTTGAGGAAAGTGTGTTCACAAATTATTCCTTATTTTTCTTGTTCCCATAACGAATTTTATTTTAGATGTCTTGAATATTTTCACTAATTAACTTTAATAACAGATTATATAATAAACGATCTTTTCGAAAAATTCGCGTTCTAGATGGTTAAAGTCAAGGTGTTGACCCGCACTTTGACTTTGACATCTTCCCTGATACTAGATATCCCGTTCTGCGAATGTTTTTTGTTTATGGTTCGGAGGTTTGGAGTTGGCAAAATTAGACTGGGGAATAAAGCGCGTCTGTCAATCGTGTAGTGCGCTTTTTTATGATTTACAGAAGAAGCCGATCATTTGTCCGAAATGTGGCGCTGAATTTGACCCGGAGGCGATTCTTAAAAGTCGACGCAGTCGGATTCCAACTCAAGAGAATATTAAGCCTAAATCGCCTCTCCAAAATACAGAACGAGAAGAAAGTATGGAAGGAAGCGAAAACATTACAGAGGCCGAAGCCCTTAATGAAACGGGTGATATATTGCCAGAAGTTGACGGCGATGAAGATCATGATGTCGAAGGAATTCCTGAGGAGGAAGAGCTTCTGGATGAGGGAGATGATCTGGTTATTGTCGATGGGGCGGAAGATGTTGAAGAATGTTAGAACCTTATTAATTTAATCTATTTATCTAACAAATATTCTTGAATAAATTACCTTGCTAACAAACTTCGGCACGTTTATTTAATTATATTTAGGCGGTAATACTTAGATGGTTTGTTTTGGGGCCATAGCTCAGCTGGGAGAGCGCTACAATGGCATTGTAGAGGTCGTCGGTTCGATCCCGTCTGGCTCCACCACCTCTAAAATTTTTCATGAGCTTTAAAAAGGTGTTTAATTTTTTTGGACTTGGGATTTTAACATCTTTATGTGTTGTTCGAATAATAAGCTCTAACAAAAAATGCACTAATTTTAATATTTGCTTTTGTTGAGAGGATAAATTTGTTGATGAATCCTAATAAATCGGCCATGTCCCTGGCGATAGAGGAAGCACAAAAAGCAGATTCCTGTGGAGAGGTGCCAGTTGGAGCTGTTATCACTCACTTTCGAACTGGTGGGATAATAGTAAAAGAACACAATAGAGTTTTATCTTTATCAGACCCCACAGCGCATGCGGAAATTCTAGCAATACGATCTGCGGGGTCCCTTTTGGGGCAAGCACGTTTGTCGGAATGCGATATAATAGTGAGTTTAGAACCGTGTCCAATGTGTGCTCAGGCAATTTCATTCGCCAGATTTAGGAGATTAATTTTTGGCGCCTATGATCCAAAAGGCGGGGGAGTTGATCATGGGCCTAGAATTTTTTCTTGGAACTCGTGTAATTATAATCCTGAAGTGATTGGAGGCATAGACGAACAAGTCTCTTCGGCTTTACTGAAGGAATTTTTTAAACGAAAACGTTGAAGGTGCGGTGTTTCTTATTTTATGAAAAACAAAATAGTAACATTTATTTTTTGCGATTTTTTCGACGCCCTATTGAGCAATTTGATAAAATGGGAAGATCGATTGAGGAACGAAGAATATTATACGGGTCAGTTTTATGCGGAATGGCCATAGCTTCTACGAAATATTGCTGAAAGAGTGGTTCAACGGCAGTCTCGATCTTTTCTATTGTTAAGACAAGTTTTTCTATATAACTTCGGGATTCGTAATCAAGTAGTGCTATCCGGGCGCCAGTCCCGGCTGCATTTCCGACGGACAGAACATTGGTAAGTGGGCAATCTGGGACCATACCAAGTATCATAGCGTATTTGGGATCGATATGGCTTCCAAAAGCACCAGCTAGCAAAATTCGATCCACCTTTTTAATGCCTGCATGTTGCATTAATAATCGGAAACTTGCATGCAAGGCTGCTTTTGCTAGTTGAATTGCTCGAATATCATTTTGGGAAATTGTTAAATCTTTAGTTATACGATATGAAAAAGTTCGGCCATTTGCTGCGATCCTGTCGCTGACGCTTGACATATCTCCCTTAATTATACCGGATTCGCTTAAGATGCCCACTATATACATTTGTGCTATTAACTCGATGATACCTGATCCGCAAATTCCAGTAACGCCAAATTTTTCAGTTTTCTCTTTAAAACTATCATTATCCGACCACAAATCAGAGCCAATTACTTTGAATGTTGGTTCCAGTGTGATTGGATCCAAACGAACTCGTTCAATTGCTCCAACACTGGCCCTTTGTCCGCAAGAAATTTGTGCTCCTTCAAAGGCTGGGCCAGTTGGACTAGAGCACACGAAGATTTTTTTGTTAGTCACTAAAATAATTTCTGCATTTGTTCCAACATCAATCACTAAAGTTGTTCCGTTTTTTTTATTCGGATTTTCAGATAGGATCACGGCTGCTGTATCTGCCCCGACGTGGCCCGCAATGCATGGTAGTGCATAAATTGAAGCACCAGGGTGAAGGATGAGATCAAGTTTGGCAGCTGGAACCGTAATACCTCTATCAATAGTAAGAGCAAAAGGTGCTCCACCAAGTTCAATAGGATCTATCCCAAGCATTAGATGATGCATAATGGGGTTGCCTACGAAGACAAGATCAATAATTTCTTTCGGAGTTAATCCGATTTCAGCCGTGGTTTGTTTAGCTAAAAGATTGACTGTTTCACGGACTGATTGAGTCAATTCTGGTAATCCATCGGGATGCATCATGAGATAGGATACTCGGCTCATTAGGTCCTCGCCAAACCTGATTTGCGTATTCATTGCACCAGACGAAGCTAAAATTCTTCCTGTTGTAAGATCGCATAAATGGGCTGCAATAGTTGTCGAGCCGATATCTACGGCTAAACCTAGAAGTTTTGTTTGAAGACCAGACCAGATACCAATTATCTCTTTTTTATGACGAATGGCTACGGTAACTTTCCAATCGCCATCCCGAAGCACGTTTTGTAGCGTATGCAGAATATGAAGATCACAACTTATGTCCTCGTTAATATCGAAGTCAGACCATTGGGTTCGAAGACTTTCTACCAGACGACGGAAATCTCCAGACGGTTCTTGCAAGCTAGGTTTCTGGACCTCTATGTAATACAACCTAATTAGAGGGTTAACGTTAATATTTCTCGCATCTGCCCGTTTCCGTATAATTTGGCGATAGAATTGGCTTTCAGGAGGAATATTTATTAGAGCATCTCCTAATAGCGCTGCATTGCATCCTAGACGTCGCGTCGGATCCAAGTTACGTGTTTTTTTGAAGCGATCTTCTATTGGGTTCGGCGGCGAAAGGTTCCCTTTTTTAGAAACGATTTGTAATTTCGAGAAATTTCCATATTGTACTTGGATCTGACATTTCCCACATTTTCCTCTTCCACCACAAATGGAGTCCAAATCGACATTAAGCCTGCGGGCAGCGTCGAGTACGGTAGTCCCCAATTGGACTTTGCCTTGTCGTCCAGATGGCGTGAAGAAAACAGTAACGAAAGTTTTTCCTGCCACTGTTTGGTCTCGGGGATCTGATAGAGACGCCTTGGCAGAAAATTGATCGGTTTCCTCCTTCATGGAGCGCATATTCCTTATCGTTTTGGTTACACTATTTAGCGTTTGCGTCTGCGGTGAAATCTAAAAGTATGGAAGCAAACTGATTTTTGGTCGCGGTCATTTCGAAACCCCTTAATTTTTAACATAGCACCGTATTCTTAAGACGGTAGATACCGTTTAGGACGATCTTAAAACAGAAGTTATAACGACGGCGCCATAAGTAATTCTATATGCGACGTTTATATTTTAACCTTACTTTCTTGTGCGCTGTTAGCCGCTGGAGTTATTTTATTCGCTAAGGCTTTTTGTTTTATATTATTTTTATTTTTAATTATCGGAAACTAAAATTAAAGCTGCTAAAAGATGAGTAAATTACGAGAGTTACTGTTGGCAAAAATAAAGACCTAAAGAAAACGGTTTTTTTTATAAGCAGCCCCATAGCGGGAGATTTTCCATGGCTGAGACCTATAATTTAACGGATAAAGTGATCCTTATAACTGGTGCTTCTCAGGGGTTAGGACATCGTTTCGCTCAAACTTTGGCTAGAAACGGCGCTAAAGTTGCACTGGCTGCTCGCCAAACAACAAAAATAAAAAGTTTAAAGAACATCATCGAGCAAAATGGTGGGAGCGCTTATGCTGTCCCAATGGACGTTACAGATAACTCCAGCATCGTGTCAGGAGTAGCGCTGACAGAGAGCGTCCTCGGCCCCATTGATGTTTTAGTAAACAATGCTGGCCTCGCGATCAATAAATATTTTCTAGATATTTCGGAGCAGGACTACGACACTATTTTGGATACAAATTTAAAAGGGGCTTTTTTTTGCGCTCAGGAAGTAGCTCGAAGTATGGTTAAACGGGGGACTGGTTCTATAATAAATATCTCATCGGTTTTGGGAACCCGTCCTATTGGAACGCTGACAACTTATTGTGCGTCTAAGGGGGGGCTAAATCAATTAACAGCAGCTATGGGATTGGAACTAGCGCGCAAAGGAGTGAGAGTAAACGCTATAGCTCCCGGCTATATAGAAACGCCCATGAATATTGAATTTTTTGAGTCAATGCCGGGGCAGAGTCTCGTAAAATCTGTCCCTCAACGTCGTCTTGGTCAAGTAGAAGATCTAGACGGTGCGTTATTGTTGTTAGCTAGTGACGCTTCCAAATTTATGACGGGTTCTGTAATTACAGTTGATGGAGGTTTTGCAATTAGATGATACTAAAAATCTTTTACTGGAATATTGTCATTAATTTCTAAATAAGGTGCTTTAGAAGCCATTTTACGGTTTCTTCTGGCCGTTCCTCGTTAACATAATGCCCAGCATTTATGGGACCCCCATTTATATGGCCGGAGGCATAATTTTTCCATATAGTTAAAACATTTCCATAAACTTTTTCTGTGTGACTGTCTTTTCCCCATAAAACTAACAACGGGCATTCAATCATTTTGTTGTTTTTGAAGTCTTCCGAATCCATTTTGTAGTCCGATGTGGCGCAAGCTCGGTAATCTTCACACGACCCTTTTATAGTTTTCCAATTAAAGCATCTTACATATTCCGAAAGAGCCCTCGGAGCAAAGGGATTTAATCCTTTTCCGGGCTTCGAAAGTTTTTTTTCTATGAAATATTCTGGAGAAACACTTGCCATCATCCGCTCTGGTAAATCGTATGGCTGGATCATAAACAACCAATGCCACGAGGAATTCGCCCAAGCCGCAGAGGCATTTTGCCAAATGTAGTGGCTAGGTACGATATCAATTACGGCTATTTTATGGATTTTTTCGGGGTGATCTAGTGCCATTCGGTGCGCAGTGCGAGCACCTCGATTATGGCCACAGACAAAGAAGTCTTTAAACCCAAGTTGCAACATTATATCGATAAGATCGTATGACATGGCTCGAAATGAATAATTAATGCTTTCCACTCCGCCGTCCTCAGGTCCAATGGAGTCACCATAACCTCTTAAATCCGGGCAAACTAAATGGAATCTATTTTTAAGTTTTGGCACAACTTTGTGCCATGAAACGTGAGTCAGCGGATTCCCATGAATTAACAATAACGGAGGCCCCTTTCCTCCGTGACGTAAACGAATTTTCGCTGATCCGAAGCCGTGGTTGGCAGTCATTATATCAAGGGTTTCAAATCCCTCGAACATGCTTTTCCCCTAGAATCAAGTAGTTCGAAGTAACATTAAACTTAATTTATAGACGAAATATGCTTCTCTGTTGAGCCATTTTTCCAACAATTTAGTTGCCTGGGAACATTGTTAGCCGCTTCAGCAATTTTAATTAAACACTTGGTGGGGCAGCTAATTCTCTGGAATCCTTTCGCCGTTTTCGGTAAATAAGATAAAGATTACGAGTATAAATGAAGATCCCAGTGGCTTGCCCAACCATAATCACTGGGTCTTTTTTAGAGCAAGCGTAGATAAAAAGTGTTATGCCACCTAAAAGACTAAAATACCAGAAGGCTAGGGGAATCACGCTCTCCTGTTTTTTCTCACTCGCAACCCATTGAATTAGAAACCGCGCGCTAAACAATCCTTGACCTAAAAAACCTACGATAAGCAGCACAGCTTCGATTGCCTCGATACCATTCGGAAAGAACCAGGCGAGTATCTGCTCCATCAGTCTTTCTCCTCACTTTTTAGGTTGCGTGGCGCGCGTTTTATAAGCCACATTACGCCTAGCAGGTCTGGGATACTCGCTAATAAACGGCCCAAGTTGGCATATTTAGAATACCCTTTAGTTCGATGTCTGTGATTGACGGGAACTACTGTCACATTGCAATTTTCTCTTCTTGCGAGAGCGGGCAAGTATCTGTGCATATTATTGAAATATGGTAGTGTGAGAAAAAACTGACGCTCATATATTTTTAGCGAACAACCGGTATCTGGATTGTCATCTCTCAGCAGCAGTCTTCTAATAGCGTTGGCTAACCGGGATGCGCTACGTTTAGCCCACGAATCTTTGCGAGTTACTCGGTGTCCTGTGACCATTAGCTGACTAGGGCCCGTATAAGCTCTATAGACCGCCAGTAGTTTTGGGATATCGGACGGGTCATTTTGTCCGTCACCATCCAATGTGGCAATTAACTGGCCCGTTGCTGCCATGATGCCCGAACGTAGTGCAGCGCTTTGTCCGGCTCTCTGGATATGATTAACTACTCTCAATTGCGGTATCGTTTTTCTAAACTCCATTAGAATGGAGAGACTAGCGTCAAGGCTTCCATCATTAACATAAATAATTTCATAATCACAAATGTTGTAGAGTGAAGCGGTGATTTCTTCCAACAAAGGTTTAATATTGTCCTGTTCATCAAAAATTGGAATTACTACAGACAACAGGGTATCAGCGTTTGGTCTATTTGAGCGCGTATTTGAATTTGAAACCTTAGACAACTACAATTCCTTATATTTGTTTAATGTCTTTTTAATGTTCAACGTCGCAGAGGTTCAACTAACTTGTAATTTTCTATCGCGATAATAGCGTTTCAACATGATGGCAACACATATACCGAGATATGCGCCAAATAATACATCACTAGGGTAGTGTTTGAGTAGGATGATGCGACTTAAAGAAACCAGAATCGCTAATGTTATGCATATACCGATGAAACGCGGATAAGCCAAAGAGATTGCTATGCAGATTGAAAAGATCGTTTGAGAATGGCCAGAGGGAAAAGAATTTTGTGCAATATGAAAATTTATCGGGTCCAATCCATAAAGACCATCGGAGAATAAATAGCGAGGACGATAGCGCCCTATTAATATTTTTAAGAAATGATGTAAAATGCCAGATACAATACAGGATAAAATTACAAACCATAAATTCCACGCGTGGTGAGTTAGCTGAGTGCGTAAATGTGAAAATTTTTCTAGTCTGGATACTAGTGTGCAGCCGAAAATTCCAATTACTAAAGCTACAAACCAAAATGCTGCGTCTCCAAATTGCGTAATTATTTTGAAATAAGGGAGAATAAAATGGTCAGGCTGATTGGCTATCCATATTATAATTGGTCGATCAAGAAAAAATACTAAAAATAAACAAATCACCACTATACTTAAAAGGACATGTCCGAGCGGTGGACGTCCTAATTGAAGCAATACCCCGTTAATAGCGGAAAATAAAAATCGGCTTTCTTTTCTTTCGTTGTTTTTCAAGGCGTAGATGCTCGCGTAATTATATCAATTTTTACGGCTCGCCCGTTGGAGTAGTTAATGCCCTCAACGGTTTGGTGTAGGTGACTTTTAATCCCTTGTTCCGATATTCTCTTGTGGAATTTATCCCAATGTCGTCGAGTGATCGCA
>CAZADS010000032.1:0-36783 GCA_964483985.1 uncultured Thalassobaculaceae bacterium
CATATTATTCGTTAAGTAGGTAACGTAATTTTTCCGTCTCTGTTCTCCGTCTGTGACGATATCCAAACCTGCGTTCTCCTGAATTCTCAAAACTACTCTGGTAGCGTCATCCTGAGCGGAAGTTAGAAGATTACCGGAAAGCGCCCATTGGCCTCCCTTTCCATAATGATCGTGTTTTCCGTCTAAACCTGCCCGGTTGCTGAACAACCATGGTCTGCGGGGCATGCTGCCGATACCAGTGGACAAAAAAGGTGCCATCGTGTGCTCTTTCGAGAATTTTAGTGTTTAAGGCATCCTTCAATGTCTGCTTTCATCCAAAGGGGTTTTTCGACAAAATTGATGGAAGCCAGATGGAGAGTTCAGGAAATAAAACAACAAGGACGGTTACAATTAAATCGGATACAAAAAAGATCATTGCTCCGCGCAGAACAGTCTGTATAGGTATTTTGGCGATCCCACTAACTGCGTAAAGATTAAAGCCAACAGGGGGTGTTATGACACTAAGTTCTACTCCCATGGTTACAACTATGCCCAGATGAATTGGGTCTATACCAAGGGCATTAGAGACGGGAAAGATTACCGGGACTGTGAGAAGGATCATTGCAATGCCGTCTAAAAACATACCCAATAAAATTAAGAGAGCTAAATAGCTAAAAAGGAAGGGCAGTGGCTTAAGGTTCATTTCAATGACCATCTCTGCCAAGTCCTGAGGCCATGCCATGTTAGCTGCAACAAACTGGAAAACACCCACGCTGCCCACCAAAAAAAACACCACCGCTGTGAGGTTCATGGATCGTGCGGCCACGGGCAGTAATTCTTTCAAGAAAGCGGCGCGTTTGGATATGAAGCCGTAGGCTAAAGCGTAACCGCAAGCCGCAGCCGCAGCCTCTGTTGGAGTGAAGATGCCTCCATAGAGACCACCGAGAACGAGAACGGGCATGCCCAAGCCCGGGACGGCGGCCACAGTATTTGCGAATAAAACATTAAGATCGAATTTTCCTCGAACAAGAGTGGATACGCGCGAGGCCGCTATTATTATGATTATGTACATACCAAGAGCCAAAAGAAGGCCCGGGATTACGCCCGCCATAAAAAGACGAACGATTGACGTTTCGGTTGCAACGCCATAAATGATCAACGAAAGGCTTGGCGGTATAAGCAGGCCAATTCCACCGCCTGATGCAACAATGCCAGCAGACATCCAATCTGGATATTTACGTTTCCTCATTTCTGGAATCGCGATCAAACTCATCGCCGAAGCGACCGCAACACTGGAACCAGATATAGCGCTGAACATGACGCAGGTGGTGACAGTGGCAAGACCAAATCCGCCCCTTATCCAGCTAACCAAAGCTTCTGCGAACTGAAATAACTGGCGAACCATTCCGGTTCTCTCCATGAGGAAACCAGCAAATATAAACAACGGCACAGCCATAAGACTGTAGCTTTGAAGAAATGCAAAAAAGCTTTGCCCTACCGTTTCAACATTCAACATAGGGTCTAAAATAATAAAAACCATACTGCCGGCACAAAGAGCGATACCGATGGTCACACCGGAGCCTAATAGGCCTAATAGGCTAAAAAGAAATGTTGTCATTTTTCACTCAAAACCAGTAAGTCTATCGTTTCTTGAACTCATAGAGCTCATTTAAAGTATCGGGCCGGTGTCCTCCTCCGCTTCCTGCATGCTAGCTAAACCGGGCAGGCCTATTAGAATTCTTATCTCGTTCCATAGCTGGAAGATAAAACTGATTCCCAGGAAACCAATACTTATCAAGAAAGTTAGAAAAAATGGCCACATTGGAAAATACAGGCTTTCTGTTTTTCTACCTTCTGCTACCAGATAAATAAAAACATCAACGCTAGTCCAAACCAGATACGAGCAGAGCCAAACGGCTAGCAACTGACCAAATATTTCAGCTACCCCAGCAAGCAGATGCCCCGTGTGACCGCATTTTTCCTTTAACAACAAAAGTAAAGCACTTACACGAAGATGAGCTCTTCTCGTTTGCGTGATACCGAAGAAAAGAAAAATACCTGAAAGGATTCCATAGGTAACCAAATCCTGCTGCCATTCAAAGGAAACGCCAAAGACGTATCGACGCACAACTTCAAGAATTGCCAAGAGCGTTAAACCGAGAAGCAAAACTGCCGATATATATTGTAAAAGGTTATCCTGAAAGAACCGCCAAGAATTATATAAACTATTCATTTAACAACCTAAAAGTAAAAAGCTGGGCCACGTTGGCCCAGCTTAATCTTCCAATGGGGTTACTATTTTTTCTTCTTGGTCAATAGGTCCTTATACTTTGAGCAGTCCAACTTGTGCACTGGATCCGTACCTGGACCAAATTTAACCGATGCTGCTTTTCCGTCTTTTAGGAAACGGTCGACCCAAGAATCTGCTTCATCTGGAAGTTTTCCCTTTAGAAACTCAGCCACGTTAGTACCAATTGCTTTTTGAAGTGGGGCGGCTTCCGCGGCAGTAGCCTGATAGATCCCTGGTTTGGATGGATCGGTGGTTTTGTATTTGTTGATAGCGAACTGGTCATTGCACCAGTTAAGTTTGTTTTGGTATTCAATAGTTTGGTCTATTAGGCTACGAATTTTATTTTGCGTCGTTGTATTCAGTTTATTCATCCATTTAGAACTCGCGCCTACCCAATAAGCGTCGAAAGCAACAGTGGAGATTCCCGCTATCGTATAATAAGGCGTTTGCTCCGTAATGGCTCTCCATCCGCCGATGGACGTGATGACCCCGTCAATTACACCGGATTCCAGTGCACTTGGTACATCTCCAAAAGACATGACCACTGGGGATGCTCCCCAAGATGAAACAGTAGGGTTAACCCCTGCCGCAAATGTGCGTATTTTCCGGTCTTTCATAGTTTCTAAAGTTAAAAGGCGTTGCTTTCCGGCCATACCCAAAGCAAAGCTAATATCAGCAAAACCAAACATCTCAATGTTATGCTTATCTTTTAACCGATTTTTCAACATTTTCCCGGTCGGTTGATTTATTAGATCGTGGACTGCGCCTGCCGTGGTAAGGACGCCTGGCTGTCCGACTATACTTAGCCAAATATCCGTTGCGGCTGTTTTTCCAGATACCAACCAACCCATTTCTAGGTTCCCTTGGCTCATAGCTGTCATGGCATCCGGGTCTTTGTAAAGAGCACCAGCATAGTAGATGCGCACTTTACTGCCGCTAGGGAATTCCGACTCCACCTTTTTTTTGAACCATTCCATGGCCACTGAGGTAGGCATGGGAGGCGGGGGTATATCCGCTGAAATCCTAATTGTTACTTTTTGAAGGCTCTCTGCCACAGCTGCATTCTTTTCAACACCCCACGTTAGTCCGAATAAACTAACGAAGGTAACCATAGCGACCTTGGTCAATAGGTGCTTCATGTATCAATTCCTTCCCTGCCAGCTTTATGTTATCACCAAAAACCCTATAGCAACGATCTAATCAAAGAAAAGACCCAGACGGCAACAGAAAAGCCAACTTCACCCCCTACGTGTTATTATTTTCCAATTAAGAGTTAATATAAAAAAAATAAACTTCTAAATGAGGTTAAAACAACAGTTTTTTCTCGATTAGCATTTGTAAGCGCTATTCAAGCTAAAAGAACATACTAGCACAGCTAAGGCCGCGCATTCTTCGATAAAGCCACTTTGAATATCTAGTTGCGGATCTGGACAATGCGGCATCATTTCGCCACGGTAACTTATCTGGAATAACTCGCAAACAGCCGTTTTCGACTGTCGCACCGGTAACCGCCAGCCAACAGGTAACCATTCGGGTCTCGTCTGCCTCCTCAAGGGTAACTGCCCGACCCTGATGTCATTCGGTCGCTGTTATGTGAGCGCGAATTTCTTTATCGTCCAGGATTGACGCAGGCGGCTTAATCCGAACATGCTGAATGGGGTTCGACGTTATTTCAGGTCCGATTATGGATTCAACACTATCTAACAAGTTGCTGTCCGTGATCATCCTAAAAACGAAAGGCCCAGCGTGAAACGGCAGGTCGGCTCTAATATTTCCCAGTGACAGGGAAATATCCATAGACTGAAAATAACCTATTCCCGCCCGATAGGCAGATTTAATCAAATTATGGGAAGGTCGGAACAGGAGCCATCGAATAAAGCCGACCCTCCACAACCCAATCGATGCGTAGTTCATTCAAAAAGCAACTCATATTCCCCATTCAGCGGGTCCAGAACCGATTTCCGATCCAAAATATTTTCCACCACTCGAAAACCATTTTCCTCAAAATAGCGAAATTGATATTTGGCAAGCATTCATTCCCCGCCAATGTCCAAAAAATAGGAAAGTTTATTCAACAAATCTACCGCTTAGCCGAACTCTGGATTTATAAAAAATAAAAGGAAATGGCCTCCTGTAGACCTTCAATGATATTAAACCAATTAAAACCAACCTAACAAAAATGAACAAAGCTTTTGTCGGGTCAAATCTTCATTTCACTCAAATCAATTCTTAGGAAAAAACCTTACAACCCCTAGCATCCGGAGCTTAGTTGCTGTTAAATATGCCAAAATAGGGTGGATTTCGCATTCTAGTTGAAGCTGATTCGCAATAATTTCCTGCATAAAAGAAGGGTTTTGATGAAATACCGCGGTTTTATTGGAAGCGACAACTGTGCTTACGCAGTTCACATGCATCAGTTGCTGTCAGGAATTCCACGATCTTGGAATTTCCACCCCTTGCTCTTCCTCTAACGGAACAAACCACCTTGACGCCTCTCTGCGTACAAGACCCTACCGCCTAGGATTACTGCTTCAGTTGTGAATGCGGCGATTAGCGCTGAAACTCCTACTATGGCACCGTTCGGGTCGGACAACGAAAGAGCTACAACACCCAGCACACTTACAGCCATTATTCGAGCGATGGAAGCGACAGCAATAGCGGGTGTTTTTCGGCTAGCAAGCAACTGCCCTCGCGCGTAGGCAGCCGCCGTCATACATAACGCCAACAATGGTGTTAACAAGAGGGCAGGTCCGATGTATTCCGACATTTCAGGAGGTAGGCCCATCACGGTCTGCAACGCATAGCTGCGAACCACATCACTTTGAAACGCGCACATTACCAAGGTGAAAATAACGGCAATGTGTAGTGCAAATTTCCCGATCACACGTGTGTCGGCGCGGTTACGGGTCAACGTCTGGACCGCCTGAGCAAGATTTCTGAGGGGGCCGAGTAAAACCCGAATCATACCATCCAACACACCAAAAGCAGCAAGCGCAAGTTCAGGTCGCAGCAAGCGCCCTAAAAATAAGCTGGCTGTGAATGCTACGCCACTTTCCGCTGTTTGCATCACCATCACCGGCCAACCGAAGCGCCACAACTCTTTATATGTCGGCAGCGGTTCGCTGTTCTCGGCTAAGTTAAAGTAGTATTTTCGAGCTACGATCACTGCGTAGACGCTTTCAATGGCGATACAGGCCGTCAATGCAGCCATGCCAACCAGCGCTCCACTCGTCCAACGCTGCAACACAGCTAATATCCCAAATAGACCTATCAGGCGAATAAATGTGCCTAGCGTAACAATGGTCGTACGATGGTTCTACATCATCATCTCGTAAGCAACCGTGCGAAATAATACACATGGCACAATATGCGTTGAGACAACCATACTCGTCTGTGCCTCCTTAGCTACAGCCTCGCTGGCCCCGTACACCACGCCAAAGAAAACGATACCGACCGGTGTTAATGCAACGAGCGCCCAAAACCAGCCCACTAGAACAAACGCCTGCATACTGAAGATGAACACCCGAATAACGGAAGCCCGGTCCCGGATATATGAGATTGCCACGAACTGACAAGCCCACACTGGGCTTCCTAATGTGGCATGTAGATAGAAAGCAATACTGTACGCGGCTAGAATGGGTTCGGGATCAGGCATTCGAGCAAGAAACGCGGAAATGACCGCGTGCGACAACATGTGTAATTCGGCCATGAAGATAAGCGGTGCAAAGAATCGGTAGGACTCTCGGATGGTAACTGTTGGGCGAATATCGGCGCAATCATCAGCTTTCGCCTTATTATCAACTGTTTTGAAGGCATCGGAAATGTATTTAAAAAACACCAGACCAAGTTACCAGAAAATTCGAAGTGATTTAATTGGCATAAATATTTTAACCACGTTCTGAACTCGTAAGTTCAAAATGAGCTATTATAAAGACCCCCGTCCAAAAGCAAACTCTGGCCAGTGATATAGCCGGCTTGCATACTACATAAAAATGCCGCAGCTTCTCCAAATTCTTCCGGGGTACCGGCCCTCTTAGCCGGAACTTCTGATATTCGCCTATTATGTGCTTCTTCTTGGCTGACTCCCAGCTGATTTGCCATATTTTCTATACTGCTCTGATACCTGTCAGTATCAAAAAAACCGGGTTGGATATGATTGATAGTCACACCCGTGCTTGCTACGCTGCGGCATACGCCCGCACAAAATGCAGTTAGACCTGCCCGCGCTCCACTGGATAGATCAAGCCCAGATACGGGCATGTTTACAGATACTGAGGTAATATTGAGGATGCGACCGAAACCACGTTCCGACATCCCATCTATATATCGTTGAATTAACTCTATTGGCGTAATCATATTCCAAGTGACACCCGTCAACATATCTGTTCGGTCCAGTTCACGAAAATCCTTGAACGGAGGACCTCCTGCATTCGTGATTAAAATATCCGGGTTAGGACACGCAGAAAAAAGGGCTTCCTGTCCGGCATGACTGGTAACGTCTCCTGCAACCTCAATAATTTTAGCATTAGTGAGTTGTTTTATTTCCAAGGCCGTCTTAGTCAATGTTTCTGGAACAATCCCGTTAATGATTACATCGCAACCTGATTTCGCCAAAGCTATAGCACAGCCTTTTCCCAACCCCCTGCTAGATCCGCATACTATCGCTTTCTTTCCCGCAATTCCAAGATCCATTGTGTATACTCCCAGTAACATTACGATTTAGCATTCCATGGTGTAAAAATCCGCAATACCAGCAAGCACCATTACACAAGAATTAGATAAATCCCCGTAGTTTATTCATTTAACAGTCGTTAAATCCGACATACCCTAAAATGATATATGATGCAGTTAAGCCAGTCACTGACCAAGTAATATAAATTTATGTTTTTTTGAGCTGCGCTCCGAGAATGATAGTACGACTGAATCTCTCTCTCATCTCAAAATTGGAGAGCAATAGTTATCGTCAACCGTATAGAGGATTTTGAGTCTTAGGCTACCATCACTCGTAGGAGCAATACAGAGGGGACGCTCAAAGTTACTGGTTGTATCACTATTTTCAACAAAATACCTTTCCCCCAAACTAATAGGTAAAAAAAGATTTAATTTTAAATTACTTATTTATCCATTACGCGGTTAACCCCTACTAAGGTAAGGAGAAAAGCTCATGAAAAAATCAAAGATGGACCGGTTGTTAATTACTGGGGCCGCAGGTGCTCTAGGAGCACATTGCCGAAAAAATATAGGGCACCTTGCAAAAACTCTTCGGATTTCAGACCGGATTAAACTTTGTGTTGGTGAATCAGGAGCAGATGTCGGGAGAGAGGAGATCATCCAATGTGATCTAGTGGATTACGACGCCGTCCAGAATCTCGTCAAAGAGTGTGACGGCATCCTCCATTTTGGCGGGCAGGCTACGGAGGGAAATTGGAAAGATGTTCGGGACTCAAATATAGAGGGTATGTATAACCTCTATGAAGCTGCACGACAGAATGGATGCAAGCGAATTTTCTACGCTAGCTCAATCCATGCCATCGGTTATCACCCGCCAACAAAAGTTATCAACGATACTGCAGCAATCCGCCCTGACACCCTCTACGGCGCATCCAAGGCCTTTGGCGAGGCGCTAGCCCGAATGTACTTCGAAAAATTTGATATTGAGACCGCCTGCGTGCGGATTGCTTCATGCCAGCCGGAACCTCGTAATCACCGGATGCTCGCAACCTGGTTCAGTTATGATGACCTAGTCCGTCTGGTAGAGTGCGTATTCGATACACCGGTTCTAGGATGTCCAATTATCTATGGAGTTTCAAATAACAATCGCCGCTGGGCTGATAACACCGCTGCTTCTCATCTTGGCTGGACACCACGAGATAATGCCGAACGGCACCGCGGTCGGCTGGATAACGCGATGGACCAGCCATTATCAACATCAGATGACTTTCGTTACATTGGTGGCTCCTATGTCAGCTTTGGAATTTTACAGGAAAATTAAAGGACATCGTCACGAGCTCCACGGTCCTATCAGGAAAGCGGCAGTGTTCAATTCTAGAACTGCTGCCAAATACATACAGCTAGCAAATGACGTTAAAGCGTGTAACTTGTGAATACTATAATTTTGGCGGCCGACTAGAAAATACATTGAAGGAGTGGGACCGATGGGGCAAGATAAAATTGAAAAAACATCTAACGCGCTAGCGGCAGCATGGCTAGATGGCGGCAGCGTAAATATTTCAGAAGATCTTTGGCCGACGAGTCTTGAGGAATCCCTATCGATACAGGATGCATTTGATGCCAAAGTAAACGAAGAGGTAGCCGCATGGAAAATTGCCATGACTGACCCTTCGCATTTTCTCAGTAATCGCCCGAAGGAGCAAAATCAAACCAGTGAATTTAAAATACAATCACTCCCTCCAGGCTTTTATGGACGCTATTATGAAAGTGTTACACAGAAAGGCCCAGGCCAATTTCGAATGTCGGATTTTCGCAATCAACCTCAGTTAGAGGCTGAAGTTGCCCTTCGTTTAGGACAAGATTTACCTAGCAGAGTCGCCCCGTACAGCATAGAAGAGATCCAGGACGCCATCGAAACAGTTGTAATGACAATCGATGTAGCCGATACACGATGGTATTGTGACCCGTCTGACTGGCCCACCCCCGCGCTCCTCAACATTTATAAAGGTGCTGCTGACCTTGCCAACGCAGGAGCACTCGTTATCGGTGATGAAATTCCCGGTTGGCGTGACCTTGATCTCGCAGAGTTCCCGGTTGCCATTTATTTTGACGATAAACTCATAGCCTCTCGGGTTCGGGGACAAACATTCCCAGAAATGGTGGGCGGGCTCCAGTGGGCTGTTAATCTTCTGTCTCAGCGCGGGTTCGGCTTCCAAAAGGGTTTGACTATTACTATGGGAGCTATAGCCCACACGCTTGCGCAACCAGGCGCCCAAGCGACGGTGCGGTACGGGGAAGACGGCGAGTATGGCGAACTACACATAACGATCGCGTAGGAGACCGGACTTTTTTTGCGCAAAGAAACTTCGCTGGGCGTCACGGGATCGCTACCCAAATCACTTCAGATAGGGGTTTTCGTTTGAATGATCACGGCTGGCACCCTAGCGCATCGATAATTGGCTTCAAAAATCACTATTCAATGTTATCTGTAACGTGAAATATTCGGCAACAACCCTCACAAATCCAACCCCTTATTTGATGTTTGAACGTGCGTTGGAATTCGGTTCGTGGAAATTTATTTTAGCAAAATACTTATCTGCAAGTTCAGCATGGCATTTCTCGGTATCGAGTACACGAGCTATTTGTTTAATTATCTTTTGCACTCCTTCTTTAGTGCTTTTAGCTAGATGCTAAGGAGCCCAAGCTGGGATCAAATGCCGTAACTTTTAAGGTGGGCTTGCCACGTTAGTTCCAAACTCGATCAAAGAGTTTTTAGTTGGAGCTCTCTTTCTAATTGGTCGATATGTATCTTTGCGGACTCCGAAAATGGATAAATCTCTCTTATTCTCTCAAAGGCTTTCAGGGCTTTTTCTGGTTCACCTAAAGTTTTGAGAATAAGGCCCAAGCCGGAAATAGCGCCAAAATGCCTTGGTTCCAAAATTAACGTAGACCGAATATCCTGAATAGATTTTATATAATCTCCTTGTAGAAAATACAAAGTCGCTCGCTTGTTCCAAGCTTCGGCGTATGTGGGAGCCTGATCAATGATTATATTGAACATCCTGAGAGCTTTTTGAAATTCTCCTCGGTTCATTAAGTGGACACCCTCACCCATTAACCTATTGATTTCTAATTTCTTGTGCGACAGCCAAATAAGCCAAATCTTACGTTCAATCTTTCGAGCTTGCCGAACGGTTAAGCAGTTTTTCAAATCGTAAAATAAGGAATCTAGCGAATGACCTTTTTGATCCACCTTCATCACCATGCTAGAGCCCAACCGTGTATGCGATTCGCCCAGAGTTTCTATGACCGATCCAGAACGATCATCGGCTAAAATCACCGAGGACGCAGTAAGCATAGTTAGTGAAGTCAAAACAGAAAGCGTAGCACGTAGATATTTCATGTCCGAACCCCAATCCCAAACAAATCCAGCCGGCAAATGACACCCAGGGCGATAACAAAACATGCTATAAACTTCGAGACCAATATGAACAAGGCCAACTGAGTGAAATTTTATATCCCTAGGAACTACTGAGCAAAACCTTTAAGATAGTCTTTTTATATTTCTACGCGTTCAAAGCCTATATTATTTATAACATCCATAACCTCACCAAGTAGCGCACAATTGGGATAAACACTACAAAAAGATCTACTTGCTCAATAGTCGGTTAGTCGCATTTTGTAATCTTCGGAACCTGAAAATTGCTATATATCATCAGCCCTCCCTCAGCATAATCGCAAACTCGGCATTACAAATAAATGGATGAAAATAGTTCATTAATAACCTAACAATACTAATCCGGCGATCCATTTTTGATGGAGTTATTAAGTTTAACGTAAATTTGAAGTTATAACTGTAAATAATTGGTTTAACTAAACCTTTTTGAGAAACCAAATTGAAATAAAAATTGCAAAGGATAAAACGAATTTAGATTTGAATACCTCCTATCACCATCCAGATACCCATTAGTAACAAACCACTAAAAAAGATTTTTTTAAATATTTCCTCATTTAATTGCATACGAATTATCCTACCCACCAACATCCCTACGAAAGCCGGAACAACAATTCCTATGGAAATTAGGCTTAAATCTATCGAAATTAAGCCACGCAAACCCAAAGATATACCCAAGCTTATAGTAGCCAGAGAGAAGCAGATACCCATCCCTTGAACTAATTGGTCTTTATCAATCCTAAGTGATTGTAAATAGAGCGCACTTGGAAAAACAAAAGTACCACACAACCCAGTAAATACCCCAGTTAATGCGCCTATTACCGGAGAAAGCCAAACTTCATGGCGACCGGGTTTTTTCGTTTGCGGTTTCCAAAGGCTTACAAGCCCATAGAAAAATAACAACGCTCCTAAAACAACTGTCAAGGAAACGCTCGTTTTTCCAACTAAAAAGGACGTAGAGAACCAGGTAAAACAACACAACATCAACAATAGCGACCAAGTTCTCGTCAAGAGATTTACAAACTGACCACCAATACTGGCCTGAAACAAATTAGTTACTAATGAGGGGATTAGCACGAGAACCATAGCATCTTTCAATCCTACAATGGCGGTGGCTATCGCCAAAGACACGGTGGGGAGTCCAAAGCCGATGATACCCTTGATAGTTCCGGCTAGAAGAAACACTAGCGAAATGTAAATTATAGTTTCTAAACCCATTGGTAAAATCTTATATGTCGCATTGGTGACTTCGGAGTCAGAATAATGCACTTTCTAACACTTATCCATCAACAAAGAACACAAACGATCCAAATCCAAGCCCTGCTGAAAAACCATAATACCTATTTCTTTAGTGGGGCTTTCTTTAACGAAAAGTTTGTTTGCAAAACAAAAAATAACGTTAGGAAGGCGGCATGGGTAGTTATTAACGCAAAATCCGACTCTACTACACGCCGTTTTAGCCAAGGAAGTTCAGTATTAGATTTTCCACTAAATTTATTTAAGCAGATGATTTTTACTATTTCCCAGCACCATATTTAAAGCCGTTTATCATCAGTCAGAGAAAAACTCATGCCAATAGACCCAACTGCAGATAGCTATAGTTGAGTCATTCAGACAGCGACGCTAGTGTCTGGTCCAAAAACAGATTACCATTGAGCGGAGTGCTGATTCGGATGACTAATATGGATTTGCCACGTTATTAGCTTACCAAGGTTGTTATCCTACCCTTAACGATACTATTTGGTCATACCGCTTACGAATTCCTGCTAAACTCACAGAACGAGCATAACCCTTAGAAAACAAATAAGCGGCAGAGGACCACCCAAAATTATTTTGAGGAGCTGACCGATGAGAAAGTTATTAACCATATTCTGTCTTTGCTCCGTGATGCTGTCCAGTAGTGAAGCTTTAACCCGTGACATCACCATCCTAGGCGTTGGGGCTATTTCGTGTGGAAAAATTTTAGAGCTCAAAGAAGGAGAGATGAGTGAGATAATTCAGACGGTCGCGACGGCATGGGCGCAAGGTTGGTTTAGTTCGTTAAATGCAAATTTAAGGATTTTCGATGCGGCAATTAATACAATTAATGAGAACCAGATCATCGAGAAAATGGGTAAGAATTTTAAGATGATCGTTATCGAATTAGACCCCGATGCTATTTGGCACGGAATTCTGAAAAACTGTGGTGAAGCGCCTACTATGGATCTTCGATATGTGGTTGGAGAAATACAACGGAAGCAATGGGGAGGTGCGAAATAGCTCTCCCCATTCTCATCACCCATAATGTTTTCTAGCATAAATACCGCAAAACCGTCTGTGGAAAACTAATTTACTACCCGGCAGCACGGCCGTTAATGGTTCGTTTGAAGTTACCTGCTTTACCATATTAAGTCCCATCAACAATGATTTTACAAAAGTGACAACTAAAGAGGAAAGGACTTTGAAGACTATGCCGAAAGTTTTCGAGCCTTAGAATAGCAAAAATATGCTTCATTCGCCTCCTGCGCATGCTAAATTTTGTAGTATATCGTTATATAATCTTTTTAAAATTTCTACTTAATTCAAAGTTTATAATAAAAATTTAGCCTACACTGCATATTTGATGGTGTCGTTATTTAGAGAGAAATGCCAGAGCCTCCTCGTTAACGATATCAGGCCGATCTCGGTGGATATTATGGGCACCATTTTCGACGGTAATTACCCGTAGGTCGGGACGAAGACTTCGAAACCGATCAGCAATAATTCGTTCAAACCAAAAACTATTAACACCGTAAATCAGGAGTGCAGGTGGGCAGAGGCTGATGGCATCGTTTTCCGTCACCGTTAGCGAGTTGAGACTTAGGAGATGCGGCCCGACAAATGGTGCTGAACCGGCCAACGCATTGAGGCGCTCCGCCTGAGTCTCGTCATCTAACTGTGCCCAGCTAGTGCCGCCTAAACTCGTGACCGCAGCTTGCAGGCCGGCAACAAAGCCATCGGATTTAGCTATTGCGGCAATTCTCTCATTCTCTTTTATACACTGCGTGTATTCAGCTGTTGGAAGCAGCCGGAGCAAAGTGGGTTCAAGGAGGACCATGCGCGCGACACGTTCTGGGGATTGAGTTGCTAGAACGAATGCAGTAGCACCTCCAGACGAATGACCAAACAGACTAACACAATCTAGCTGTTCTGCATCCAATACTGATCTCAAATCATCCACGTCGCTAGTCCCAACGCCATAGTTAGTTGGCAACGGCCCAGAGGAACCGGCATTGCCGCGCAAACTCACCAGGAAAAGACGGTGATGCTGAGCTAATGTCTCACGTTGCCGAGAGAAGGTGAATCGATTGGCCAAAAAACCATGCAACATGACAATCGGTGGGCCCTCACCAAGGACTTCATACTCTACTTTGTTACCATCTTTAGTTCGAATAGAGCGAAGATCCCCAGAAATTTTTGTTCGCGGTTGGACCAATTGAATCTCCTATTATTAATCGCTTTTTTGAGCCGGTTAATTCCCGAGAACGGCCTTTATTTGAGAGTAACGGAAACACAAAATTTTAGAGCTTCTATTAAATTCTTATCCGTCGTTTAATTTATTTAAAAAAGTTCTTTATATACAAATAAAAAATTGCCTTTTCGATCTTCTAAAAATTCTCATAAACGAGGACAACATTTCCAAGAAGAACCCAACTATATATTAAAACTACCCACTGCCCAGACCGACATAGCGCGTGCTTAAAAAATTACAAACACCTAATTTTGAAACTGTCTTTCCTTCTCTAAACATAATTCAACAATTGTAACCTTCGCTTCAACGGTTATTGATCTACAATCGAATATTTTATAACGATACCCAAAAACTGTTCGCGGCTACTATTCTTAGCTTTTTTGGATTAAGATCTTCAAATAGCGTGGAAATTAACGGACTAATGAGACTCTCGAGACGGCTCAGCACGCAAAAAATTTAATGAGAATTTAACAATTGATGCACTAATTTAGTCCTTAAATTAGTGCATCACCGCTTGTCAATTAATCATATTAAGTCGTGGCATACCCTGACCGTCATCTATTGACACATGTGTTTTACTTGGAACCTATAAAAAAATAGAACCGAAAGTATTGATGAACTAATGTAAATATTTTAAAAGTAACCGGTGATGTCCGTGAACTCGGGGATTTATCCCCTGTCCTAAACTCCCGGCCGAGTAGCAAGGAGAAGTAAAGATGTCACGTTTTCCAGCCGCCACACGAGATTCCATCCCCCAGGAACAGGTCAGCGCCTTTGACAAGGTGGTGTCTTCTCGGGAAGGTGTAGTGCCAGAACTTGGTCCGGTAGCTATGCAGTTACATGTCCCGGAAATTGCCCAAAGAGGAGAGGTTTTGAGATCTTACCTTCGAACAGAGGGTTCGACACTTCCTGATAACGTGGCGGAATTGGCTATGTTAACCACGGCTCGTGAATTGGACTGCCAATTTATTTGGTATTCCCATGCTGAAGCGGGTCGACAGGCTGGTCTTAGCGAGGCCTTAGTTGACGCTCTTCGAGATAGGGAAGAACTACCACCTCTCTCATCCACCGAGGCGGCTGTGATCAATTATGGTAGAGAGTTTTTTCGCACTCATCGAATATCTCAAAGAACCTTTGATAATGCTTTATCCGAATTTGGACGTAGGGGATTGGTAGAGTTGACCAATCTGATGGGTTATTACTCTGTACTTGCTTTCAATATTAACGCTTTTGAACAATTCCCACCAAGTTCCGAAGAACCCTTGTTACCGGTATAAAGTAGAGTTGGTTTCATAAAATTATTTCCTTCACCTGCTTCCCAATAAAGGGAAAACAACTAATGCGTAGACATGGATATCCTCGAATATATTCCCTATATAATGATTCGCTTTTGATGAGAATCCGATGATTCATTCGACTATAATCTCTTAAATAAAACCGCACGGTAGTCATTGCAAATGGAACTTATTCATATTCGAGCTTATATTGGTGCGTTAGTCGCTTTTTGTATAATGGATGGCCTATGGTTAGGCCTAGTGGCAACTGATCTATATTCCAGCGCTTTAGGCGATCTTTTGCGAGAAAAACCAAACTGGTCTGCAGCCATAATCTTTTACCTAGGGTACATTGTCGGCGTAGTCTACTTTGTGATCAGGCCTTCCTTGAATTCAGGCGGGGCACGAACCGCGTTTAGGGATGGCGCTCTGCTGGGTCTTTTGACTTATGCTACTTATGATATGACGAATTTGGCTACAATAGTCGGGTGGCCAACAGGTATCTCAGTGGTCGACATGATATGGGGCATAATTATAACGGGAACGTCTTCGCTTGTCGGTTATTTATTCGCGTCGCGACCCGCTTTCCAGAAAAAAGTGTAACTGTTTCAGACTCAAAAGCACGATTTTCTTTCACGTTTGATCATTCAATCCAGCTTCTAGTATTAAGAATAGATCTCATATTTTAAACAAATCTATTTTAAAGCATAAATACACCTCGACCGATTCGCCATCTCTATATCCGATAAATTAACCTTTTCCCGGTTTCTAAGAACCAATGGCCCCAGCTGATCGTAATTCCGAAATCGCAACTTCGTTTAGCCCTAACCAATCACTGATTACTTGATCCGTATGCTCCCCTAACATGGGCGACGCCTTTAATTTAGACGCCTTACCATCCACTCTGACAGGCCAAGCAGGCATTTTAAAAGGCCGATGGATTGGGTGAATCATAGTTTGCATAACGCCACGATCTTCAAAAGTGCCATCATTATTCAACTCGTCGGTATCTAAAACAGCTCCAGCGGGAATTCCCGCCTTCCCAATGAGTTTCATTGCGTCGAATTTCGTTTGTTTCCTAGTCCAATGCGAAATAACTTCATCTACTTCCTGCATCAACTCCACTCGATCAGCTGGTGTAAGATACCTGGTATCTCCGATCAAATCTTCTCGACCAACCACTTTAAGCAGTCTATCCCAATGATCTGGATTAGCTCGACTGGTCATAATATAAACATAATCATTTGGTCCCCCGGGAGCACAAGGATATAGGCCCATGGGTGCGTTGGTTACGCCTGGCACCTTACTACCACCTCGTTCTGCTGCCTTCCCTGTTCTGCCTTGGGTAGCAAAATTCACCCTCATGTAATGAAGCATCGCATCCTGCATTGCCACCTGCAAACGATGACCCTTGCCGGTCTCTCTTCGTTTATATAACGCCCCCAGGATCGTTATAGCCATAAGCATCCCAGTTCCTGTATCACCTAAAGTGACCCCAGGTCTAGTAGGAGGCCCGTCAGAATCACCTGTATCGCTAAAAGTGCCACCACACGCCTGAGCGATCATATCGAATGCGAGGTTTTTTTCAAATGGACTACCTTCACCAAATCCCTTTACTTGGGCATAAATAATGCCTGGGTTAATTTCCTTTACAATATTATAAGATAATCCTAGTCGCTCGATTGCACCGGGAGCGAAGTTCTCCATCATTATATCAGCCTCTCGTATCATTTCTTTGATAAGTTTGAGGCCTTCTGTTGATTTCAAATTAACGCTCACCGATTTTTTGTTCGCATTAAAATTGTGGAAATAAAAGGGATCATCGTCCGGTTGATTAGGCCTAAGCCGACGACCAGGGTCTCCCATTTTTGGATTCTCAATTTTAACTACATCTGCTCCCAACCAAGCGAGGGATTCTGTACAAGATGGGCCAGCCTCAAACTGAGTGAGGTCAAGCACTTTCACACCATCCAGAAAAGAAAAATCAACCACGTTTTCGGACATCATTCACTCTCCTCAACTTGCATCCTAACAATTAATATTTTTCCGGCTTTAGCGATCAGTCGTAAATTACTTATTTAATTCACCGCCACTTATATCACCGGTGCATATAGCCGACTACCCCTCTTGCCGAAAGTTGATTTTAAAGGTGATAAATTCTCATTTTTATATCTCTCTTTTACTAGTGTCTTTTGTTGTAACTAACCTATTTTTACAAAGCAGGTTTACAACGTTAGTAACCAAGAAAAGTCACTAGGGTCAGATGGAGCGTCATTATATTATGATTTAATTTCCCAATACCCTTGCCATTTATCTATTGACACTTAAGACCCGAGAAAAGGCAACATAGTTTAAACCAATTTTCTAGGAATTTTTCCACTGTCTAAGAAAGGGGAATCAAATGGCTCAAAATCAATACAATGACCAAGAGTGGAAACTACGGGCCGATCTCGCTTGCTGCTATCGTCTCATCGATCATTTCGACATGTCCGATCTGGTCTACAACCACATTACGGCTCGTTTACCCGAGAAAGAAAGAGGCAAAGACGTATTCCTGATTAATGGTTGGGGGCTTCATTACTCGGAGATAACCGCTTCCAACCTCATAAAAGTTGATATAGACGGTATCCCCTTGCAAGAATCTGATTTTCCCATTAATCCTGCAGGATACGTCATACATTCTGCCATTCATAACGCTCGTCCCGACATTATGTGCGTAATACATACCCATAGTAATGCTGGAACCGCTGTTTCAGCGTTAAAAGAAGGCTTGATGCCAATTGACCTTCAATCGTTAATGTTTTCAGGAGATGTTGCATATCATAATCTGGAAGGAATCGCGGTAAATATAGATGAACGTTCCAGAATCATTGATGATTTAGGCGATAAAACAGTTATGATTCTACGAAATCACGGTCTTTTAACTATCGGAAAATCGATTGGGCAAGCTTTTAGAAAAATTTACTACTTAGAAAGGGCCTGTAAACTTCAATTAGATGTTTTACGCACTGGCTCTAAGCTCTTACTACCATCCACAAAAGTGGCAGAGCACACAGCGAAACAGTGGAACGAAGGTGCAGCGGGACAAGGAGTCGAAAAACCGATCGAATGGCCTGCTTTATTCCGTTTAATGGAACGCAAAGATAGAAGTTTTATGGATTAAAATACCTCTCAAGGAACCTCCCGAAGATTGCCACGCACGGATTAACTTGAAGTTGCAATGGTTTTTCCCACGGTAATAGAAATAGAACCCGTTAAATATAAGGAGATTGGAATGTCTTTAAAACTCTGGGGGCGTCCAACATCAGCGCGAACTCAAAAAGTAATGTTAGCACTAGCCGAACTGCGAATGGATTACGAGTATATTCTCGCGAGTTCCACTATGGGTCCATCTGGATCAGTCGCGAAGGGCAGCAAACCATTTGGGGTTGTGGACACACCGGAATACTTAGCAATGAATCCAACGGGAACTATACCTACAATTGATGACGACGGATACATCCTATGGGAATCAAATGCGGTGGTTCAATATCTTGGAATGAGATACGACCCAGTACTTTTTTATAGAAACGACATCAAAGTTTGTAACTCCGCAGCAAGATGGATGATGTGGGAAAATAACCGATTAATTCCGCCAATGCATGAACTAGTCGAACACCTTGTACGCCTCCCTAAAAACCAGAGCAATCCGGTCAAAATTGACGAGTCTCGATCCGCCTTAGTCAAAGAATTTATTATTTTAGAAAATCAATTGAGTAAAACTCGGTTTATAGCAGCCAACGAATGGACTATGGCTGATATACCAATTGTAATACGATGTCATCGCTTTTATCTTCTAGACATCGACCGGCCGAAAATGCCTAATTTACTTCGTTACTATAAGACTGCACAAGACCGCCACTCTTTCGAAATTATTGCTGACGCGGCGTTACATGTGAAGGGTTGAAAACAGGTCCTTAATAGGCTCATGTTGTAGCGTCAAAAATTCACTTTCAACTCATTATTGCGACACTACCCGATAAAAATTCAGAAACACCACAGCAAGTAGCCTGGAATTCCACCCTCCGAGAGCTTTGATTAAGCTCGCAAATCCATCACTTCATCCATTTCAAGACACTCGGTGTCAAAAAACGAGTTCATGTCACCTAACTGCTCAATTATAGCCTCGGCATCTGTCGCTTTCCACCAGCAAAACATTTTCATGGATTTGGTACCATTCGACCAATTCATAAGACATTGAGCCCGCTCACCATTCACAACCGATTGAATATCCGATTCTGACATATTTGAAAAAGCATCAAAATATTGTTCTTGAAGTTGTGCCGATTTAAATTCATGTGTTGCCATAAAATTCTTCACTTCAACTACCTTTCTGAGAAAATTTGAACACCACGCATCTCTTACCCAATTTAAGACTAAAAGATAACTATCAAAGTGACATTTTATAGCCAAATTTCACATATATGAAGTTATGGTTTTTAAACTAAGAGAACAAATTAATTTAGGAGGTTTAATAAAAGACTATTTCCCCACTAGCATCATTGATAAACAATTAATCGAACTGGGAATCCAGCTGCCGGGACCAACACCCACAGAATTTAATTATATACCTCTTTCTATCCACGATGAGATTGTACATCTTGCAGGCCAAATTCCAAAGACAACCACAACTGACATACGCCATATTGAGTTAGTTGGTGAAGCAGTTGAAATAAAAGATGCGAAAGAGGAGGCTGGCTTGTGTGTACTTCATGGACTCTCATGATTAAAACATGAACTCAACTCTTTCGATCAAATAAAAAACATATTTCGACTAACCGTCTATTTCGCAATCTCCCCGGATTTCGACAATTATTCCCAGATGGCCGAGAGTGCCTCAGAAATATTAGTAAAAATTATTAGTCCTCCGATAAGACAACACCCAAGATCGGTGGTAGCCGAAAGTCGACTACCGCGCAATGCTCCCGTCATGATTGATATGATTATCAGTCTCAATTGGTAACTGTAGCTTCTTGTTAACCTTGGAAAAAATTGATTAAGGTCCGGGCTAAAACCGTTTGCCGAAAAGTTCAAATGCCGCGCTTGTGGGAATCAAAAAGGGTTAAATTGGAGCCAATGCAAATAGGAAAGCATCCCAGATTCAATATCCACCCTTGGACTGAAATCAAAATCCCTGCCCGCTGCGCTAATATCTAAAACGCCGTGTTTGGAATCAAACGGGTGACCATAACCTTCCAAGAGCAATTTGGAATCACTGATTTTTTCTAGCAACAAAGATATTTTTTCCAGCTCGTACAAACGCCCGGGCCCAATATTATAACAATCCAAAGGAAGCTCATTCTTATGCAATACGCTTATAAAGGCATCAACTATATCATCCAAATAAATATATTGCCTTGACCAACCGAGACCGAATGGGACGCTATACGCCTGATTGTTTTTAGCCGCCCGCAACGTCTCACCGATAACACAACTTGTGGTGCGGCGAGGTCCATAAACATGGGCTAAGCGCAATGATGTACCCTGAAATTCAGAAATACCATCGTACGCTCTCACTAAAGCTTCACAAGCTATTTTACTTACACCGTACATATTGGAGCTTAGAAGAGGTCTATTTTCCTTTACAGGTTTCAAGTCTGCTTGCGGACCATATGCCATTATAGACGAGGCAAAGATAAATCTTGAAATTTTATGTTTTTTACATATGGATAAAATATTTCTTGTACCATCTATGTTTACCCTGAACACCCTATCTGGGTCATTTTGGGCTACCATCGGACCAGAAATGCCTGCCAAATGAATAACGTGAGTGCAATCCGCTGTTATCTCATTCAGTTTTTTTTCGTCGGTAATATCCGCCACATGCCAAGGTATAGAGACTTCACATGGCGACTTCACAGCGTCCGTCGCAATGACCTTGATGCCATCAGTGCATAACCGCTCTATTACTGACATACCTATCATACCACTCGCACCGGTTACTAAGACACGCATGATTCGTTTTTCCTAAATTAATCTGGTTAAAATTTCTTATTTTTAATCCCATATTTTGCCAAATTATGACCAATTCTCTTCTTATAATGTTAGTCATTATTGACAGTCTTCTATTCGCCCAATATCACAACAAAGCTAGTAGAAAAGAATAAAAACCTATTTAGGTAATAATGAAAACAACATTAACACATTTACTGGACGAAAACGCTTGGCTACTCGCTGACGGCGCAACTGGAACGAATCTATTTAACGCGGGCCTAAAATCCGGCGAAGCCCCGGAAATTTGGAATCTAGAATTCCCTATTCGAATAACGACATTGTATCAAAACGCGGTGGATGCGGGATCTGATATTTTTTTGACCAATACTTTTGGAGGGAATGCTTCCCGATTGAAATTACATGAAATGGAAAAACAGGTTTTAAAAATCAATCAGGTGTCCGCAGAGATAGCAAGGAATGTAGCTGATAAATCTTCCAAACCTGTGCTGGTGGCGGGCAGTGTCGGACCTACCGGAGATTTGTTCGAACCCATTGGGTCACTTACGCATGAATCTGCAGTTGAAATGTTTCATGAGCAGGCCGAAGGCTTAAAAAGTGGGGGTGTCGATGTCCTTTGGGTGGAAACTATCTCAGCATTGGAAGAATTTAAAGCAGCAGCCGAAGCTTTCAAGTTAGTTGATATGCCATGGTGTGGAACAATGAGCTTTGATTCAGCCGGCAGAACCATGATGGGTATTACGTCAGTTGATTTAGTATCTATGGTGGAAAACTTGCCCAATAAGCCTTTGGCGTTTGGTGCAAATTGTGGAGTGGGAGCAAGTGATTTGCTGAGAACGGTCTTGGGTTTTTCGACTCAGCCCTCGACAATACCAATCATTGCCAAAGGGAATGCCGGAATCCCCAAGTATTTAGATGGACATATCCATTATGATGGAAGTCCTGATTTTATGAGCGATTACGCTATTTTAGCTAGAAATAGCGGTGCTAAAATTATTGGAGGCTGCTGCGGAACTACCCCTAAACATTTATCTTCAATGAGGAAAGCCTTGGAAAACACTATCAAATCTTCGCCCCCCACACTGGAGGAGATAATTAAAATACTTGGCGGATTTAGTTCGGAATCAGATGGCACAGATGGAATTAAAGCCACATCTCACCGAGGGAAACGTCGAAAGCGAAAACTATGAATTATTTTCTTGTGAAATGACCGTGAAAAGTTTTTGCTGACGAATTGAGCTATCATGTAATTAAAACCCTTCAATCGTTGCCTCTCCTAGCATCAACGACATTATTCATCTCAATGCATTCCGTGTTAAATAAAGCGTTCATATCTCCCAATTTATCGATAATAGCGTCTGCGGTATCTGCTTCCCACCAACAAAACATCTTCATGGAATTAGTCCCATTATTAAAATTCATTAAAAATCGCGCCTTTTCATCTTGAATGGAATAAAGTGTTTTATTCTCAAAATAACGAAAAGCTTCAAAATACATTTTTTGAAGTTCCTCTGATTTGAACTCGTGGATGCAAATAAAGTTTCTCACAATATACCCTCCGTAGATTGTATTTCTTCCAGTTGTACAAACCTATGCGATCAGGTCAGTTCCAATAGCCTAAATTAACAGTTCACAAATAAGCTTAAAACACTATCTGCAAATTACCGATATTGTTACCTATCAGGAGTTATTAGATTAATAATTACAAAAAAGATCTTCTTTATCCAAAACACATTCCCACACTCTACGAATTCAGTCGAGCTATGGTTCATGACTGTAAACTTCGGTCTGAATTTCTTCACAAATTGTCGCCAAGAGTTTTCATCTGATAAACTCATCCCCCAGACAGATTGGAGACACAAAGACTTACAAAATCGAACCACCGATACCAATAAAGCCATCGCAGCGGTCAATGCCCGTGGTTTCAAATACTTAATTGTTAAGTACAGCCAATTAACAAAAAGGTTTTACCTCCTTCAAAACACATAAATAACTGAAAATTGCATTGTTGCTAATACGAATTCATGAAACCAATAACATTACGCTCGGCTTAGCAATCTGGGTTTTCATATTGTCGTCGGCATAGGGCACAAAAATGTAACGAGAAATGGGCAACAAACTAGTGTTATACAAAGTCTCAAAACAAAAATGGCGCAATTTTTATATGCTAGTTAATTTCCATGTTCAATCTAAACGTTAAAAACGAAAAAAATGTGGTTCTCCTTGCTATCCTATTATGTATAGCAGCTGGATTTTTATTTGTAAGCTCTGACACGGTCGTTAAGCTTGCAAGAGAAGGGCTACCCGTTGCAATGGTCGTATGGGGTCGTTTTGTGACTCATTTACTAATCATGATGCTGCTATTTCCAGGCCGCAGGATCATTCCCCTTCTCCACACCAAGCAGCCGTTTCTAGTAATTGTAAGAGCTTTGCTTCTGCTGATTTCCACGGTACTTTTTTTCTCTGGCATACTTTTTATTGGATTAGCTGAAGCTAACGCTATTATGTTTATAGCTCCTTTGTTTATAGTCGCCCTTTCTATCCCGATGCTAGGTGAAAATGTTGATGTCAGACGTTGGTCAGCTGTAGCGATTGGATTCCTAGGTATCTTGCTTATTTTTCGGCCCGGGTTTCAAAATATAAGCTGGGCATATATTTTAATTTTTGGAGCCGCCTTTTCATACGCCTTGTTCAACATTTTAACTCGAATGCTAACTTTTACGGAAACCACGGTATCCATGTGGTTTTATACGGCATTAGTAGGAGCAATTTGTTCTTCCAGTGTTGTATGGATATTTTGGGAAACTCCATCCATTAAACAATGGATTATGTTATTTATGATTGGAGCTATTTGTACGGGCTCACAATTTATTATAATCAAGGCATATAATTTCGCCTCTGCATCACTTTTAGCGCCTTTTCATTATCTGCAAATAGTCTGGGCGATCGCCTACGGCTTTATAATATTTGGAAGTTTCCCTGATGTATGGGCACTAGCTGGAACATCTATAATTATAACAAGCGGACTATACATTTGGAGCCGCGAATTTCAGTCACGAAAACCAAAAAAGACACCCAGCTAGCCTTTGGCACTCTCGGAACTCTTGTATTAAACTTTTAGAAGGAAATGAATTTTGAGTGCTCAGCCCGTTCCAGATCCAACTTTAATGCCCCACATATCGTTATCATGTGTGATAATATACAGAGAAAAATATTTTCCTATGAGGGAATCATCCGACCGATATCGACTAAAATGAACAATAGCATGGTATTTCCCAGCAGATACGCTTTGAGCATCAATTTTATCTATTTTAGTATGATCCCACTGATCACCTTTTACTCTGTCTTTAAACCAAGAAAAAAAAGTCCTAGGTGTGTCCCAATGGATAAATTCGCCGTTTGGTAATATCCTGAAATGCGGGAAATGAAGAGCTTTAGAAATTTCTTCCTCATTTAAATGATTTAGTGAGGATATATAACGATTTACTGTTGCCACTACATCCTTCTCGCTCATTTTACATTTCCCTTTCTCCGGTTATTGAATCAAATAATTTTCTTAAATAGGTCCGGCTTTTTAAATAGGGTCAAGGATGACATTGATCAGACATTTTATTTCGCCGTCAGCACTTTAAGTGCAGTTCAGATGTTTTCTCGATATAACGGGCTCTATTAAAACAATTCTTGATAGCTGCCTGAATAGCCGTCGACAAGGCGGTTTGAACAAGAAGAACATGAGCCGGATCTATCTTAAATTTCCCCGCGTGGGATTGGGAAACAGGCGGAATAAAAAAATAAGTGGCTGTCGTAATCACACATCCAACAGTTATTCCTAAAATTAGCGTTTTCAAGTTCAAGACTATCTCCTTTTTAGCATTTTTGGCATCTATTCGTTCTATTTTGCTTTTTATTAATAGGGCGAAAACTAATATAGTTACTTTACACTAACTAAAAAAAGTTTAAGGATATCAATCACTAACACTTAACTTTCTTTCTCATGTCATAACATATTGACCCTATTACAACTTCGTTATTTCTACCACCCAAAGCTCAAACGAAAACTCTATATTTCACTAAAACACTTCCTTAAGAAAATGGCCTGTGTAAAATGGACGAGTGTCACCAAATTGCTTCATACTCATTTGACCCATTTTTGGCACCTGCACATCGGGAAAATTTTAGTTTCCTGGGAAACGATAAATGAGGTGGTTTATACTCAGCTTATTGTTTCTTACACGAATCAGTCTTGGGTTTCAGTTCCAAACCATGGGTTCGGTTTCTACTTCATTGATAACCGACTTTGGTCTTAATTATACAGAAATAGGGAGCCTCATTGGGCTGTTTATGCTTCCTGGAATGGTTTTATCCATTCCGGTTGGATATGCTGGGGGCTTAAGATCAGACCGCTTTATGATCGGGGCTGGACTTTTAATCCTGGGCCTGGGTGGAGTTATCGCATCTATAGCGGAAGGATTTCAATTGTTGGCCACTGGGCGTGCCATTTGTGGAATTGGCTTTGTCGTTTCCACAATTTTTTTTGCAAAACTTGTGGCAGATTGGTTTTCTGGAAAGGAATTAGCGACTGCGTTGTCAGCATTGGTGATGTCATGGCCGTTTGGTATCGCAATGGGTCAAATCAGTCACGGATGGATCGCTATTAATTATGATTGGCGGTTAGCATTTATTATAGCGTCAGTCTATTGTGGAATTAGCGCAGTAATCGTGATTCTATTTTGTCGGGAACCTCCAACAACACCCAAAACCAAACAAAGGTTTAAATTCTTTTTAACTCGCCACGAAATTTATCTCTTGATTGTTGCGTCAATGGTTTGGGGCTTTTTTAACGGAGGTTACCTAGTATACCTTAGTTTTGCACCAAGAGTCCTAGTAACTGCTGGCTATGACGTAGTGTCCGCCTTAACGGTTATCAGTCTAGCAAGTTGGGTTATGATTTTTTCCGGTATCATTTGCGGTTACATTGTTGATCGAACCAAAAAACCAGATTTAGTTCTTTATATTTGCTTGGTGGGCGCAATATTGGCATTAATAGCATTATTTGCGAGCGGCTTATCCGTTTTTTCGAGCCTACTTTTTGGTGTTGTCGGTATAGCGCCGGCAGGCGTTATTGTAGCACTCAGTGTACAAGCCGTTAAACCAGAGAATAGAGCGGTTGGAATTGGTATATTTTTCACTGGGCAATTTCTTTTACAAGCTTCAGCGCCCCCCGTTGCCGGATGGCTTTTTGATCTATCTTTTAATGAAACCTGGCCAATAATATTCGCAATGTTTTTATTTTTATTTACCGCCCTAGCCAACTTACTCTTTCGATATTTGCAAAAAAGGTCCACGATATAGAATTGGATCTAACGTATTACCTCACGACTTCACACTGGCTTTTTTCTCATATGGTAAATTATGGTTTTCTTAATTTTCTAATCAACATAACGAATATTGGCATGTCCATAAATGGTAGAATTTGTCGTACATAAATTAGCTGCAAACATTGGAGCTAAATTGATTGGCCTCGATCTCTCAAAACCACTCTCAGAAAAAATTATAGCGGACATTCGGAAGGTCTGGCTCGACAACGCAGTCGTCGTTTTCCCAAATCAAACAATCGATGATACACAACACGTGGAATTCAGTAAACGGTTTGGAACATTAGAATTGATTAATATGTCTGCTCTACAAATGGACGGGCGTCCGGAAATTTACGAAGCGACTAACCTCGACAAAAATGACAGGATTTTGGTTGATGATCATCCAATACTGACAATTAATAGAGGCAATCAAAAGTGGCACTCGGACAGCTCATTTAAATTGGTTCCAGCAACGGCATCTATGCTGCACGCATATATTGTACCCGATAGGGGTGGAGAAACTGAATTTGCAAATATGACAGCCGCCTACGAAGCTTTAGACGAAAAAACGAAAGAGCGTTGCGATTCACTAATTGCGATACATGATTTTTATTGGTCACGACGTGATGTAAATGAGCAAGCTTTTACTCAGGAAGAGCGAGATGCTTTGCCTCCCGTGCGTCATCCATTGATTCGAACGCACCCAGAAACCAACCAAAAAGCGATTTACGTGGGTTCTCACACTCGTGAAATTGAAGGATGGAATCTTGAAGAAAGTCGCAAGCTAATCGAAAGCTTAATAGAACATGGGACTCGAGCCGAATTTACCTACCTACATAAGTGGGACGTAGGAGATATCGTATTATGGGATAATCGTTCCGTTATCCACCGAGGTTTAGCATTTGACGATCAAAAATTACAACGGAGACTTCACCGAACGACTATCGCTGGAGACGGCCCAACCCTGTAGATCGACTGCATAACATTATTTTAATTGTTGTTAAAAATATTTTCTATGATCTAGTGTCGTACTTTTACAAGACTAAAATGAGATTGGGATACCTTAATGCATGTGAACGGAGCTTGCTTTTGTAAACATATACAGTTCGATGCTGAAATAGACCCGCAGACTGTGACTATTTGCCATTGCACCGATTGTCAAATAAATTCCGGCACTGCCTATGGAGTAGTTGTCAACGTTATCAATGAAAAATTCCATTTAGCCACCGGGAAATTAAAATCTTACATTAAGACCGCTGATAGCGGCAGGCGTCGTGAACTGGCCTTTTGTCCCGAATGCGGAACGAGGATTTATGCTAAACCGGTTGGACGGGATAATGGTCGTTTTGGTCTTCGCGTAGGGACTATCAATCAACGGCATACATTAGAACCAAAACAACAGATTTGGTTTCAATCTTCTCTCAACTGGGTAAACGATTTAACTAATTTACCCAAAAATTAACGCTAGCTGTACCAAGATTCAAAAGCCATTAAGATATGTATTTTTATTGGAAAAGTGTAATGAGTTTGAAAAGGAAGCCAAAATTCCAGTTGCTGTTTTTTGATCAGGAGTAAATTTGTGCAAAACAAATTCTGCGGCTTTTCGCTCTAACTTCCATTCTCTTAGATTGATTCATTTAGGTTAAATTCACTCGCTAACAAGTTTTTAAAATAATATTAAATAGAGGAAAACATGCGGTTCGGAGTTCACCTTGTTGCTGCTGGCAGCATGATAGAGGGAAATAAAATAGCTCAAGTAGCCACTCGAGCTGAGGAACTAGGTTATGATTCGCTTTGGGTCAGCGACCACATTATTTTTCCCGATACATTAATATCAAACTATCCTTATTCTACAGATGGAAAATTACCACTCGATCCCGGGAATCCTCTACTTGAGCCATTTACAGTATTATCATATGCGGCAGCGGTGACCCAATCGATAAAAATTGGCACTAGCGTAATAATTGTTCCTTATAGAGACCCTATAATTACTGCGAAAATAGTTGCTTCACTTGACGTTTTATCAGGTGGGCGTTTTATTTTCGGTGTAGGGATAGGTTGGCTCGAAGAGGAATTTCAAGCCCTAGGCCAAGAGAAAAAAAACCGAGTCCCACAAACACACGAAGCCATTTCTGTGATGAAAGCTTGCTGGACTGAAGAAACACCCGAATTTCACGGGCGTTTTTATGATTTTTCTGGATTAAAGTTTGCACCCAAACCTCAACAAAAACCGCACCCACCTATCTGGTTTGGCGGAAATTCCCTACCTGCCCTGAGGCGCGCCGTAGAACTGGGTTCAGGGTGGCACGCTGTTTGGGAAACGCCCGATGAAGTGCGCGAAAAAGTTTCCACCATTCGCAATCTTTGTAAAGAATTCGGAAAAGATTTTGATCAGTTTTCTATAACTATCAACGTTAATAACCGGGTTCCCTTAACCTTTGAAAATATTAAGCGCTACGAAGAGGCAGGAGTTAGCATGATGTTCATTCCTCGTTCGTTTCATGCAAACGTCGACTCTGTTTTAGAAAACATGGAACAATTTGACAAAAATGTGAAATCGCTTTTCAACAAATAGTTTATACTAACTCATTGATTTTAAATATTTTTAAAACGTTTTATGGTGAATATCATTTTATGATTGTTAAAGATGACTCAACCACACTTCCTACACGATATTTTTTATCAGTAAAGAGATAATCTTTACCGAGCATCTAGGTCTCTTAAAATGATATTAACCAGGGTGAATTTTATGCAGACCAATGAACATTAACAACGTCGCCCCAAAGCAATAGGAAGCTAATAACGCGCAAATAATCTCAAAAGAAAGGCCGGAATCCATCATTACGCCTAAGCAGGGTGGTCCTAAAGCCGAGGCCAAAACCGTTATCGATACAACCATAGAACGAATTCCTCCAAGATGTTGAGGGCCATATAGTTCGGCCCACATGGCAGTTAAACCAGTATATGCCATTCCAACATTGATGCCCAAAAGGAGTAAATACGGCCAGGCCCACATCGGATCGTTAAACGCCCAAATGATAAGTAAAGCAAGCGTCTTCGGAATTAAAAAAAACGGAACTGCTCTGACCGCTGTAATCCTATCAATTAGCGGACCAAATGTTAAAGAAGCCATAATTGATCCAATAGCGTAAACCCAGTAACTCCCCGTAATCCAGACAAAACCCCATTCTTTTGATTCAGCCAATGTTAAGTGATGAAAAAATAAAGCCGTAATTATAAAAGAAGGAGCTAATACTGCAGGCATTAAAAAATAAAACCGCCAATGTTTCAGAACTTGGGAACGAGTCCAGCTTACTCTATCGCTTTCTTCGCTGGTTTGCCGCTCTGACACATCGGTTATTCGACTTGCTTCAGCGACTAGGCTTTGTTTAAGCAACCAAATGATTAAGGGTATAAAAAACATTAACAGGATGCCAGCAGCAGCTCCGTAGGTCCACCTCCATCCGATTGTGCTAACCCCAAGAACGACAAAAAGTGGCAAACACGACTCTCCCGCGGCATAGCCGAGAGAAGTGATAGCTACCGCTTTTCCACGGCCCGCATTAAAATAACGTGCCATCGTTGTAATCGCTATGTGGCTCGGCAACCCTTGGCCTGTATGGCGCAAGAGGAAAATGATTGGAATTAGCAGCCAAAATGTTGGAGTGATGGCGATAAGCAATCCAGCAAAACAGAGTCCTAATAATACAAACAATGTGAAGGGTTTTAGGGAAAGTCTATCAATAAGTTGACCCGTCCAAGGTAGAAACAGAGCACTGAGAATTGTACCCGCCATATAAATGCCACCCCAATCCGCATGCTTAAGATTAAATTCGGTCTGAATACTTGGACCAAAAGCTCCAATAAAAAAGGTTTGTCCCAAGCTAGAGGCAAATGTCATCGTAAACCCGAATGTCAAAAAGTGCGGATGATTGATAATAAATTTTAGATATCCAGACGAAGATAATTTCGATGACATGGAGATACTTTCGCAAAGTAAAGACGAGTCATAAAACTCGTGTCTTGGTTTAATATTTAATGGAAAAAATATTTATTATCACGCAAACGAATAGCCCTCTTTAGCAAAAGGTGCTAAATTGATTACTAATGCAAAGATCACAATATGGCGCGTGCTAATTACCCGAAAGCCTTCTATTTCGAATAGTACAATCACTACCTGATTTTGTCAGGACTCTAAAAATCCGTCCTCTTTGGTTTTAAAGCAATGTCTTACGAACTCGCCATTGCGGCGTCATAGACCTCGCGCCATTGCCGAATAGCGCTTATGTGATCATCCATTGTTTTAAAGTCTGATCCCATCGTCACAAGCGAAATATGACTACCGCCTGCATTTGACCAATTAATAATATCATGCGGCCATTGATTAGGACCCCGGTTAAATTGCTGAATTGATTCAAATCCAAAACTATCAACTGGTCGACCAAATTCCACTAATTTCTTTTCAATGTAACCTTTATGCTCTATCGCTTCAGTTTGACTCCGGCCGGCAAAGAGGAACCCATCCCCAACGCGAGCTGCCCTATCATATGCCGGTTGACTGAATCCGCCCAGCCATATGGGTATTTTTCTATTCGGCCTTGGTAAGATTCCAGCTCTGACTATTTTATGATCTTTATCTTCATAATTTAGCAGAGGTTCATCCCATAATTTACGAAGAAGAGCAATTTGGTTTTCCTGACGTCGACCGCGTCTCTTGAAAGTTTCTGGAATTTCGAGGCCCTCAAATTCGACCCAATTCCAACCGACCCCAACACACAGCCTAACCCTACCGTCAGAAAACAAATCAACATCCGCCACCTGTTTTGCTACAAGAGCCGTTTGCCTTTGGGGTAAAATCAACACCCCTGTTGTTAATTCAATCTTTTCCGTCACACCCGCTAAATAAGCAAATGTAACCAACGGCTCATGGAACGGGTCGGTGTCTTTATATGGACCGCTCAGTTTGGGATTTCTATCCGAATGATCCGCGCCTAGAACATGGTCATAAAGAATTATGTGGTCATACCCCAGTTCCTCTGCGGCCTGAGCATAATCTTTAACCGCAATAGAATCACCCATAAGCTCTGTTTGTGGATAAACGACGCCCGCTTTCATTGCAAATTCCTCATTCAAAAATGTTATTAAATATATTATGAGAAGGTTAGGTTAATGCTCGGTCAGTCTGCAAGGTAGAGCTTTCAAATACCATAAAACTGGTGACATAATTCCAATCCATCTAAAAAAACACAGGACCTGATTCTTAAATCTAATTCCTTAACTGCTGAACCTTTGCTAAACATTACTATCTAGGGCCGCAGGGCAAAACTTGATTCAATCCTAGAGCAATTAACACATCATTATTATTACTTAACCTCTTAGGAGAATCTGCCATCCAATTTTCCACGGAACCACCAAGATGTAGCAAATCAGGGACATGGGGAACGACAAAGTTTGAGTTTCCCAGCGTCAAAGCAAGTGACTCCGAACATAAGGTCCAGTCAGCAGGAATAGACTGAGCTTTTGTCTCTGAAGGAGCGTCTCCACAAAACCCCGCTTTTTTCCAGTGCTGCACTTGTCCTCCCTCGCAGTGTTTCTTCAATTGATATTCAGATTGTGCGTTGGAATTCTGCATTGAGACAACAATCGAGAAGAAAACAAAGGCAGAAGCAATAAAACTAACCAATTTATGGGACATTAGAAAAACACCCACGGCTGTACCTTTATAATTAAACTTTTAACGGATCTGTAAGAATTTAAAATGTTTGACAATTTTAAACCAAATAGTCAAGCAGGCACGAACTTTACTAGAATTAACGCTAAAAAATAGATCCGCTATCAATTAAACAAATTTCGATTGAAACGTATAACACTGAAATTAGACGAAGTTCTATACCAATAAACTACGCAATAATATACTCCGTTTATTCGCCAAAGGGTAGTCCAACGATAGAACGGCTATATTCCTATTTTGGTAATTGTTTGGGTTATTTCCTGAAACAAAGTAGACACCAGATCATTGCCTGAATGTCTTGTTGGACATAAAAACAACTAACGAAAACCGGATACAAATTTGTTGGGATCATACTTAACTTAAATTTCTTGGAAAAGGGTAGACCATGCTAAAAATTCATAGAGCTGAAGAACGGGCAACCAAAAAAGCCGCCGATAATTTATTTACCGGTAGTGTGTTTCAGGATGAAGTTCTAGTCGGAGCGCCTCCCTCTAGAATGCGCGCAACCAATGTTACGTTTAGTCCCGGCGCCCGCACTGCCTGGCATCAACACCCGGTGGGCCAAACTTTATGGATCGTTTTTGGCATTGGCCGAATCCAAATAGACGGGGAACCAGCACAAGAACTTCGACCCGGAGATACAGCTATTATCCCGCCAAATGCGCGCCATTGGCATGGTGCAGCTCCCGATAGGATCTTCACTCATCTTGCCATGTCAGAATCCGGAGTGGATGGAAGCCGAACTGAATGGTTTGAAAAAGTTAGTGACGAAGAATACTCCAGTTAGACTTTTATATCGGATCTAACCCCTTATAAAAATTTGCACTGGTTTATTTTGAAGACTGAAGCCACCCTGGTTTATCAAATGCATAAAATTCGAAGGCCTATCATTCTTAAAAACTGTTTAATTAAGCGTCTACGACTGCTCCCGAGGTTTCATAGTAGTAAGAATTCCTAATTTCCATAGCACGGCGGTGAGCGGTCACTGCATCCTGATCCAGATCGGTTTTTGGCCTAGGTTCCAACTCCCATTTTTCAACAGATGCGTAGCCTCTAGCCAACATTGCCGTTTCCCTTCTGCCTATCGGTATTGTTTCAGGGGTAATAAAGGCAATTGCAAATCCAATTCGCCGATCATTCGAGTAATTTTGGTTAGAACCATGGATAACACCGTATTCATGTACCGACATTTGACCTGCATTTAAAATCAAATCAACTGCCAAACTTTCATCTACATCTTCAGCTATTCGTTCTTTCCGAAATAAGATGTTGTTCACATCGTGCGGATCATCAATATGCGGCAACTGACGACGATGAGAACCTCTGATCACTCTCATACAACCGTTTCTGACATTACTGTCGGTCAAGGCCACCCAAGCCCGCACACTGCGACCACCTTCAAATTCTGCATAGGTACTATCCTGATGCCATGGTACATAAGCCGCGTCGTATGCATTTTTCGTGAAAAATGCCGTTGAATAAATCAGTAGATTCGGCCCAATCAGGTCTTCGATAGAATCAAGCAGTACAGTATCGTGGCAAATTTCATCCAACCAAGTAAACAACAAGTGCGGTTTGAAACGCGACAAGATCGATATGGTCTCCTCCGCGGGTCTATCAGACACGCTGTCTTCATATTTTTCCAGAGCCTGTCTATATCGCTGTGCTCTTTCGGGAGAAAAAACAGAAATGGGCGCCACATACCCATCACGCTCTATCATTTTTAATTGATAATCTGTCAAAACATTTAACATTACAGACCTTTATTAATATTACGTATAATTGAGGTAACATACATAACAAATTCATTTAGAAAAAAAAAGTTTCTGTCTAATCATCTGTAGCCGAAAATAGTTAACAGTGATAAAATTAAATTTTGTTACTAATTATGAATATTGGGCATTAGAATTTCTTACAGTTATCTCAAAAATTGATAAATCGACTGGAAATTAAATGCCTGACGATGTCCCCGAAATAGATGATAAAAAAACTTCCTCCAGATCAATTCTACCGACAGCAAGCGAAATTCGAATAGCATTAGTCTCAGGAAAAGAGACTCCAATTTCTGTGCTTGAAGCTTGCTTGGATGCTGCCGAAAAGCATGAAAAATCAGTGAGAGCTTGGAACATTCTGGATAAAGAAAGAGCAAGGGCAATTGCTAAACAATTACAAACTCTTACTCCGGACAATTCCTTATATGGAATCCCTTTTGGGATTAAAGATAATATAGATACCGTAGATTTTGATACTAGCTATGGCACCCCAATTTACGATCAATACCGACCTAGGCGCGATGCATCCTGTGTTGCTGCCATGCGCGCGGCCGGTGCTATTCCACTTGGTAAAACGGTCTGCACCGAGTTTGCTCATTTGCATCCAGGAGCAACTAGAAATCCTTGGAATTTAAACCATACACCTGGAGGTTCCTCTAGTGGATCAGCCGCGTCCGTAGCGGCAGGCATGGTACCATTAGCTCTGGGAACACAAACGACGGGTTCTGTAATTAGGCCCGCTGCTTTTTGCGGTGTGGTGGGCTATAAGCCAACTTTTGGCGATTTTAATATGGCCGGTATTCTGCCTAACTCCCCTAGTTTTGACACACTTGGGCTTTTCTCAAGGAGCGTGGAAGACTTAGGCCTTGTGCGCCAATCTTTGTTGGATAGTTCAGTACCCGATGTTTTCCCAGCGTCTTTAAGCGGAACAAAAATAGCTGTTGTTCGATCTCCGTTTTGGAATGATTCGTGTGCCAAGAGCCAAGAAATGTTGCAAAATGTTGAAACGTTTCTAAGAGCAGCAAAAGCTACGTTATTTGAGTTTTCTCATGGAGAAATCTTCGAGAATATAGAACACGCTGGACGTGTGATTTCTGGGTATGAATTTGCTCGGACGTTGTCACATGAGCGCCGCGTATCTTTAGAAAAACTTAGCGCCGTTTTACGTAATGGAAGAATGTCTGACGGTCTTAAAACGGACTATAACACTTACATCTGCGCCATTAAATTTTTGGAAAAATCCCGGCTGCAACTTCACGATTTCATGGAAAATACCGATTTTCTTATTACACCAGCAGCGGTTGGGGGTGCACCGGCAGGCTTAAACCAAACGGGGGATTCGAGTTTCAATATGGTTTGGACTTGGTTACATACTCCCGTCATCACCCTCCCTTTAAGCCAGAATGACAAAGGGTTGCCGCTGGGACTTCAAATGATTGGTAGGCGTTACGAAGACGACCGTCTCCTCAATTTTGCAGATTCCATATTTCGAGAATTTCTTAAATGAAAAATATTTGATAAATTCTGATGAAGTTTAAGACTTAATCACGGTACTTTAACATTTTTAACAATATAGAATTTTGACTCAAAAGAGTGAGCTATTTTTATTAAAAAAATGTGAGTCATCTATTAATGAGAGCCAAGCATTTTATTTGAACTAACACTAAGCGTTAAATTAATAATGATCCCGGATGAACTCCCACTGTTTTCCTTTTTTAGACACTCAAAATATCGGTCCTAAAAGCGCACAAAAATGAATTAAATTAAGCATGTCACCAATGCTAGAAATCCTATTTGGACCGCTGTTACATTGGTGGACATTTTATATCCTACCTAGACTTCGAAAACACTTCTTATTGAAATTATTGAAAAGAGAATTCCTTGTAATTAGCTGCCGCTACCGCTTCTATCAATTCACGATATTTCACTGCACCGCCATTATATCCCAAAATGCGTGGAACATTCCGTCCTGCGACATTTTGATTTACTCCAGTTTGCCAAGAAGCGATTTTGGCAGATAGTAAACCTGCAGATGCCTGTTCCACTTTAACCACCCAATCATCTACAGCCGATTTTTTGGGTTCCACCCTCTTATAGTGGTTTTCTTTCATAAACTTAATTAATCCAGTTTGCCAATCAACAATCTCTTCTATATTTCGAGGAATATTTCCTCTTGCGGTATGCGGCCCCAAAACCATAAACATGTTAGGATAATTTTCAACATGCATACCCAAGAAGGTCCGTGGTAATTTTACCCAATCATCTTTTAAACGATTACCCCCAAGACCTTTTATATCAATTCGATCGTACGGCCCAGTAACACCGTCGAAGCCCGTAGCATAAATCATCAAATCAAATTGAAAGTCTTTATCTGAGGTCTTCACCCCCTCATTTGTTATTTTTTCAATAGGGGTTTTATTAATATCAATCAATGAAACATTGTTTTGATTGTATACTTCATAATAGCCGCTTTCTAAAGGCAACCTGCGGGTGCCAAACCCATGATTCTTCGGTATAAGCAATTCTGCAATTTTAGGGTCTTTCACACGTTGCCTGATTTTCTTGGCAACAAAATCACTAGCGAGAGCATTTGCAGATTCGTCTGTTAATACGTCATTAAAATAACCCAACCAAATACCAAAGCCAGGCTCTGAATAAAGTTTTTCCCAAAACGTTTCTCTGTCATCAGGAGAGACTTCTAAAGCGTTTCGTGGATCCGGATTATGGATGAAATAGGCCACCGTCTCACTACATCTTTGGTAAATTTCTTTGAA
>CAZADS010000033.1:0-51637 GCA_964483985.1 uncultured Thalassobaculaceae bacterium
TTCTTTGTAGAATTTTTTGCCCTCGATTTAATCATGGATGAGGATGGTTCATGCCGCGGGATCATGGCCTTAGATTTAGCTACTGGCACTTTGCATAGATTTAGGGCTCACCAAACTGTTTTGGCAACTGGGGGTTACGGAAGAGCATATTTTTCTTGCACATCGGCACACACTTGCACAGGTGACGGGAATGGAATGGTTTTGAGGGCAGGGCTGCCACTTCAAGACATGGAGTTTGTACAGTTTCATCCAACTGGAATTTATGGAGCTGGCTGCCTCATTACTGAGGGTGCGAGAGGTGAGGGTGGATATGTAACTAACTCTGAGGGCGAGCGGTTTATGGAAAGGTATGCCCCAACAGCAAAAGACTTAGCGTCACGAGATGTGGTTAGTCGTTCGATGACCATTGAGATTAATGAGGGCAGAGGAGTAGGACCCCAAAGGGACCACATTTTCTTGCACCTAGAACACCTTGACCCCGAAGTTTTAGCCCTGAGACTTCCTGGCATTTCCGAAACAGCAAAGATTTTTGCTGGAGTGGACGTAACACGGGAACCCATCCCCATTATGCCAACAGTTCATTACAACATGGGAGGAATACCGACTAACTACCATGGAGAAGTTTTGGCCCCAACCGCAGAAGATCCAGATCGCGTTTGCTCCGGACTAATGGCTATTGGAGAGGCAGCCTGTGTGTCAGTACACGGTGCTAATCGACTTGGCACGAATTCGCTTCTCGATATTGTTGTTTTTGGACGCGCAGCAGCTTATCGGGCTGCCGAAACTATGCGGGCGGGAGAACCGCATAAGCCATTAGCATCTGATGCCAGTGACCGTGCTATAGCCAGAATGGATCGAATTCGAAATGCTAATGGAGAAAAATCAACCTCAAAGATCCGTCTCGAAATGCAGCTTGCAATGCAGCATCACGCAGCAGTATTTCGAGATACCGAACTACTCGATAGTGGTGTGAAAAATATCATGCAAATTGCCGATACGATGCGAGACCTTAGTGTAAACGATCGTTCACTTATATGGAATTCTGACTTAGTTGAAGCGCTAGAACTGGACAATCTGATGGGACAAGCAATAGTTACGCTGACATCCGCAAATTTACGAACAGAAAGTCGGGGGGCGCACGCGCATGAAGATTATCCTGAGCGTGATGATGAAAATTGGATGAAACACACCTGTATGTGGTTAAACGAAGAGAACAACTACAATGTTTTATATCGTGACGTACATATGAATCCTTTATCAAACGAAATTGAAGCCATCCCACCGGTTGCGCGCGTTTATTGAAACAATTTAAAGGTGTTACATATTTTTTAGAATTTAAGAGAGAAGTAGGACAAATGGCTGAATTCGCACTGCCTAAACACTCCAAAGTTATGATTGGAAAAACGCACAAAGCATCTAAAGAAGCCGCTAATATTCGCGCCTTTAAAATTTATCGTTATGATCCAGATAGCCACGAGAACCCTAAATTGGACACCTTCGAATTAGATTTAGACGATTGCGGTCCAATGGTCCTTGATGCGTTAATAAAAATTAAAGACGAGGTCGATACTACGTTAACGTTTCGTCGATCTTGCCGCGAAGGAATTTGCGGAAGTTGCAGTATGAATATAGATGGCACCAATACATTAGCTTGTCTCAAACCAATAACCGAAGTCAAAGGCGCAGTTAGAAACTACCCATTGCCCCATATGGAAATAATTAATGATTTGGTCCCCGATTTGTCCACAGCCTATGCACAGCTGACCTCGGTCGAACCATGGTTAAAATCAAAAACGCCTCCGCCACCGGATAAAGAACGCCGCCAATCAATCGAAGAAAGAGCTAAATTAGATGGGATGTGGGAATGCGTTTTATGCTTTAGTTGCTCCACCTCGTGCCCGAGTTATTGGTGGAATGGAGAGCGTTATCTTGGACCAGCCGTTTTATTACAAGCTTATCGTTGGATCGCTGATTCTCGAGATGAATACACTGGAGAACGCCTGGACTCTTTGGAAGACCCATTCAGACTTTATCGTTGTCACACAATAATGAACTGCACAAAAACGTGCCCCAAAGGACTAAACCCTGCGCAAGCCATTGCAGAAATTAAAAAGATGATCGTTATGCGGCAATAGATATATCTTAGTGCCTTACTCAACCATAGTTTTAGTCTAAAACCAAAAAGGGTTTAGCGAATTGAATTTGTGTATCAATTGATCTCAACACATTTCATTTCTCCTACACGATAAATACTCATTAAGGGAAAAACAATATTCACAACCCTTTGCAGCATAACTGTCCACAGGCTAAAGTAAGCAAAGCGAATCGTTGATTTCCCAGAAAAGAGGGAGGTGAGTACCATGGCTGACACCAATGAAATGACCGGCGGGGAAGCAATAGCTAGACTATTACGCGCACAAGGCATTGGTCCAATGTTTGGAATGGGCGGTTTCCAATTACTTCCTTTTTATGATGCTGCTAGACGTTTAGGGCTAAAACATTCGCTTATCAATGATGAGCGGTGTGGGGTATTTGCCGCTGACGCGTATGCCAAAGTTACTGGCCGGGTTGGTGTTGTTGATGCAACTTTGGGTCCGGGCGCAACTAATTTAATAACTGGGTTAGTCGAAGCTCTAAATGCCGGGAGTCCAATAGTAGCCTTAGTTGGTGACAGCCATAGAATGCATTCTTGGAAAAATATGACCCAAGAAAGCAAACAAGTAGAAATTCTTCGGCCCGCTGTTAAAGAATTGATTCGGGTAGAAATGATTGAACGATTGCCAGAACTCGTTCGTAGAGCCTTTCAAGTGGCCACTACTGGACGACCGGGGCCCGTAGTTTTGGATGTCCCTGAAGACATCTGCCACGCAACTTACCCTTTTGATCCAGATGACTTAGACGTTCCACAACAAAATCAGGAGTCGCCAAATCTTCGAACACGCCCTTCGATAGAATCGGTTCAAGAAGCCACAAAAATACTGCGGGATGCAAAAAGACCCTTAATTTTAGCAGGGGGTGGGGTTCATTTGAGCAGAGCCTCACAATCGCTCGAGGCCTTTTCGGAAGCTTTTTCGATTCCCGTAGCTCATACCATGACGGGAAAAGGTTCCATCGCTTGCATCAATCCGCTAAGTGCTGGTTTATTTGGCCGATACGATCGAATTGCCAACGCTCTTATGGAAGAAAGTGACTGCCTCCTGGTAGTCGGTTGCAAACTAGGAGAAATTGCCACTAAAAGGTTTGCTTTACCTCCAAACGGGAAACCAGTAATTCATTTGGAGCTTGTCCCAGAAGAAATAGGAAGAACGCTACAACCGGATGTTGCCGTTTGGTGTGATGCTCGTGACGGTATTTGCGATCTGCATGCAGCTATGGAAAACGATTCAAAAAGACAAATCAACGCAAGATCATCTTATAAAACTGAAATTTCCAAAAGAATGGATGAATGGCGCGTTTCAGTAACTGGAAGGCTTACTTCGGAAGAAATCCCAGTCAATATGGCGCGTTTAATGCACGAGCTTAATTTGCAGTTACCGGAAAACGCGATTTTAGTGGCAGACGGTGGATTTGCAGCCCATTGGGGCGGATTGCTCTACGATACAAAAAAAGCTGGCCGGGGATTCCTGCCTGATCGCGGATTTGCATCGATAGGATATGGTCTTCCGGGAGCAATGGGTGCCGCACTTGCCGACGTAGGACCTGTTGTAGCTATTACAGGTGACGGTGGTTTTAATATGACACTAGGTGAATTGGAAACAGCCCGGAGAATGAAGCTCAACTTTACAATTATCGTGGTCAATAACGCTGCATCGGGTTATGTAAAAGCCCTGCAGCACTTGATGTATGGAGAGGATGCCTATCAATCTAGCGATCTTGCCGAAACTAATTATGCAAAAGCCGCTATGGCCCTTGAATGCAATGGTATAAGGGTTGAACATCCCGACCAAATCGCAGGAGCAATTAAAAATGGGCTCGAACATCGTGGATCTCCGACGGTAATTGATGTAGTTGTGACCCGCGATCCTGCGAAAATGCTGCCTGGCGTGGATAATAGAGCCGCTGTAATCAAAAAAGGTGATCGAGTCGCATAATATTTCAAACAGTCGCTTTAAATAAAGTTTATTTTTAAAAACTATTCTATCACTTCGTTGGCACGCCTATTTCGCCCTGATGCATAAACCCTGCAAGCATCTCCAAACGCTTCAAAAATTTTCCGATTATTTCCTTCTATTGGCGATGGTAATTCAGGATGCCACTGGACACCAAGCACAAACCCCAAAGAATCGGGAATGCTAATAGCTTCAATCACACCGTCCGGCGCAACTGCATCGACTTTTATACCTTCGCCCAATTGGGCTATTCCCTGAGCATGCAATGAATTAACGAGTATTTCTTCCTTGCCTACAAGACGATGTAGCAAACTTCCCTCTGTAATACGGATGCTATGGGCTGGTCTATAGCGTTGTTGATAGCTTTCAACATCCCGCCGCATTCGATGATCAAATGTATTACCGAGCGCTGCAATATTCTGGTGTAAAGAACCACCGAATGCCACATTTAATTCTTGAATTCCCAGACACAAGCCAAGCACTGGAATACCTCTTTCCACGCAGGAGCGTATTAATGGCAAGGTAGTTGCGTCGCGATAGGAGTCGTGCTTTGTTCCTTCTTCACTTGGCTCACCGTTATATTGCTCTGGTTCAACATTGGATGGACTGCCTGTCAATAACAAGCCATCCAACCGGTCCGCGTATACGTTTAAGGGGCCATCATTCCCTAAAGCTGGGATAATTACGGGCGCACAACCCGCTGAATCTTTCATTGCGAGCACATACTTTTCACCAGTGCGATGAAAAGGGTGATTTTTCTCTTCGTTCCTACAAGCCGAAACACCAACCAGAGGAGTGAGTTTCGAAGTCCGCATGCGATTATTCCTTAACTAGAGTCATTATACTTTCATTCGTTTACAACAACAGTTGGATATTTTCCCAGAGTCTGCCATATCTTGATAATGGATGAAATCACTCAGAATCTTCTGGAATTTAAAGTTACGTTGGTTACAGTTTCCCTATCGGTTCTGTTTATTGGAGAAAGACTAGTACCTGCCGTTATCCGCATAGGAGGTTGGCGCCGCGTCATCCGCAACTGCGGACTATGGATGCTTAATATTGGGCTATCGATAGCTTTAATCATTCCCTTATCCGAATGGGCAGTGAATACAGCTCTTGATTGGCGTCCTGAAATTGTTAACAGCAATATTGAATTAGCCCTCGATATTATATTACTCGATTTCTTAATATATTGGTGGCACAGAGCAAACCACAGAATATCAATATTTTGGCGGTTTCACGAAGTGCATCATTTAGACGAATTTCTTGACGTTACTTCTTCCGTCCGATTTCATTTTGGAGAAATCATTTTATCCGCCTTATTTCGGGCTTTGGTAATTCTTACACTAAATATGCCTTTATCATCCATTCTGATTTTTGAAGGAATGGTCCTCATCGTATCTGCATTTCATCACTCAAACTTAAATCTCGAACCTAGAAGGGAAATGTTAATTTCCAAATTGTTGGTCACACCATCTATTCATTGGGTGCACCACAAAGCGGTTGAACAGGATACTGATTCAAATTACGGGACCATATTCAGTTTTTGGGATTCTATATTTAAGTCGAAAAGCGAAACCAAACGAACGACCGAAATGAAAATCGGAGTTGAAGCGAAAACTGAATTATCCTTCCTACGACTTTTAATTCACCCTTTTAAAAATAATTAGCGCGTAGCCTCCACATCATCAAAATCTTCCACATCCAACTGGAAAAGACGTGGATCAAATGAGAGCCCTCGTTCAACACCAAGTAACGATACTCTTATTTCAACGCCCTGCGCATCGCGTATAAACCACTGTCTCAAAGCCACTGGATTATCTGAAAAAAACAGTTTCACCCTTCCACCATTTGAATCATCCTTAGTAGAAAGCATTAACGTCAATGTGCCATGACCTCTTTTAACAAAATTGACCACATAGAACTCTCTTAAATTAACATCCCGTTCTAATAACAACCGAAGAGGGGTATTCCTAATAGGAATATGCGTCACCTGTTCCGCCTGATTGTTAACATAAATAACGAAAAAACCATTTGCTATTAACAAAATAGGAGAAGGGGGGTCGTATTCGAAACGCATTTTTCCTGGCCTAGATAAATAAAAATCACCTTCTACTACTTCTCCATCACTCGATGTCTGAATAAATCTCGATTTTAGTGTCAAAACCCCATTGAGATAGGTCTCAATCTTACTAAGATCATCTTTTTCTTCGGGAGAAAGGGCAAGGGCTGATGCCAGATAGGCCAAGCTTACTAATAGCCCAAATAATGTTATTCGGATTATATTATTGATGTGAAATGTCTCCGAAAATGCATTAAAAGGGCTAAAAACTTAACTATTCGGATGGTCAGGTATCAGAACCTCACGTTTACCAACATGGTTTGCCGCACTAACTACTCCATCGCTTTCCATCCTTTCTATTATAGTAGCGGCTCTATTATAGCCTATTTTCAAATGTCTCTGGATAAAACTAGTTGACGCTTTGCGCTCACGCCCCACGAGCAAAACAGCTTGATCAAATAGTTCGTCTCCAGTTCCAGCCTCTGAATCTCCTACACCAAGACCGTACGGCGCCAGAGGGTCACCCACCTCATCCTCTTCAGTTATTGAATCGTTATATTCGGGCTCACCTTGGGATCGGAGATGAAGGACGACATCCTCTACCTCTTCGTCTGAGACAAATGGTCCATGGACTCGCGTGATCCGTCCGCCCCCAGCCATATGAAGCATATCGCCCTGACCCAACAGTTGTTCCGCACCTTGTTCACCCAATATCGTTCGACTATCAATTTTGGAAGTCACTTGAAAACTTATACGATTTGGAAAATTAGCTTTAATGGTTCCGGTGATTACATCCACTGAGGGACGTTGAGTCGCCATTATAACATGAATTCCCGCCGCCCTAGCCATTTGTGCCAATCGTTGTACCGCTCCTTCTATATCCTTTCCAGCCACAAGCATGAGATCCGCGACTTCGTCGATTATAACAACAATATAAGGAAGGGGTGTTAGATCGAGTGGCTCGTCTTCGAAAACAGGTTTACCCGTTTCCGAATCGAATCCCGTTTGAACTCTTCTTTTTAGTACCTCGCCCTTTTTTCTAGCCTCATCTAGCCGAGCATTATAACCGTCGATGTTCCGAACACCTAGTTTTGACATCGCCCTATAGCGACTTTCCATTTCTCGTACAGTCCATTTAAGTGCTACCACTGCTTTTTTTGGATCTGTTACCACTGGGCTCAATAGATGCGGAATTCCATCGTAAATAGACAATTCTAGCATTTTTGGATCAACCATAATCATACGACATTGATCAGGCCCAAGCCTATAGAGAAGCGAAAGAATCATTGTATTAACCGCTACAGACTTTCCGGATCCAGTAGTCCCCGCAATTAACAAATGGGGCATACGGGCTAAGTCAACTACAACAGGCCCACCACCTATATCTTTACCCAAGGCTATAGCGAGTTTCGCGTTAGTTTTTTGACTGGCCACATCTTCTAAGATTTCTCTCAGATAAACCATTTCACGACCATAGTTGGGAAGTTCTATGCCAATAACATTGCGACCCGGCACTACGGCAACTCTTACCGAAACAGCACTCATGGACCGTGCAATATCTTCAGCTAATCCAATAACTCGGGAGGATTTGGTTCCCGGTGCAGGCTCTAGTTCGTAAAGTGTTACAACTGGCCCACTTCGTACTTTCACTATTTCTCCCTTGATTCCAAAATCCTGGAGTACCGTTTCAAGCATTCGAGCATTTGCCTCGAGTGTGTTTTTATCGGGGCCAGATTCGCTGACAGATTCTGGGTATGTTAAGAGGTTTAACTGTGGAAAGCGATATTCTCCAGCCGGTGATAGATCCAGAGACTCTTGTCTAGTTTTAGACTTCCTGGGCCTCTTTCGAACCAATGCTGTTCCCTCTGACGGTTTTTCATCAAAATTACCCCTAAAGTCATTTGATTGAATCAAGCCTGCGCTCTCAGTTTTTACGTTAGGTGTGATCTCTACATTTTTTAATGTTTTTGAAGACATTGATTTCGATAAAATTGGTTCTTTGCGACTCCGAGCCGTTTTTATACTTCGGTGAGCAAGACTCAAAGTAGCGTCTACACTTGCTTCGAGAAACCGGCCTCCCGCTGCGCCCCCTCTTTTTCCTAAAATTAGCGCAAACCAAAAATTCTTAAGTACACTCCGAGCCCCAGATACCCATTCACCAAAAGTGACACCAAGACACCAAAGTAATGTCAACAGACCAAGACCGAAAATCAGCGACACTGCTATGGACGAGTGATTTAGAAGTGCGAAATTCAAGTCTAGCAATTTTCCGAGAAAAAGAGACCCTAACACACCACCAGAACCTGCATACAAGAAACCGCCGTCTGAAATTGGAATTAAGGCCATTGGAATTGCGATCATAACACTCGCCACAGGCAAAACAGCAAGACGAATCCAAAATCTGCTGATTCGTCTGTGTGATAAAAATCTCCAACCCCACATAATAAGAACTAAAACGATCACACCACTAGCCAATCCAACTGACTGTAAAAGTAAGTCGGACACTATCGCCCCGGGCAACCCTACCAGATTGCTTGCACTTGAAAGTCCAACTGAATTTAAGGATGGGTCGGATGATGTATAGGTCAATAACGCGACAGCAAGAAAAAAACCAATGGATACCAAAATCGCACCGGATAGTTCCTGCAATCGACGGCTGAAAAATAATCCTCTTTTCTTTGGACTGAGTTCCGTTGCATCCGTTCTATTCATTGTCGACATTATCGATCCTTTGCTTCTAATTCAGGGACCAAAAATAAAAATATTGTGGGTATATTGGTTACTTTCTTCCATAAACTTTATATTATCACGTCTAAAACAATGTTCTAATCAGGCGCTTTAATCCCACTTCAGTAACGTTTGAATCATAAACCAAAGCAATTCGGATATATGGTTTTCCAGGATTAATGCCTTCATATCCGTCTCGAGCCATTAATTCTCCAGGAACTGTTTTAACTGATGCTTTTTTCCATAACTTTCGAGATGCCTCTATCCCATCACCTATTTTAAGCCAAAGGAAAAATCCTGCGGGAGGAGTTGATATGTCGAAATGCGGACGCAAAATATCTTCTGCGATGCAGAAGTTTTGATCATAGTAGGCTCGGTTTTCAATGACGTGCTGATCGTCGTTCCAGAGAGCCGTAGATGCGTGCATAATCGGGACCGGTAATGGTGCACCGCCAAAGGTTACAAATTGGCTAAATTTCCTTACTATTTTTTCATCTCCAACCAAGAATCCAGATCGAAGGCCAGGCGCACTGGATCTTTTTGACAACGAGTGAAAACAGACTACATTTTCCATACCAAGACCGAGTTCAGAGCAAGCTTCCAATCCACCTGGCGGGGGGCTATCTCGATAGATTTCCGAGTAACATTCATCCACGGCTAATACGAAGTCGTATTCTCTCGCCAACGCGATAGCGTTTTTTAAATACTTAGTAGTAGCAACTGTACCCTGAGGATTTGTCGGCGTGCACAAAAACATTATAGACGTTCGTGTTAAAATTTCTTCCGAGATCTCTCCCAAAACTGGCAAAAAATCACTTTCATGTTCTGCTGACAAATATATTGGCTCTCCCCGACCGACTAGAGCAGCGCCCTGATATACGTGATAAAAAGGATTAGGCATCAATATAGCCGGTTTTTTTCTATTTTTTTCCGGCGGCGTGCAGATAAAGCCAATTTGACACAAAGGCTGCCTGGTCCCCGGAACGGGAATTACGTGTCTTTCAGGATCAACAAAACCATTCGGAAGACTATATCTTCGGTAAAGCCAATTAACTGCTGCTTCCCTAAATGCCGAATCACCTCTTGGAGAGGGATACCTATTCCAGAGAGTTTTATGGGCCTCTATCGTATCGGCCAAAATTGTAGGGGTTGGTTTTTGAGGTTCTCCTAGAGAAAAAAGAATAGGGGATTCGTAAGGGTTTGGCTGAATATCCGACAAAATTTCGTCAAGTCTTGCGAAGGTGTATTGATCTAGAGGAGTTAGTTCTGGATTTAACATTCAATCTAACGAATCACGCCACAAAATCGGCCTGTCCTTTATCTAAAATAAGAAAACTACTATATATCACGGGGCCTTATCGAACAACATTAATGTAAAAAACAAAGTTTTACCTAAAACCCTCTAAATAAACACATTAAGTCGAGCACTCTTACGTCAAAATAGCTTTATAGAAAAAATACATGGAATAATCTAAATGTTTGCTCGCTAACATACCGTACACTTCATTTAATTTTAAAGATATTACGAGCTAAGGTGGTCAAGCTTGCAAACGGTTTAATAATGCGTCCCAATAACACGCTTAGATGCTCAATGCTTCAATACTTTTCGACATTCAATATCAGGGGATTCAGGATTATCATACTGGCTAATTTATTGACCTATTGTGGAGAATCCCGATACCGTCGGAATTAATTAATCTAATAGGACAACAACGCATAAAGAAGGACAATTTCATGCTATAAAGTCCGAATTTACAACCTGCGAGCAGGATAATGCAATATTTTGAAAGTATCATAATTGGGGGCGGCTTATCTGGGATGACCACAGCCGTATCTCTAGCCCAAACAGGTATCCCCGTCGCATTAGTTGATAAACAGTCAGCGTATGCAAGCGCTGGAGAACATGGTGATGGACGGACAACTGCAATTGCTTATAGTAGTAAAAATATGCTCGAGGCACTTGGCGTGTGGGCTAACCTAGATGAGCATGCAGAGCCCATTCTAGATATTCGAATTTCAGAAGAAAACTCTCACAAATTTTTACACTACAACCATTGTGACGTAGGAGACCATCCTCTTGGGTTCATTGTTGAAAATACTTTGCTGAAAAAAGCACTGTTTAACCGAGTCATTAACCACGACCTCATAACTTGTTTTTTCAATAAAACCCTGGACCGACTAACTATCGAATCCGCTAAAATTATTGCTCATTTAAGTAACGGTTCAGATATCGAAGGACATTTAATAGTGGGTAGCGATGGACGGACCAGTAAAGTGCGTCAACTAGCTGGAATTGGGATGACAAAATTTAGCTATGGCCAAACGAGCATGGTGTGTACTATTTCCCATGACCATCCCCATCATGGGATCGCTCACGAACGATTCCTGATCGGCGGGCCTCTAGCAATTTTGCCGATGCAAAATAACCATTCTTCCATTGTCTGGACTGAACGAACGGAAGTAGCTACAGCACTGATGTCACTAAGTGATGAAAACTTCGAATATGCTCTACGAGCTCGTTTCGGTGATTGTTTGGGTAAAATGACTATTGTAGACAAACGTCGTTCGTTCCCACTATCAATGATTAACGTCGAAACTCAAGTTTCAGACCGCGTCGCTTTGGTAGGTGATTCCGCCCATGGTTTGCACCCAATTGCTGGTCAGGGCTTCAATTTAGGCGTGAGGGATATCGCATCCCTAGCTCAAGAGATCGCGACTGCGAAAAGACTAGGTCTAGACGCTGGCAATCCCGAAGCGCTGCGTCGGTTTAACGTCCATAGACGTCCGGAAAATTTAGCTATGGTCCTAGCAACTGACAGTCTGAATCGACTTTTTTCCAATAACAATAAAATAATTCGGTGTCTCCGATCAACTGGCCTTAATTTTGTAAATCAAAGCACACCTGTAAAAAAATTATTGATGCGACACGCCATGGGAATTCTTGGACAACGTTCGGCTCTATTAAATGGGCTACTTCCTTAAGTTTTAACTTTTTTCATATTTAAGGATCTCTACTAAACCCTTCCTCTTCTAATCTTTCTAAATATTTTTCCCATATGGAATCACCGGATTTCCCTAGTTCATGCAGGTACCTCCAAGAATAAATACCGGTATCATGTAAATCATCAAATCGAATTCGAATAGCATAGTTTCCCACAGGATCAACACCCACTATTCCAACATGTCTGCGGCCATACACAATTGTTTTTTTATCGGTACCATGTCCTTGCACTTCTGCTGACGGGCTTTCTACACGAAGTAATTCTGCGGAAATTGAATATTTGTCCCCGTTATCGAAATCAATTTCAAGTGATTTTTCTTTCGTCTTAATCCTTATCTCAACAGGCCAATACTTCGATGAAAATTCGTCTGACATTTAGCTTATTTTTCTTGTTCTTTTTGGCCCAGTGATACCGAGGCAGCGTTTAAATTATCTGACAAAACCCGAGCCTCATCAACCAACATAATGGGCACGCCATTTCGAATTGGGAATGCTAAACCTGCCTGATCGCTAATTAATTCCTCTGCCGCACGATCATATCGAAGAAGAGATTTTGTTAATGGGCATACCAAAATCTCAAGTAGTTTAGGGTCTATTTCCCTCTTCATAGGCCTAACCGGCATAAAACCCTCACCTGTTAGTTCATAAAATAATCAGTGGCGCAATTCATCCCCGCTACCCATGGGGTGCACTGCCATTTCCAATAGGCTTATCATGGTGGCAGCTCGATCTGCCGTCTTATCTGCGGTAAGCAGTGCTTGCTTTTCAACTGCGCCAAATGGGCATACCATTGCCATAGAATTTATCAGTTGTAAATTCGTCATTCCCTTAATAGCGTCCCAGTCAGCTTTGATTTGATGTTTTATAAAATAACCATCTAGTGCCAAGAATAGACGCTTTCTATCAATATTTTGATCCTCTGTCCCAGAAAAATCCTTATAATAGGGGTTCCAGTCTGGGATCACCGTTCGATATCGAAGCTTTGTTGAAATTTCCTGCTTAATATCGAAACGGCATACACCCGTTAATGTGATTAAATAACGCCCATCCTGAGTCTCGGAAAAAGCTGTAATACGACCGGCACAACCCGTTTCATAGAGGATAGGTCGATCGTCAGATATCGATTCGACTTTCGGTTGGATCATCCCTACCAGACGATGGGTCGCCAATGAAGCATCCGTCATCTCCAGATAGCGGACCTCAAAAATATTCAGGGGCAGAATCCCTCCAGGCAACAACAAAACCCCCTCCAGTGGAAATACTGGAAGTGTTGTTGGTAGGTCAGAAAAATCAACCGGAAATCTATATCCTGCCAAATGCACCCCCCCCTGAATGCATCAGTTTTCCATACCTTAAGAGAATAGGATCGCTGATAATTGTTTCCTTGTCTCCACTGTCAAAGGATCTGTCTGGCCAAATGCACCAAAAAATTTGACTAGTTGTTTTCGTGCAGCCTCCTCATTCCATGCACGGTTTATGCGTATACTCTCTAAAAGTTGATCTACAGCACCCTCCCGATCACCATTACCATATAAGGCCATCGCCAAATCAAAACGGGAATCCAAATCATTAGGGTCTTCGGTAACCTTTGACCGAAGTTCCAAAACGTCCCCCACCTCTTCGCTATCGGCGGCTAAATCAAGTTGCGCTAAAACACCCTGAATTTCCGCCGATTTCTTCTGATCATCCGTCAGATCATTTATCAATTGCCTAGCCTGATCAATTTCACCTTCGAAAACAAGGCACTTACCAAGTCCTGCAATTGCCCGCAGACTAGAGGGATCATGTTGAAGAATTTGCCTGAATAGTCCCGTTGCTCCATTAAAATCCTCATTACCAAGCATTTCATCCGCAGTATCCAATGCTTCCGCAATAGGCGATTCACCGGCAGTACCTCCCGTGAGTTTTTTGACGAAATCTCGAATTTTACTCTCCGGAAGAGCACCAGCAAATCCATCTACCGGCCTACCATCCTTAAACGCAAAAACAGCTGGGATAGACTGAATGCGCATTTGTTGCGCTATTTCTGGGCTTTGGTCTATATCCACCTTAACCAATCGAACCGCACCGGCCGCATCCCTGACAACTTTCTCTAAAATTGGCCCCAATTGTTTACATGGACCACACCAGGGGGCCCAAAAGTCTACTATAACTGGAACTGTTTGCGACGCTTCAACAACATCAGCCATAAAGGTCGCCGTTGAGGAATCTTTGATCAGATCAAGATTAGCGTCCGCATTAGCTGCGCCGCCCCCATTAATCAATGTTTCCATCAGACCTCCTTAACAGTAATTATTAATACTTACCAATATGGCGTTGTGAGGGAGAAGCGCAAGCCAAATTAATTTTTCGAGTCCATGTTCATTATCTTAGGCTCATGCCCACACGACTTAATATAGGAAATCAAATCAGCTGGTTTAATAGCTGTGGTCTTATCATTTGTGATTGGGTGAAAATTTAACGGAGATAGGGTCATTAAACCTTGGTCAATAATAACCTCAACAGATACCTGAATATCGTTTATTAAAGCAAAAGGCGAGACAGCACCAGGAAAAACACCGAGGACGCGCTTCAGACGGTCTGCACTTCCAAAAGATAGTCTTCCAGAGCCTAATTTAATACTCATCGATTTTAGCTCGATTGTAAGATCTTCCCGACAAATCAATAACCACATCTTCCCTTTTTTATCCCGCAGAAACAAGTTTTTGCAGTGCCCGCCTGGTAACGGACCGCGTAATTCTTTAGATTCTTCAACGGTAAACAGAGGTGGATGACTATGCGTTACAACGTTTATACCGAGTTCATTTAGACGCTTAAACACATCCTCTTGACGGCCTATGGACAAAATTCTCTCCTTATTTTTATAAACGTCCCTTTTTAATTCTACAGTAAGAAAATCTAAAATCTCTTTTACATCTAAAAAAATATTAAATCTAAATACCTTATTTTATTTGCCAATATCTTGACCCCTTTGCAAACTAAGATCCTTTGAGTATTATCCTGCTCGCTAATCCAGTCGATCTAATCGAGATACTAAGCGGGCGTAGCTCAGGGGTAGAGCGCAACCTTGCCAAGGTTGAAGTCGTGGGTTCGAATCCCATCGCCCGCTCCAACTATTACAATTCGTATGCACGATTATGATTTTATTTATATCCTAAAAAATCACCTGTGCTTTTTTACGATTGTTTGTAGCTGACCCTAGTGCGTTTATGATCAAAATCTCGAAATCAATCCAACCTGAGCTTATTCCTCAGTTTTAGCCAACCTCTATCCACAGTTCATTATATCAATTCCTTTTAAGAGCGAACTCCACAAATGGGTGCTCTAATCACCTCGCCTATGCTCTATTTATAAGATTATTTTTATTGATGAGTCCTCTCCTCCTTCAAAGCCTCACGTTCGTCTGAAGGCAAGTGATTAAGTGCTTGATCAACGAAATCCATCCCAACTAATTCGCACCATGAATCCATTAAACGGCGTGTTATTGGGCCAACTTTTCCGGAACCAATTGGCATTCCGTTCATGCTCACTATGGGTAAGATCCCAAAGCTGTTGGTTGTAAGGAATGCTTCTTCGCTGTTATAAACGTCATAGGGCGTAAATGTGCCCTCGTCGCAACCGATCTGCATTCCCCCAGCTAATTCTTGGATAGCAGCCATATCAGCACCGCTAAGTACTAAACGCGTATCAGGAATTTTAACTCGCCCCTCCGAGACAAATAAGAAGTTCGCACCTGTGCCCTCAGTTATATTGCCTTCCAAATCCAGCATTATAGCAAAGGCGTCCGGATTATGCGCCCTTGCCTCCATCTCAGCTTGGAAGTGGTTCATTTTGTTTGAAACCTTGGCTTTAGGAGAAACGCATTCAGGTGGGGTGCGGCGAGTTGACGGTGTAATCGCCGGTGCACCACGCACATAATACTTCGCAAAGCTCGAAAAGGCGATCATCCTGCAGAAAATTGCCACCGTGCCTGCTGGCATTAAGCCATTAGTTGGTTCCATTGAGCCTCGAGAGACATAATAGTTAACCGAAATATCGTTGCTGGCACCTACTAATTTTAGATTTTTTTCAATTACTTTTTCTGTGGCGTTTTGGAGTGTCTCCTTCGTTAGCCCCGGAGCGATCCTCGCATAGAACAAACTTCGGAAGAAACGATCAATTCGGTATGGCATTTGGAATGGTTTTCCACCGTAAGTCCTTATAGAATCATACACAGCGTCACCCCACTGCACACCACGATCAGTCAACGGAATGACTGCTTCGGGTCCACGAACCAACTTACCATTCAAATATGCCCAAAACTCGGCAGTGGCCATTTCGTCTTCCCCCTTTTTCATTAAAGCGGCTTAAATCCTGTTTTTGAATATTATTGAAATTTATTGATGATAAATGCTGTTACCTATTTCAATAGCCTAAGTACTTCGATAAAACACTGCGGATACAAACACTTTTGATAGTATTAATTCACCACACATGCTGTTAAGTCAGCAATATCTAATATATAATTGTAAAAATCAGTGCATTTTTTTGTCCGTAATTTTAAAAACAAAATCCCCATTGCAGATGATTTTAGCTTGTGATCAAAGGAAAATATTCGTGAATATATAAATTGCCCCTCGTAAAAACCCTTTTACATGAAGAAACTAATATGGACGAACTTGGCCGCTTAGAATTGATTCGTGAATCATTAGTTGCCGTCGTTAACGAGATGAGGGCCAATGTGATTCGCAGTTCCTATTCTTCGATTATTTATGAAGGACATGACTTTTCTTGTGCGCTAGTCACGGCCGACGGTCGACTAGTAGCACAAGGCGCATCAGACCACCCAATACACATATTTGCTGTACCCTATTCTACAGCCCACGTCGTGAAAGCTTTTAAAGGTGATATCCACGATGGAGATATCTTTCTACACAACGACCCATATACAGGGGGAACTCATCTGAATGATATTTTGATGTTATACCCAGTATTTTACGCCGGCGTATTGGTCATGTTCACCGCAACCCGCTGCCATTGGGGTGATGTAGGAGGAATGACGCCCGGTTCACTTTCCGGAAGAGTAACAGAAATCTATCAGGAAGGGTTAAGGATAGAACCAACAAGAATTTGTGAACGGGGCAGAATGGATGAAGCCTTTATCAATTTGCTAATAAATAACATGCGTATCCCCCAAGAACGACGAGGGGATTTTAATACAATGCTGGGTACTTCAAGAAAAGCTGCCGAACATATTGGACGCCTTTTCGATCGATTTGGTGGCAGCGCATTCTTAAATGCGGTCGAAGAATTAATATGCCGTTCCGAAGCAGTTACGCGCGATCGGCTTTCTCAGATTCCAGATGGTAAATATTATGCTGAAGGCTATCTCGACAGCGATGGCCATTCCCCAGAACCACTGTTAGGAAGATTAAAAATTACTGTATTGGGAGATCAATTGATCGCTGATTTTAGCGGAAGTAGTCCGCAAACGAGTGGTCCAACTAACGTGGGCCCAGCCATGGCTCTAAACTCAGTCGCCACAGTAGTCAAAAGCTATCTCGATCCACACACCCCTGTAAACCATGGCACGTTCAACCCAATTAAGATTATAAACCCACCCGGTAGTTTCTTAAATGCAACTCTTCCGGCACCCTGCGGGGGAATGGCTGAGTGCCGGTCGATAATGGTAGCGATGACGGTTTCAGCACTTGGTCAAGCATTACCCGAAAAACTCGTTGGGGACCTTAAAGGCGGTGCTAATCATGTCTATATGTCTGGACCCCAGTTAAGAAATTCAAAAGATAAGGCTGGAATTTTCTTGCTGTACGAATACCCCGCAGGCGGAACCGGCGCAACCAAACACACCGATGGGAGCCATGCTGTTCGAGCATTTATAGAAGGTGACTTCAATGTAGTTCAGGCGGCCGAGATCGCTGAAATGCAATGCCCCGTTCGCATCGAACAATATGGATTACGCAAAAATTCCTGCGGAGACGGTGAATACCGAGGTGGTTGCGGAATGCGAAGAGATGTACGCATTCTGTCAGACCATGCAAGCTTATCCGTGTTAGCAGACCATGCTATTATTCCCCCTTTCGGGGTTGCCGGCGGCCATAGCGGCTATGCAAACCGTTTTGTAGTCCTACGCGAAGGGCAGATAATCCAACCGTCCCCAGTGCCCGGAAAAGTTGGTGGCTTTGCCCTTATTAAAGATGACATCGTACGCATGGAGTCATCAGGCGGCGGCGGGTATGGGGATCCATTAGTCCGCGAGCTTGTTCGAGTAGAGGAAGATGTAGTCAAAGGTTACATCGACGCTGACCACGCCAGAAAAAGTTATGGAATTGTCTTTAACGCCAAAGGCAAAGTCGATTTACTGGCCACTAAAGTTGAACGTGAGCTTATTGAGCAATCCCGGTTTATCCTGCCTGTCTACCCATCAGAAAAAGACGAGCTTGATGGTACACGTCGATGCATTACTTTATCGAAGAGTGTCGCTGATCATTTAGGTGTAATAAAAGGAGACCTTATAGAACTATCAATGGCCTCCGCCGCGGCTTCGCTCCGTGGATGGGTCAACATTCGTGGTACTCAAAATATGGTGAAGCTTGGCCCTTTGGGTCTAGCAGCCCTAGGCGCGAAATCCGGAGATAAGATTGAGCTCCGAGCGCTGAAAACACCCTCATAATGACCAATAAACAATACCTCATTGGCGTGGATGTTGGCGGCACGTTTACCGACCTACTGGCCTATCATGAAGAAAAGGGGCAGTTATTAGCCGCTAAGGTACCGTCCTTGCCAGGCGAACAATGGCAGGGAGTGCTAAATGCCTTGATACAATTAGATATAGATTTCGACGACATTCGGGCCTTTGTTCACGGCACAACGATTGCGACAAATACTCTTCTCCAGCGTCGAGGTGCTAAAACGGCCATGATTACAACTGAAGGTTTTCGCGACGTTATAGAGATCGGCAAAGGTCGGCGCCTTATAGGAGGCATCTTCGACGCTGCCTGGCAAAGACCCGAACCTCTGGTGCCTAGAGATCAACGGTATGAGGTACAGGAACGGACAACAGCCACGGGAGAAATATTAACACCAATCGATATATGTTCCTGTGATGAGATTTTTAAAACCATTCGTAAACAGAATATTGAGGCCATTGCTGTAACATTTTTGAACAGCTATCTTAACTCCAAAAATGAACTGGTATTAGCGGCTTTTTTACGAGAAAAACTTCCCAAAATTCCAGTAACCGAGTCGGCCACCTTGATTCCCGAACGGGGAGAATTTGAACGCGGTTCCACCGCTGTCCTCAATGCTTATCTCACACCCGTCGTGACTTCATATCTTGAAATGCTAGAACAGGAACTATCAAACCGAGGTATCACGGCACCGGTCAATGTGATGGGATCTAATGGGGGAGCTATGACGCTAGAGGATGCGGCAAAACGCTGTGCCAGTACTTTTTTATCAGGGCCCGTGGGTGGCGTGGTAGGAGCCGTTCAAGTAGCGGAAGGATCTAGTGTCCGAGATATGATCACCTTTGATATGGGCGGCACTAGCACTGACGTCGCCCTAGTGCATAGTTTGACACCCAGAATGTCGCATGACAACCAAATCGACGCATTTCCTCTACGCATGCCACAGCTTGATATTCACACCATTGGTGCTGGGGGAGGGTCTATAATTTGGGTTGGTCCCGACGGTACTCTGCAGATTGGCCCGCAAAGTGCAGGTGCCTCACCTGGGCCTGCCTGCTATGGAAAAGGCGGTATCAGGCCAACAATTTCCGACGCCAACCTTCTTTTGGGGCGACTGACAATAGATCGACCGCTGGCTGGCGGGCTCACGCTAGACCGCGTGGCCGCAAGTGACGCATTTAGTTCCGTTTCTAGAGCGTTGAAAACAGAAGATCTTATCGGAATAGCCGACGCGGCATTAACGATTGCTGTAGCAAAAATGGCCGGTGCAGTACGTGAGGTTTCTGTGCACCGTGGTTTCGATCCACGTAATTTCACGCTAATCGGTTTTGGCGGTGCTGGGCCCATGCACGGGTTCCTAGTAGCTGAAGAATTGGGTATGTCCGAAATACTAATTCCCCGTCTCCCCGGCCATCTTTCAGCTCTGGGACAAATGATGGCGGATCTAAGGCGGGATTTTGTTAAGGCCTGGGGTGGGAGTCTTAACGAATCATCTTTAGACAAATTACGACAGGAGGCCGAAATTCTACGACAAGAAGGCAAAGAAATTTTACGTAGGGAAGGAATACCTTGTGAACGGCACTTGAATGAATTTACCTTGGACATACGATATGAAGGACAATCCTTTACATTACCAATCCAATGGAATCCAAATGAAAAGAACTTGGAAAGCCTTAGACGAGCATTCGACTCTCGCCATGAAGAGACTTTTGGTTATGCGGACTCCTCTAACGATGCTGAGATCGTTAATATCCGGCTTGTAGCCATCGGCTTGATAGATAAACCAAAAATATCTTATACGCCGCCAAAAAAGACAGCAATCAAATCAGTACATCGTAAGGTTTGGTTTGATAAATGGGTAGACACCCCGATTTATGACAGAGACTCGCTAGAAATTGGATCCCAATTCCAAGGACCTGCTATCATTGAAGAAGCTGGAGGAACCTCGGTTGTGCCAGCTGGTTGGTCAATCAGCATTCATACAAACGGAGAATTGTTCTGTCGACGAAAATATTAACGCTATTAACTGATGAACCTGCTTGGCTTGTTTAAATGGGAATAATAAGACTGGGTGAATATTTCCGATAAAGATCTCGATTTTCTTCCGTTTTAACCGTAACTTTGGAGGACAAAAATCATGAAAGCAGCCCTTTTAGAAGCAATCGGACAAATAAATATCGTAGAGACCAAAGCTCCCGAATTACGAAACCCCAGTGACGTTCTTGTAGAAATAGGGGCGGTTGGCATATGTGGTTCGGAAGTACACGCTTTCAAGGGCAGTCATCCTTTCCGGAAGCCTCCATCTGTAATGGGCCATGAGGTCGCGGGACGTATACTTGAAGTTGGTTCCGGCGTCACAGGATTTACCGCCGGAGAGCGAGTATGTATTTACCCTTTTCGAACCTGTGGCAACTGCAAATGGTGTATCTCGGGAGAGTTCCAGCAATGTGCCGAACGACTTGTATTGGGCGTTCCGGCGTGGCCAGGCGGGTTTGGGGAAGTAATTGCCGCCCCACAAAGTGGGCTGCATCGTCTCCCAGACCATGTATCCTTTGTTGAAGGAACATTAGTAGAAACACTGGCTGTTGGCGTCCACGCGGTCGAACGGGGACGTGTGAAAACGGGTGATTCGGTTGCGGTAATTGGAATGGGCCCGATAGGTTTGGCGATTGCGGCGAGTTCGCGCGTTGCTGGCGCAGAAACCGTTATCGCCGTGGACGTGCAGCAACACTGTCTTGATGTGGCGACAAATCAACTCGGTGCTACACACGGAGTGCTGGCCAGTAACACTGAAAGGGCGACGGCCACAGCGATCAAAACCATGACTAACGGCGAAGGTGCTGATATTGTCTTCATGGCAATTGGTTTACCGCATTTAATGGAAGAAGCTCTTGCTGCCGTGGGACGGAATGGACGTATTGTTCTCGTGGCTTTTTTTGACGGTCCCCTGACCATTGATGCGTTTGGGATTATTAATCCTGAAATCACAATTTCTGGTAGCACAGGTTACAGTGCACCAAATTATAAAAAAGCTCTCGATCTTATCTCTTCGGGCAAAGTGAGAGCCAATGCTATTGTGAGCCACATCCTACCCCTTACTGAGATTAATCGTGGTTTCGAATTAGCGGATAGCAAGTCTGATAAAGCCATCAAAGTCGTACTGGAAATGTAGCCACCCAAAAAATCTAGGATGGCAATTTAGGCACCACGTCTGATATAAGTCGTTCCATCGATTCCCGCCATGGACCGCTGGGCTCCCATTCATGTCCCATCGCAAGCAATACTCCAAATCCCCCAACATCATCATATAGACAATTTAATTTCTCAGACACCGTTTCAGGACTACCTACTACCCAGATATTATCGACGAGATACTCCGTGGTGACATCAGCATCGGGCATGTCCGGGTCAATTTTCAAAAGGTTGAGCATCCCTAATCGGGATAGTAATGGATGAAAATACTGCTCGTAGTCTCGAGCCAATACGCCTTCCAAGGCCTCTTTTCGCGCCTGTTTATTCGTATCAGCTATATATATCTCTCTTGCAATTCTCCAGTTATTTGGATCACACGGTACACCTGTTGAATCGGCTCCTTCCTTAACAGCTTCCCAATGTGTAGAGAGAATACGGGATGGTACGAAATTGATGCTAAGCGGCAACCATCCACGTTTTCCTGCAAGTATTAACGTGTCGGATTTTGGGCTAACCCCTGCGACCCCTATCGGTGGGTGTGGTTTTTGATACGGCGAAAGATGAAACCGAAGCCCAATTTCGTCATTCGGCTTAGGCACGTTAAAATGCCAATATTCATGATCATAACGGCCAGGACGTGGATCGTCCCAAAGTTGTAAGACAGTGTCAATAGCATCGTAAGTCATGCCGCGGTGGGCACCAGTTGCGGGATCGAAACCAAAAACCTCAAAATCTCCTGGGAACCCCCCAGAACCAACACCCCAATGCAATCGGCCGCGCGCCATATGGTCTAACTGTGCTATCCGATGCGCAAGAACAAAAGGGTTGTGATTGGGCATACATGTCACACCGGTACCAAGCACTATTTTACTTGTCATAGCCAATGCCTTAGCAATAAAGAGATCTGGAGCAGGGATGTTTTCCCAAACCGTAGTAAAATGCTCCCCAATCCAAGCTTCGGCATACCCGAGGTCGTCCAAGGCTACCATCTGAGCCAAATCATCCTCAAGTGTCTGCGTGATGCTTGCTCCCGGAGGATGCAAAGGCATCGTAAAATAACCCAATTTCATGGGATCCCCTTTTTGTAAGAGTTTTAGGGCCTAGAACACTTTCTAGACCTAAAACTAATCTAAATACTCAAGAAACCGCCATCAACCATTAAAATTCCCCCCGTTACATAAGCTGAAAGATCAGAAGCTAGAAACACGGCCGGCCCAACGATATCTTCAGGTTTTCCGGCCCGGTTTAATGGTGTGTGATCCATTACCATCTTTAACATATCAGGATTTCCTTCACGTGCTGCTTTGTTTAATGGTGTTTCGATCAAACCCGGACCAATGGCGTTTACACGGACACCGTCGGGGCCGAGTTCTGCAGCCAGTGCCTTTGTAAAACCGAGTACTCCGTGTTTAGACGTAGTGTAGGCTGCGGAATTAGGCCACCGAACATGAACAACTGATTGAATGGATCCAATATTTACAATTCGACCCACTGTCGCCCTCAACTGACCAAGAAACGCTTGGGTTATATTGAAAACACCTTTCACATTGACGTCAAGAATATCGTCCCAATCCTTTGCTACATCGATTGTCTCTCCAGTGATCGGTGTGCGCCGGTTTATTCCGGCATTATTGACCAAGATTGAGGCCCTACCTAATTCATTGGAAACTATTTTAGCGGCACGAGCACACGAAGGACGATCAATGACATTCGCTTCTATGCTGATTGCTTTGACCCCGAATTCCGCTATTTCGCTAGCGGTTTTTAAGCCCGCATTCACGTTGGTATCCAGTATCGCCACACTTGCCCCCTGTTCGGCGTAACCGAGTGCAATTGCTTTCCCAATTCCCGATCCCGACCCAGTAACGACTGCTATGTGCCCATCCAACAGTTTGCTCATTTTCTTTTACCTTTCGGTTTGCCAAAATCTCAATTTAATAAGTTATAGTAAGGTTGGTCCTCAAAAGTATTTTTGTGCTATACATTGTCGGAGCCTAGGAAAAAAATCAGTATGAAAGCAATTCCATGACTGAAGAAGAATTCAAATTATCATTAGAAGACGAACTTCCACCGCCAAAGATTAATACTGCTTTGACAGCCCTTTGGTGGCAAAAAAAAGGAGATTGGGACAAAGCTCATACAGTCGTCCAATCAGGCTCTAGTATGGACGCTGCCTGGGTACATGCCTTGTTACATCGGGAAGAAGGAGATCTTTCAAATGCCAATTACTGGTATAGACGTGCCAAGCAAAACCCCTCCACAGAGAGTGTCTTAGATGAAGGGGACATTATCCTTACCAATTTGATTTCTTAACCATTTATTGAATTATTTGGTTTATATCCAGCAGCTCCCTCGTTCGTGTGACAAGACCTTCCCAATTTCGGTCGAACTCTTTAATCAAATCATTTATATAGTTGGACGACATCGCTTTCTCCGCTACGTCTAAATTTGAAAATTCATATAAAGCAATGTGGGTATTGGGTTCCATTTTGCTCCAACCTCTTCTAGCACTTATGGCATCAAACGCCTTTTGAGCATCAGGGAGGTGTTCTTTTTCATACCAATTGTCGAATGTTTTACGCACAGTGGGATCAACTTTTGCTCTAACTATTAAATACGTAGTCATTTATTTTGTCCTTATGGCAGCCAAAAAAGATTTTATATCCTGCAACTCAAAATTCATCTCGAGCTCTTGAGAGTCAATTTTCATTAAATCTTTCGGAACTCAATTAAAGTAGCTATCATTTTTTGAAACATGTCGAAACATATTGTTAGAATTTAATCATTATCATGGACACGGAGTTGATTATGGGGAATCGTCAGGGGCGCACCACAAACGGACGTCAACGTCTTTATGGCTCGGTAGTTGATACTATTGGAGATACTCCGTGCATTAGAGTAAACCGATTAGCGCCTGAGGGGGTAGATCTGTATGTAAAATCTGAATTCTTCAACCCAGCAGGTTCTGTGAAAGACCGATTGGCCATCAGCATAATTGAAGAAGCGGAGCAAAGAGGCGATCTAAAACCAGGACAGACGGTTATCGAGGCGACCAGCGGAAATACTGGAATTGGACTAGCAATGGTGTGCGCTGCTAAAGGCTATCCACTAGTAATTACTATGGCTGACAGCTTTTCAATCGAACGAAGAAAGTTGATGAGGTTTCTAGGAGCAAAAGTTGTTCTGACGCCCCGAGCTGAAAAAGGATTTGGTATGTATTACAAGGCCAAGGAATTGTCGGAAGCCAACGGTTGGTTTTTAGCAAGCCAGTTTGAAACTCCGGATAATGCTAATATTCACGAAAATACTACCGCCAGAGAAATTTTAGCTGATTTCCGTGATTCGAAATTAGATTATTTTGTCAGCGGCTATGGCACAGGCGGAACTATCACGGGTGTTTCCCGCGTGTTGCGGGTAGAGAGTCCTCAAACAAAAATCATCCTTACCGAGCCCGCAAATGCCCAACTAGTGGGTAGTGGGCATCCCCAAGAGCGTACGGAGGCTGGAGAGCCATCACTAAGTCACACGGCCTGGGAGCCACACCCTATTCAGGGCTGGACGCCAGATTTTATCCCGCTTGTTTTACAAGAAGCACTTGACAGGAAATTTTACGATCAACTGATTCCAGTATCTGGTCCGGAAGGAATCGAGTGGGCACGCAAGCTTGCCCGTGATGAAGGTATTTTCACCGGCGTTTCAGGAGGCTCGACGTTTGCGATTGCAATTCAGATTGCTAAAGAGGCGCCAAAGGGAGCAACTATTCTTTGCATGCTACCAGATACCGGCGAGCGATATCTCTCTTCTCCGCTGTTTGAAGGAATTGAGGAAGAAATGTCTGACGAAGAAATCTCTTTATCCCTTTCTACTCCTGGGTACCAATTACCCAGCGAATGATCAAATATAGATTTCAATTAAGCCTATTATACAAAACCTGAATTATAGGCGAAGGCAGAACTTTATCTTTAAGTAATGGCTCCGCCGTCGCCATATAAAACATTTGTTTGACCCCAAACGAAAAAGAGAATGTTTTTCAACACCTCGAGAATATCTATCCTGCTGGAGTATAAGCAACTGCTACTTTATTGGCGATTGTCAGAATTGACTGAATATCAACTTCCTCTAGCACTATTACCTTTTCAAAAGCTCCACTGGCTCTAACAGCTGTTGTGATACCTATAAGCGCGTTGGAGTCTGGGATAGTGGCACTAACAAGGATATCGTATTCACCTCGCACAAATGCAATTCTCTCAACCGTTCCCTCAACTGGCTGAAGCATACTTTCAATGGCTGCCCTTCTATCCGACCCACCCATCAATCCCCGGAGAGCGGCTGGCGAATAACTTGCAAGTACAATTGCTTTCATAATTTATCCCCTCTTTTTGTTTCATAGTGTAAACGTTGTAGTTTACATTCTTCCGAATTTGGAAATTTTAGTCATATGATACATAGTCTGTCGAACAACCGTAAGATAACTCTCCCCGGGGGATTTAATATGGCCAAGCATTTTAATATCCGGAGGCTTTCGACTATTGCTGGAGCGGAGATATTAGATATTGACCTTTCAAAACCCATTGGTTCAGATACCCGCGATGCTATACTTGCGGCTTTTATAGACCATCACGTACTGGTCTTTCGAAACCAAAATCTAAGCAAACATCAGCAAACCAAATTTACTAAGAGCTTTGGACCATTAGAAGAACACGTGGGCCGTTTGCCAGATGGAAGTCGTTATCCCATCGTTCATACTGTCACTAACTTAGACGCAAAATCGGGCAGACCAACGGAAGCTCCGCACACACACGGAAATTACTTCTGGCACACGGATAAGTCTTATCACGCCGTTCCATCCTTAGCGACAATATTGCATGCTGTTCAGGTACCCCCCAAAGGGGGAGATACTTTATTTGCCAATATGCATATGGCGTATAATGCCTTATCAGAGGAAGAACAATTAAAAATATCCAAGCTAAGAGCTATCCATAGTTGGGAAGCAAGTCGACGCAACACAGGAAATATTCCGGCGAGCGAGCAACAAAAAAAGGAAAGGCCTCCCGTCTGCCATCCTATTGTTCGAACACACCCAGACACGGGGCGAAAATCGTTATATCTCGGTATGCATATTGGGCATATAGAAAACATGCCAAAAGTTAGTGGAAAAGCGATGTTAGATGGGCTATTGGAGCGTGCCACCGTTTTCAAAAATATTTACAGACACCAGTGGTTACCTGGAGATCTTGTGATGTGGGATAACCGTTGTCTGTTGCATCGTGCGGACCGAAACTATGATATGGCGGCCCACCCACGAGTACTACACCGGACAGTTGTTAAGGGCAGTATCCCGTTCTAATTTAACGTAGAAGGCCACCAAAACTGCGGCGGCCCTTTTTCTTTAATAAAATAAATGGCTTTTAAGCAGGAGACATAACATAAACTTTCCGGTCTGCTAGTAAGTCTTTGTTCTTTTCTGCATAGGTTTTCATATGTGGCGCCGCGCCATGTGCTTTCAAATGGTCTAAACTTTCCCACTTTTCCACCACGACAAAGGTGTCTGGGCCGAAAGCCGCGGCAAAAGAAACTGCATCGGCACAATCAGTAACAGCACCATATTCAATACAACCGGCTTCAGCATGAACCGCAGGCACATTAGCGTTGAAGTTTGCTAGAACTTCTGATCGCTTCCCAGGCTTTGCTGTAATTACGGCGAGAACGTGAACCAGAGACATGTGAAAACTCCTTGCTTGTTTTTAAAAGTCTATAGGCATTAGAAATACAAATAATAAAACTTACGACAACATCTATCCTATATGTCATCACGCATACGATGAGGTCAGGTCACTTTGATAACTAGTCACATATGGGGATTAGTACTATCGAGCCCCATAATGTGTCTTCCGACTGTCTCGTAATGACTGTGCCTAGCTTGCATCTGCTGGGACACCGCGTGCATATCTCTAAAACGTCTTTCAAAAGCCTCATTTTCAAATATAGCGGATGACCCTGCCAAACGATACACGTGATGAACTACATCTGTCGATTGATTAATTGCATAAGTAGCAGCTAGCCTAATTCGTGCCCGATTGTCCGTCGAAAGTGTTTTGGTATCGCAAACGATTGCCCAAATCTCATTAAGAACCGTTTGTTGATACGCCTTGGCTGCTCCCAGTTGAGCTTCGAGTTGAGCAATTTCGGTTTGGAAAACAGGGCTCTCCCGCATTGATGATCTAGCCGACCGCTGGGTTTTCGTCTTTGCCAAATCCACTAAATCGTTTATTGCTCCCCTACCTATGCCCAAAGCAACACCTGAGAAGCATGAAGCGTAGACCAAAGTCGTCGGAAAAATGTAAAGCGGTGAACTACTTCTGCATTCTAAGGGCGTATCCCTATCCAGAGTATATTCCTCCGCCACAAACATATTTGTTACAGTATAACTTTCACTTCGAGTGCCTTTAAGTCCCATAACATACCAGTCATCGTGAACGTCCGCATGATCTCTTGGGAAAAGTGCGGTACGATCTGCATGTCGGCCATCAACTGTCATTCGTGGATTTCCATCAGCCTCAAACACCTTACTATGGCCACCAAGCCATGTCGCATGTTTGCTGCCACTCGCAAAGCGCCAGGTCCCCGTGACAAGGTAACCCCCTTTGCAAGCGATAGCACTCCCAGCTTGACCCGCGCCCCAGGCTAAGACAGAATCTTTGGCTCCGAATACTTTCCGAGCAGGCTCACGGTCCAAAAATGCAGCAGACATAGCACAACCTGTTCCTTGACCTAAACACCACCCCGCGCTTGCGTCGGCTTTAGCAATTAATTCCGTGATTTGGGCTAAAAAAGGTGGACCAATTTCCCCCCCGCCAAGCTCATACGGAAGTGACATTCTGAATAATTTTGCATCGTGCATTACGTTTAAAATATCCTCAGGCAGCTTACGTTCAGCATCTATTCGTTTATGAGCAGCAGCGATAATCGTAGCCGCATTTAGAGCACGATCCATATACTCTTGATTCGAATCAATATCCGGAAAACCTGAGTCGACTGCATGGAATTCAACCATTTTTTCCTTCATCCTTAGTAAATGCGCCTCCCGCTTCTCGCCAAGCTTTCAATCCGCCTTTAATATGTGCTGCGTTTTCAAAACCCATTTTGGTCACCGTCTGAACCGTAAGTGCTGACCGCCAATCGGCAGCACAATGAAATAGAAATCGTTTTTTCTCTTCGAAAATAACCTTATAATAGGGACTATCGGGATCAATCCAAAATTCTACCATCCCACGCGGGCAATGAAAACTCCCAGGGATATATCCATCTCTCTTGCGTTCCCGTACATCCCGAATGTCGACTATCAAGCAATCAGGGTTCCGCGATTCCATTATCGCGTCTTTTATTTCGAGCTCCTCAATTTCTGCCCTTGCCGCTTCAATCATTTCAAATACACTTATTTTTAAGCTGGCCATACAGGCCTCCTTTATACTGCCGGCAATCCATACTCACGGGAGATTGAAATTAGAGTACCCAGCAAATTATAACCCAATCTTGTTAATGGAAAGAGCCATTAAATTCGGCAATTGTATAATAACCTGTCATTCTAATACGCTCAAATGTCAAATTTTTCAAATTGAGGAATATTTTATTTGGAAGTACTAACGAATATATTGATTAAAAAGCCGGGGACAAAAAAGGCGATCTTTTCCTGGTGTCTTTTCGACTGGGCAAATTCTCCTCAACCAACCATTGTAGTAACCTTTCTATTCTCTGCCTATTTTGCAAAAGCAATTGTGGAAAATGAAATAGAGGGGACCTTCCTATGGAGTCAAGCGATAGCAATTTCAGGGATAGTTGTTGCTGTTTTTGGCCCGCTACTGGGTGCCATAGCTGACAACTTGGGCCGCCGGAAGCCATGGATCTTGGTTTTCAGTGGGCTTTGTATTGCCTCTACCCTCGCTCTTTGGTTTGCTACACCTCACCGAACGTCTATCCCTCTCGCACTGATTAGCGTAGGCGTCGCTGCGACGTGTTTTGAATTCTCAATTATATTCTATAACGCCACCTTGCCGGCGTTAGCGCCTACTAAACGACTCGGTCGAATTAGCGGTTGGGGGTGGGGCGCCGGTTATATTGGTGCAATCATTTGCCTAACCCTGTGCCTCCTACTTCTAATCCAAAACAATAAGCCACCCTTCGGTTTGGATCAAGCTGACGCCGAGCATATACGAGCGACCGTCTTTGTAGTAGGAATTTGGTGGATCTTATTCGGGTGGCCATTTTTTGCTTTCGTACCGGATAGTTCATCTACTAACCTAACTTTTGCAAAATCTGTCGTTCAAGGGCTTGTATCTGTTTACACTACCATCAAACAAATTCAGCACTACCGGAATATCACGGTATTTCTATTAGCCCGAATGCTCTATGCCGACGGTCTGGTTGTGTTGTTTCAATTCGGGGGATTATACGCGGCTGGGACTTTCGGAATGAATTTTTCTGAGATTATTCAGTTTGGCATCGCAATGAACATTTCCGCGGGCTTAGGTGCCTTTGTCTTCGCCTGGTTGGACGATAAATTAGGATCGAAAGTCACTATCATTCTAAGCTTGTTGGGATTAATTGTTTTTGGCACTACTTTAATATTAATAGAATCAATATTTTGGTTTTGGGTATTGGGGCTTGCTTTGAGTTTATTTATTGGGCCGACCCAAGCGGCGAGTCGAACCATGCTCGCCCGTTTAGCTCCAGAAGGCAAACGAACTGAAATGTTCGGATTATTCGCATTATCAGGCAAATGTACAGCATTTCTCGGGCCAATGTTATTTGGGTGGGCAACATTGGTATTTGAGACGCAACGGGCAGGCATGGCCACTATTATAGGGTTTTGGCTATTTGGGTTAGTGCTTTTGATTTTTGTAAAGGAAAATGGGAAAGCCGAATAGTCATATGCACATGTTTCATACTAGAATTTAAGCGGCTAATTCGGATCGCACCATTTGTCTAAAGAGATCAATTGATACGCTGCCTCCTTTTCTTTCGACATGCCAAAACGTCCAGCCGTTACAAGCTTGAGCTCCTTGAACAGCGGCACCCACCGCGTGGATTGAACCTTTGATAGTATCGGAAACTAACAACCCATCTGCTCGAACCTTTGCGTACCACCGGCGACGAATATCGAATAACAATTCGCCTGGCTCAATTAAACCTCGATCCAATAGACTTCCAAATGGCACTCGAGGCTCTAGTCTTTTGGTATCAATCCGGAGAACTTCCGGATCTGTGAGGGTTTTGACCTCTTTTAGGCGATTTCTGGAAATCGCGACATATTTTTCATCTTGTTCAATCCCAAGGTACCGTCGACCGAAGCGTTTCGCAACTACCGAGGTTGTACCGGAACCGGAAAACGGATCCAGGACTAAATCGCCCGGTTTAGAAGTCGCTAACACAACGCGAGACAACAAACTTTCCGGTTTTTGAGTAGGGTGTGCTTTTCGTCCATCTATCTTCAGTCGCTCTGACCCCGAACAAAGGGGTAGCAGCCAATCACTGCGCATTTGAAGTCCCTCATTAAGAGACTTCATAGCGTCGTAATTAAAAGTGTAACGCTTGTTACGTGAGCCTTTTGAACACCATAGCAATGTTTCATGGGCGTTTGTAAAACGACGGCCCCTAAAATTTGGCATTGGATTGGTTTTACGCCAGATCACATCATTTAAGATCCAAAAATCTAAATCTTGTAAAATAGCACCTACTCTAAATATATTGTGATAAGACCCTATCACCCATAGGGTGCCATCCTGTTTCAAAAGCCTTCGACAAGCAGATAACCAAGTTTTGGTAAACTGGTCGTAAGCCTTGAAAGTTTCAAACCGGTCCCAATCTTCATCCACACCCATGACCATAGAATTATTGGGGCGGCGAAGATTGCCCGACAACTGAAGATTATAGGGAGGATCTGCAAAGATTAAATCAACTGTTTCCGCTGGCAATTTTGCCATCACATCGATGCAATCACCACCAATTATTTGGTCTTTAATACAAGACTTATCTCCCATAGCGCCCAATATCCTTATCCTCAACGGGCGCTGATAATCTCCTAATAGTGTGGATTGGTCAAGTCTCGAAAAAAAAAATGCGAATGGACTCAATGGGTTAGAACAATTATTCACAACATTTAGTTTATTTAATAATCCTCATCGATGTAGTGCCGCATTTCTTTGTTGTTCCAATACCCTACGGACTGGACCAAATGAACGGCGATGTTCGGGTGTCGGACCAAGTTGCGAAAGAGCAACCAAATGCTCTGAAGTACTATACCCAGCATTTCGTTCCCACCCATAACCAGGATATTCACGGGCAAGATCAGACATTCTTTTGTCCCTGGTTACTTTGGCTATTATAGAAGCTGCAGCAATGGAAGTAGATTTATTATCTCCCTTTACAATCGGACGCGCAGGACAATCAAGCAACGGAAGATGGTTCCCATCCACTAAGACAAAAGATGGTCTACATCCCAATTTTCTACTTAGCTCATGAACCGCTCGCTTCATCGCAAGCATGGTAGCCCACAGAATATTTAATTCATCAATTTCATCACGCTCCACCCAACCGACGCCCACTCTAGATACCTCTCGTATTTTAATATCTAATTCTTTTCGGCGATTTGAAGACAAACACTTCGAATCTTGGATTTCAGCTGCAAGTTTTTCACTACAGTTAGGTCTATCGATTAGAATCGCGGCCGCCGTAACCGGCCCAGCCAATGGACCCCTACCAACTTCATCTACACCGGCAACCCGCTCGTTATATGGAAATAATAAGCCATTCTCTATACTGAAATCCGGCATCAAAATTTTATCCCAAGGCAATTAATACTGGCTCCAGATTAAACCCGGAACAAACGAATTTTATTCTTTATTTATATTTCCCTTTTCACCACAACTTAAGCTGTTTAGAGAAGTTGTCGGGGGAAATAAATTTGGAACAATCTAGTTCATCAAGCTTATCACAAAGTCGCAATCTGTTTCTTTCTGTTTTAAAGCGATCGAAAATTAATTTGGCATAAACCCCGGTCCCCCTTTGTCTTTCTCCCCAACGGTGGTTATAAAGGTCGCCCCCCCTGCTTTGGCGGACCAATTTAATTACTTTATTTTTTCGATCCGGAAAATGTTGCCCTAACCATTCGATGAACAAATCTTTCACTTCCCATGGCAGCCGAAGTAAAACATACCGAGCATCATAGGCGCCCGCTTTAAAAGCTTCTCGCAAAATTGCTTCAATTTCATGATCATTAATGGCGGGGATTATGGGCGCGATCAGCACTTGCGTTGGCACTTTTTCGGAAGCAAGCGCTTGGATTGCATTTACTCGAAGATCCGGTCTTGATGCTCGAGGCTCTAAAATTCTTGCTAAAGACTTGCTGAGGCTAGTTAGACTAATCGATACTTTGCAAAGATTACGGCTTGCCATGGATTTTAAAATATCCAAATCCCTCAAGACGGATTTCGATTTCGTGACAATATAAACCGGATGGTTAGTTGAATTTAATATTTCGAGAATTTTACGTGTTATTCGCTTTTCTTTCTCTATGGGCTGGTAAGGATCCGTGTTCGCTCCTAACACAATTGGTCTAACTTTATATCCGGGTCGAGACAATTCACCTTTAAGAATAGTTACTGCATTTTCCTTAAAATAAAGTTTGGTTTCAAAATCAAGACCTGCGGAATGGCCCAAATACGAATGTGTCGGTCGAGCATAACAATATATACAACCGTGCTCACAACCACGATAGGGATTTATGGATCGATCGAAGTATAGGTCGGGCGATGAATTATAGCTAATAATATTACGACTCGTTTCAGAACTAACAATTGTATTCACCCTAGATCGGTCGGAATTGTTTGACACGCCGTCGTCCAGTGAAATCTGACTTCTCATTTCAAAGCGACCGGCGGAATTACTCAATGCGCCACGACCTTTATTAAAAGACAACTTAGGCCGTCCATAAAACATTTCAAATCGATTATATAGTGTGTCCATCGGACTACTTTACATTGAGAACAAACCAAGAACAAGGATGTTTTTTTGGTTAAATTATTGGACACTTTTGTTTTGAATAATATTACCTCAGTCTAAAATCAGAGGATTATCTCCCGTCCACTCTGATCTCACTTGGTGAATAGTTTCCAATTCGACAAATGCCGATAATCTTTCTGAAGTATGACGCAAAACATCATTGTTGGGATTACAATTTGAGATTTTATTTTTCCCATGCTCGGCGAGCCATTTACAACCCCAAGTGGTAGATCTTAGCCAGGCAAGCCTCCGCATCGGCAATAGCCAAGGCCGGATGACCTCAGCCTTCCCTTGAGGCAAAAAGTTAAGATAGGCGTCATAAAACAGTCGCACTTCTGATCTAGTTAACCTCGCCTGCACGTCAATATCCCAGAGCGTCGACGTAAGCACTGTGGCATGGCCTAAATCGATGGCAGGGGATCCATATAAAGCCTTTTCCAAATCTACGAAATGGACCTTACCGTTCTGTTCCGCCAAAAAATTACCTGGGTGTGTATCAGTAAGACAAAAAGTTGATGGTGGGTGGGCTCCTTTATTTTCTAACGCAAATCCCCGAGCCCACTCTAGTTCGGATTCAATTAACCTTTTTACTTCAGGATTATGAGTAGCTTTGTTAACAAAAAGCGCTTGCTTTTCTATAATAGTCATCACACCAAGAATAGGATCATCTTGGCTTATTAATGGCCAATGTTTTTCCTTAATCGGCACACGCATTGAGTGCACGCGTGCGAAACATTCAGCCATTGGCACCAAATCCCTGGGTAAATTAAGCGGGCTACCGTCAATTTCCTCTACAACTAATGCTCCCGACGGCAGCGTCTCAGATGGATCAATGCGATCTATAAGTTTTGGAACGTGACCGCTTTTGCTTGCTCGTTTAAATGCCGCAGCTTGGTAATTAATATTTGTTACAGGATCCAACCCGAGTTGGCTTAATCTTGGCACTCGAATTAATGGCTTGCGCCCATAGATCCCAGTGGCAACGACTCTGAAATGGTCATGCGATAGCCCTTTTGTAGGCAATTTTTCCAAATTAGCTTCCCGAAGATTTACAAACCAAGGGCGTTCAATTATCGCTGAATAAATAGAAGAAATCGTAACCGATCTGACCATTGAGACATCACATTTTTGAAATTAAGGAATACTATTAATAATGCAAACGCTTAACTAGAATGGCTGTTAAAACCGATGTCAATGTTTAGGGCCAAACAATCAAGACTTCCCTCCAAATGTGGGAAAAGACATACCCTTTAAATTTTGACAAAAACGTAGAGAACAAATCGTGCAGATAAATCGCCAAAAACAAATAGACCGATTAAGCCTTTCAGTCATAATACCAACCTTGAACGCCGAGAGATGCCTACCCCAGACTATCACGGCACTCAGGTCTGCTAAACGAGCAGGGATTGATCTGGACTTAATTGTGGTCGACAGCAACTCTCAAGATCAAACAAGATGCGTAGCAACCAACCTTGGCGCAAAAGTCCTACAAGCCGAACGCGGACGGGGCTCCCAGCTTGGAGTGGGTGCCAACTATGCGCGTGGGGAATGGTTGATGTTTCTGCATGCGGATACTATTTTGGACAGCGGATGGGATGCAACGGTTGTGGTTTTTTCGGCAATAGAACGCAATCGAGAACGGGCAGCTGTTTTTACCTTCGCTCTTGATGATCCCAACCCTTCCGCACGCAGATTAGAACGTTTAGTTCGATGGAGAAATAAATGGCTTGGATTACCTTACGGAGATCAAGGCTTATTAATTCATCGAAGGTTTTATAGCAAATTAGGTGGTTATAAGAGTTGGCCATTAATGGAGGATATTGACTTGATAAGAAGAATTGGTATCTCTCGACTAGTGCTGTTCGACATTCATGCAATCACTTCATCAGAAAAATATAGAGAATCCGGTTATTTTTCGCGTATACTTCGAAATAGTTTTTGTCTATTTCTATATTTCATTAGAATTCCTCCGCGTTGGATTGCCCATATTTATGCGCGAAGATCGACATGAAAAGGACACACCATCTTATCGTTTTTGCTAAGGAGCCACGCGTTGGAAAAGTTAAGCGACGGCTGGCTGTAGATACGGGAGATATTTGGGCCACTTATTGGTACCGGCGCCAATTAATAGACTTACTTCGTAAGCTCAATAAACGAAATTTATGGAAACGCCATCTCTTTTTAACACCCCACACAGCCAGTAAAACATTTTCGTGGCCTAGAGGATGGCTGCTGCACAAACAAGGACAAGGAAACCTTGGTAAAAGAATTTGGAGCGCAATTTCTAAACTACCTCCAGGACCTGTAGTCCTTATTGGCAGCGATATCCCAAACCTCAATGAAAACCACATTAAAAAAGCCTTTAGGACCTTGGGTCACTCGGAAGTTGTATTTGGGCCATCCCCTGATGGAGGATATTGGCTAATAGGACACGCGAGACGACGACGGCCACCGCCGTTTTCCAAAGTTAGGTGGTCTACTCCATATGCTTTAAAAGACAGCATTTCGTCGTTTAGGCCATTCACCAAAATCAAATTTCTTCAAGAAATCAATGATATAGATACATTAGCAGACCTTGCTAGTCACACCATCACGAGGCACGACCGTAGTGTTCGTGCTCCCGCAAGCGAGGCATAATTTCGACAAAATTGCATGGGCGAAACCGGATATCCAATTGGTTTCGTAAAATTTCATCCCATGCGTCCTTACAAGCTCCCGTAGAACCCGGTAGAGCAAACAGATATGTACCGCCAGCCACGCCTGCTGTAGCTCGAGATTGGATGGTAGATGTGCCTATTTTTTGAAAACTGATCCAACGGAACAGTTCACCAAACCCCTCAATTTTTTTCTCAAAAACTGTTTCGAATGCCTCAGGCGTCACATCCCGACCTGTCACTCCAGTCCCACCCGTGGAAATTACTACGTCAACAGAAGGATCATCTATCCATTTTTTCAGATTAGCCACGATTTCGCTAATTTCATCTTTGACAACGGCTCTAGCTACTAAGGTGTGCCCATCATCTTTGATGCGAGTTACTATTATATCCCCAGAACGATCATTGTCCAATTCACGAGTATCCGACACAGTTAATACCGCGATGTTTACTGGCACAAAAACCTTCGATCCATCAATGCCTGCCATGGTTATTCCTTCCAGCTTTCTTTCCGTCTACCGATTTATAACGAGGCCAATATCCTGAAGCCACTTGATCCAGGCTTGGGGTGGGCTCGTTGCGCTTTAAACGATACATCCATAAATTCAACAAAACGTTTTCAACAAAATCTCTTGTCTCTCGTGATGGGATCGACTCTATAAAGAATAAAGGGTCGTTTTGGTAATTAATTTTCTTACTCCATTTTCTAAGTTTCCCAGGCCCACCGTTATATGCTGCTAGCATTTTAAAAAGATCGCCATGAATATCTCGCAGGCTCAATAGATGCTGTATATAACGCTTTCCCAAGGTAACGTTCTTTCCTGGGTCAAATAGTTGTTTTTTACCGATCCCCCGACGCAAAGATTTATTCCTACCAATAAATGCCGCCGTCCGAGGCATAAGCTGCATTAACCCGCGTGCGCCTCGAGCACTTTTAGCTGCCGGGTTAAATTGGCTTTCCTGTCTAACCATTGCATAAATTAGAGATGGATCAACATTCGTTTCTTGTTCCATTTTCCAATTTGGTATTGGAAAAAGTGCTGAATAGTATGATGGATGCCCTTTTGATTTTAAAATTCCAGCTATTCGCATTGAAAGACCGGACATTCCCTTATTAACAGATATGGTCAACAATGCGGGCCTTAGGTTTTCAGGAATTTCCCAGTATAAATGTCGAAGCTCCAATTCAGCTGCTTCTTTCATTTTTAATTGCAACAAAGCAAACGCACGCCGACCGCCAGGAAACCGGCTAAGTCGTTTCAGCTTACTCTCCGTTAATAAGGGCAGACCCCAATCAAAACTAGTTTGAATGCCCAAAGCCCTATGCGCTAAAATTCCATAAAAAGTGTCTTCATAGGTCGCTGCTCTTTCCAGCCATTTAAAATAAGATTTAGGCTTCTGCGCGATCAAATAAGCCCTTGATGCCCAATATGCCGCAGCCGCTTTTATTGCCGGTGATGCCCCCGAATGTTCTGCTACGGATTTAAAATAAGATCCAGATTTCTGGATTTTACCTAACCTCCAAGCGGCGAGACCAGCAGCCCAAGAGGCGATCGGTACGGTTTCTCGAGATTCCGCTATACTTTGATTCGCGAGATCCAACGCAAGTTGATCTTTGCCAAAGACAAAATACCCATGGGCTATTTCTGCACGGATCAACGCTATTTGACTATGATTTAGAATCTTACTATACCGGCGTGTTTTTAACTTACGATAGGCACCTGTCGGCCAGCCCCTTTTTATGAAACTACGTATTTGCTTTCTCGCAGTTGCTGCGTTTAGGTCAAACCGCGTTGAAAATTTGTTTTGACTTTTTCCTTTCCCAAACTGCGATATAGGATTAGGACCGTTTCCTGATAGAATTTTACCTAACGGTTTAGGAGGTGCCTTCCATTTAGTTGGCTTCCTTCGCTTAGCAAGTTTGTATATTCGTTTAGCTTGCGGGTGGTCTCCAAACTTTTGCATCCAAAATAAAAGTTCTTTGTAACGGGACCTGTATTTTGTCGGATGGAGGTATTTTTGTGCGCGAACGTGCCCTAACAAAACAGGATTCTGTAGCTTCCCGATTTTTGAATTGGCCTGCCCCCATTTCCCGCGTTCTTGGAGTTTAAAAATTTCCTTATATTTAAGAACGTCCTCCTCAGGCAATATTCTTGGCATGAGAACAGGTAGACCAGTTTGGCTACTTTCGCTTATCTCCCGAGAAGACTTATAGGCCGCTATTCCATCACTGCCGGTCAGGGAGAATTGGTACCAGCAGACAAAATAAATGAAACATTTTGCGAAGTTATAAATTGGAGGACGCATCTATGTAGTCAATTTCTTTTTTAACATCAGTAAGTCGTGCCATGCCTCCGCTTTCCTGTTTGAAGATCGTAAAAGAAAAGCAGGGTGAAATATTGCTAAGGCAGGCATTGAGACTTTAAAATCGCTACTTTCGTATTTAAACCAACGTCCTCGCAATTTCATAATGCCTTCATTTCGAGCGAGTAAAGTCTTGGCGGCCGTTCCTCCCACTAAAACTAAAATTTTTGGTTCAATCAGTTCAATCTGACGCTGAATAAACGGTAAGCAGGAATTGATCTCTAATGGATTGGGCGAGCGATTTCCCGGAGGACGCCAAGGCAAAATATTTGTTATATAGCAGGCTTCGCGTTTTATATTTAGTGAAGCAATCATCCTATCAAGTAACCGCCCACTAATTCCAACAAATGGCTTTCCCTCTCGATCCTCATCTGCACCCGGTGCCTCCCCTACGAACATTATGTCAGCTTTCGGGTCACCATCTCCAAAAACTAAGTTAATAGCGGTATGTTTAAGTGCACAACCGTCAAACTTAGACACCGCTTCTTTTAAACTTTGCAAATCAGATGCCTGGGAAGCCAGAGCTAGGGCCATCGATTGACTGGAACTCTTTCCGCTTGAAACAAATGATGATATCATAGTTTCAGGATGCACCGCACCTAAACCTTGAGCAAAATTCTTCCTTTCTTCTGGGATTGATTCAGTCGGTAGTTCGATGGAAAATCTATCAATAGGTGAATCCGATAGAACTTCATCAATTCCAGCTTCAGCCTCCCAATCAAGCCATTTTGAAGGGTCGGTTGATTTTTTCTTTGCAAATTTGAATTCTTCATTTGAAGGTATTCCATCCAAATTTTTATCGTCATTTGTCATTGGTCTGCTTGCCGTATTGATAATGCTGTGTCAGATATGACACGAAACGACATTTGTTAAAAGGTGGACTTCTATCTATGACTCGGGAATCAATGGAGTATGATGTTGTAATTGTTGGAGCAGGACCGGCTGGCCTTTCTGCAGCCATTAGGCTGCGCCAAATAAGCGAAGAAACAGGCTCAGAAATTAGCGTTTGCATAATTGAAAAAGGATCCGAAATTGGTGCACATATTTTATCTGGTGCCGTCTTAGAGCCGCGGGCGCTGAATGAGTTGTTACCAGATTGGGAAGAACGCCAAGCCCCTTTAAACACGCCTGTGATCAATGATCACTTTTTATTTTTAACCCGCAAATCCGGGTTTCGGATGCCAACACCGCCACAGATGAGAAACGATGGGAACTACATTATTAGCCTGGGAAATTTCTGCCGTTGGCTAGGAAAACAAGCAGAGGATATGGGCGTTGAAATATATCCTGGATTTGCAGCCAGCGAAGTGCTTTATGGAAACGATGGTTCGGTTCGTGGTGTTGCCACCGGCGACATGGGGCTTGATAAGGAAGGAAACAGGACAGATAACTATATGCCGGGAATTGAACTACACGCGAAACAAACTATCTTCTCTGAGGGTAGCCGTGGTTCTCTAACTAAAACGCTGATAAATCATTTTGGTTTGCGCGAAAATTCCAATCCACAAACATATGCAATCGGGTTAAAGGAGCTTTGGGATGTGGAGCCAGAAAATCACAAACCGGGACTAGTTCTTCATACCATCGGTTGGCCTATAGATAGCAATACCTATGGTGGTTCATTCCTTTATCATCTTGAAGGAAACCAAATTGCTGTAGGTTATGTAATTGGACTAGATTACCAGAATCCCCATTTAAGTCCATTTGATGAATTTCAAAGGTTCAAAACCCATCCAAAAATTAAACCTTTTTTCGCTAGAGGTCGGAGAGTTGCCTATGGTGCCCGTGCGTTGAATGAAGGGGGATTTCAATCCATTCCAAAATTAACTTTTCCGGGCGGGCTTCTTGTGGGTTGTGCCGCGGGCTTTCTAAACGTACCTAAAATTAAGGGAACTCACACCGCGATGAAATCTGGAATGACCGCAGCAGAAGCAGTTGCAGCCAACCTTTCGATAAAGGACCATAAATATGGATTCGAAGTGCAAGATTACCCGGAAAGACTTAAAAGAACCTGGGTTTGGGATGAGTTATATCGTGTTCGGAATATAAGACCAGGCTTCCGGAGTGGACTTTTTTTGGGTCTCGTCAACGCTGCTTTAGATACTTATCTGTTTCGCGGCAAAGCTCCATGGACTCTTGATAATCATCACGATCACGAATCCCTAAAACTTGCTTCCCACTGTGAAAAAATTCGTTACCCAAAGGCCGATGGAAAAGTTAGCTTTGATAAACCTTCCTCCGTTTTTCTTTCCAACACTAATCACGAAGAAAACCAGCCCAATCATCTTCATTTAAGAGATGATAAAATTCCTATTGAACATAATCTAGAGCTTTATGACGCACCCGAAACTCGGTTTTGTCCAGCCGGTGTTTATGAAATTGTTTATGACGAGGCAGGGTACAATCCCAAACTCCAAATCAACGCACAAAACTGTGTACATTGCAAAACCTGCGACATCAAAGATCCAAGCCAAAATATCAACTGGGTAGTTCCAGAAGGTGGAGGAGGGCCAAATTATCCTAACATGTGACTGGCGTATTCCGAAGCGCCACTTTCATTTAGTGCGCGGCAGGAGTAAAAAAGGATACCATTTTGGGCGAGCGTTATTTTTCGTGATGGCTGTTTGCCTGGTTTTAATAACCAATTGCCAAACAACAAATACGCGCCCAATCAAACCACCTTTAACTAACGAGATATCTATACGAAAATCTGCCTCCGGCGGTTATTTAACGGCGAGGCAAGCTTATAAATCCCACGATTTAAAAATTGCATCAAAAAATTTCCATACCGCTTTAACGTTTGATCCTGGTAACCCATCACTTATTTACCATACTTTCCTTACGGAATTAGAAGCAGGTAACGTCAACAGAGCTTTGGAATTGGCCAAATTAAATAACCAAGAAAAGCAGGGCAAAACGTTTGTCAACCTAGTTATTGGTCTAAGTCTTGCAAAAACGCAAAGGTGGGAAAAGGCCATAAACGTCTTCTCAAAAATGGAAAAATCTAGTCTCAATAAAATTCTTAAACCACTTTTAATAGGATGGGCCTCTGCGGGTTTAAATCATTGGCGAGTCGCCGAAAAGTCATTTTCGAGTATCAAAAACCTGAATGGATTCAAACGCTTAGGACTTCTTCATTCCGGACATCTCGCTTATTTAGCAGGTGACCAGACTAAAGCGGATAAAGAATTTCAAAAAGCATTAGCTTTTAATCGGAAGCCACCTTTAAGACTAACTTTAGCGGTTGCCCGATATTACGCTTCCACTAATCGAGTAAAGAAAGCGAAGAATTTAATAGCACCCCAAGCTAACGAAAATGCTGCCATTATGGAATCCTTTAAAGAAGCAGGAAAAAAAACAAACCAACCAAATTCGGTTCTCTCTCCTAGCGATGGCATCGCAGAAGCATTATTTGATATAGCCAGCGCTCTTCAACGCGATCGAGGAAATCACAGAGCCATGATTATGGCCCAATTAGCGCTCTTCATGAAACCTAAATTCCCTCTTGCTAGACTCCTGATTGGTGAAATTTTGGACGATCGAAATCAAAATGCTCAAGCCCTAAACCAATATCACCTCATACCCAGAAGATCCCTCTTTCACAAAATGGCTCAGTTTCGCTCTGCCTCCAGTTTACAAGACCTTAAACGTGTGGATGAAGCTATCGTTCTGTTAAAGAATTTAGCCCAAAGTTATCCAACCGATTCTAAGCCATTTATGCGAATCGGAGACCTCCAAAGAACCAAAAAGCGTTGGGGGAAAGCAATAAGCGCTTATGATAGTGCTTTATCCCGAATTTCAAAGGCCCAACCGGAGGACTGGACGTTGTTTTATACTCGAGGTATTGCATTAGAACGTTCAAAAAACTGGAGCAGAGCCGAGGCAGATTTTTTAAAGGCGCTAGAACTCTCACCCGAACAACCTTACGTAATGAATTATCTCGGTTATTCTTGGACTGAAAAAGGAATACATTTAACCAAAGCCGCAGGTATGATAAAAAAAGCGGTCCAACTAAGGCCAAACGACGGATATATCGTCGATAGTTTAGGTTGGGTGCTATTTCGAATGGGTAAATATAAAAAAGCGGTTCCCAAACTCGAGAGAGCTGTCCAGCTTAAACCAAATGATCCTACTATTAATGACCATCTGGGCGATGCTTATTGGCGAGTGGGCCGGAAAATCGAGGCTATATTTCAATGGCAACGAGCTATTGGAATGAATCCGAGTGCTGAACTTCTAACTGAAATTCGAACTAAATTAAAAGACGGACTCCCCGACCCACCTAATCGCAATAATACATCTCTAAAATTAAACCCAAAGTATGCGCTTGATGCTTGAAACAACTGCTATCGCTAAGCTGAACCTGGCACTGCGCGTGACTGGCCGGCGTATGGATGGTTATCACTTCTTAGATAGTTTTATATCTTTTTGTAAATTTGGTGACACAGTAAAGATCAGCTTATCGTCCACGTCCGATCAAGTAACCATGACAGGGCCTTTTGCTCCGGCAATAACGGGCCCAAATATCGTAGAAGTCGCCCGTGATCAATTTCGCGATATAACTGGATGGAAACAAGCACTGCACATTCACATTATAAAGCATATTCCAGTGAGTGGCGGGCTTGGCGGCGGTTCAGCCGATGCCGCTGCTGTATTAAGATTACTAAACCAACTGTGGCCAGGTCCACCGCTTTCTCATAATACCATGAAAACCTTAGCTATCACCATTGGAGCCGATGTCGCGGTTTGTCTCCTAAACAAAGCATCGAGGGTCCGCGGTATAGGAGAAGAGATTAATACCGTCAAGCACATTCCCAATATTCCTGTGCTCTTGGTAAATCCAAGAGCTAAGGTCTCTTCAAAACAAGTATTTGAAAATTTTTTGGGACCCTATTCCAAACCCTTTCAATCGTTAGAAGAAAGTTGGACCCACGAAGCATTATTTGCATTTTTAGGTCCTCAGACCACAAACGATCTCACATTTACAACTCTAAAATTTGCTCCCTCGATTAGCAATATTCTATCATTTTTAAAAGATATTCCAGAAGTCAAGAGTTGTGGAATGTCGGGAAGCGGCGCTACTTGTTTTGCTTTATTCAATGAAGAAGCTGAGAGTTCAATAGCTGAGGCAGAAAACATTCTAAATTTAAAGGGTTGGTGGACAACACAAACTACATTTGTTCAATAATGATTTGAAACGCGTTTTAGAATCCTAGCTGGTTTTTGGAAACTCTAACGAGTTTTCCATAAAATCAAGCAACGACTTAGACGGCAAACCTGTCAAAGGCAAATCGTGATCTAACTGATAAGTCCAAATTGCGGCTTTTGTTTTTGGACCTGCAATTCCATCGATTCGCCCACTATAAAAACCACCTTGTAAAAGAACTTCCTGAATTCCGGTAATAGTGTTTTCTCTATTACTCTCTTTTGGAATCTGTAGATCAAGAAGAGAGGCAGGCTCTAGTGTAAAGCGGTTCTCTATCTCGGGTTGCTTCAAAGATTGTAGACGTTTTGAGGCTTGAACGCTTCCAGAGTCAGCTGCTTTTTTATAAAAACTGATAGCCCTTTTTATATTTGCGTTTCCGGCTAATCCTTTTTCAGCAAATACACCAAGATTAAAAGATGCCTCCTTAATACCCTGATTAGATGCGGCTTCAAACCAATGCTCGGCCTGTTTAAAACTTAGAGGAACAGCTCTGCCGGACATAAAAAAATGCCCCAGATTATATTGGGCCGTGGGATAACTTTGTTTAGCCGCTCTTTGGTACCAGAAAAACGCTCGAATTTCATCCTTTACCTCCCCTAATCCCCTATCATACAACACCGCCAAATTATATTGGGCAGCCGCCAAACCCTGAATTGCAGACGCCTTAAGCCAATTTAAAGCTATTTCATGGTCACGCTTCGAACCTTTAACCTGCAGCATAGTGAGAGCAATCTCGTTTTGGGCTTCAGCATCGCCCGCTTGAGCTTGGGTTTGCAAAAAATCAAAATAAGCATTTTTTTTCGTTGTTGTTTTAGGTGCCTCCGATAAATTTTGGAAAAGTTTGATATCTATTTTCGCTTGGTCTTCTTTTTGTAGATTCAAAGGAACAGTTGACGCGTTAAGTGTTGAGCTTACTTTCTCGGTTACAATTTGATTCCGTAGGTTGCTAATCTTTTTGTTGATTTTTGCGCCTATTTCGGAAAAATCTTTGTCCGATCGAGTTTGAGATAACGGGGGAACGTTTTCTCTTTCTACTTCGTTTACAATTCTATAAGTATCACGTGTGTTTGCCGTGAAAAGAACCTCGTTTTCGCTGACTTCCGCGATCGCCGATGGAGTTTTATGCTTAAGATCTAAAACAATCTTAACATTTTTGTTTGATAGAGAAGACTGAGGGCTAAGCGTTGGTGTATCCGCTTGATCAACCAACTGAGTGACCATCAAGAACAATTCGTTAAGGTGCCGTTGCAGAGAAGAATACGCATCATTTAACGTTTTTAAAACTGAATCAGAATGTTTAGCGATTCTGGCTAGAATTTTATCTTGGGTTGCCAATACTGCAGGGGGACCCTCATATATGAAAGCCAAAGATCCCCCTATAATTCCAACCAATAAAATGACCATCAAAAAAAATTTAGAGATCGAAAACCGATAAGTTGTATTAGGTTTTTTTGGAGAAAATACATTCCGAGATCCCTCTCTTTGAGAAATTTGCGAGAGATTATCGGGGCTATCTTTTTCCGATTGACCCTCTGAAAATGTAAATTCCATTTCCCCAAGATCCTCTTTTGGAGGTAACGGCGTCGGCCGAGATTCAGAATCTATTTCTTCCGTTTTGGATGCAGCTAAATGATTTTCTGTTTGAACATTAGAGTTAGGAAGGGCAATTCTTTCACTTTTCGTTTCTGACGGATCATTGGATTCGAAATTCGCTAAATCCGTTTTAGATTCTTTAATATATTTTTTGGAATTTTCTCCATGAGTAAGCTGGATCTCACTAATTACCGATTGACGAAGTGCTAATTCTCGCAAAGCAAAAAGTATGGGGCGCAAAGCTTGATCCAATCTCGATCGAGACGCATCGAGCTCAGCCTTTATAAATTCCAACACCACGGTGTCGTAGGCATGATCTATCGGTTTTGTTTCTGATGCCAAGTCTGTTTTGGTGGTAAACTCGGTAACGTGCGTCTTTGCGGACACTCGGGTGTTTTTGGCGTTATTAATAATTACCGCGTCGATCCAGGCTCCAATTGTTAGATCAGCAGCTGAAGCCTGCTTACGAACGATTTCGCGCGTTTCTTTATCTATCCCTTTGATACTCCAGGGAAATCCCACTTTTGCCATAACTTAACCCGATAAAGGTAGCTGGTAGTGACAAGAGTATAGCGGAATGACGTAGGTCTTGTTAAGACTGAATGACGGGCACAAACAGCGCTACCTTAAGGCCTACCCAAGATACGCCAAAAAGAACTAAAAACCAGAAAACCTTCAATCTTTAACTCTGCATCGGCCAATCAACGAGATATGAATTTTTCCAAGGCATTATTTAAACCACAATCATTATTTGATAATTTTATTTTTGGTTAATCTTTTCCTCAAGGATCTCGATCCGGAGAGACAGTTGGTTAATTACATCCTGCAGAGGGTGTAACAAGTTCAGTATTTGTTCCTCAGTTTCAGCGATATTTTCTACAATGTTTTTGAGAGTATGCTGCGTGTCAGAATCATAGTCAGGAGAGGAATCTGGATTCCTGTTTTCCGCCAATCTTTCTGAGAATTTTATCTCTATAGGCTTATTCGCTACTTCTTCCATCGTGCCATGAATTGCTTCCGTCAACCACCCTCCTATTGTTAACCCTTGGGATGCCGCCGCGTTTTTAGCCACGTCCCTAGCTTCTTTGGACACTCCTTTAACACTCCACGGAATATTCGTCTTATCTGTTGTTTTCATTATTGACACCTCACTAAAACACATTATACGCCGTACACTAATATGCTACTAAGCATTTGATTGCTAAATGGGCAGTTGCTCGGGTAATTTATAACCAACGATTATTTTTAAATGTTGGGGCGTGGCCAAGAGGTTAAGGCAGCGGGTTTTGATCCCGTGATCGCAGGTTCGACTCCTGCCGCCCCAGCCAAAACTTAGGTTTTGATTTGACGCAAATCTTATTTCAATTCTAACCACAAACTTGACTCCGTCGCACCAGAAACTAGAGGAATCCAGTCGAGGTTCATTTGCTTAAGCTTATTATCCGCTCTTGCACGAACAAAATGGCTGGCAAAAACCGGTGACGCTCGTTCACCCGCCAACAGAGCTGCAACTAACAATTGCTCATTATATTCCCTCCAACTCCAACTTTTCGGATAGGGGTCCGGGAGAAATATATCGTGAAAATGAAGAAAAATCCCAGAGGGCAAGTGAGGTAACAATCGGTTTAGAACCCAATCTACGTCGCTACCACACACAGCAATATGACTAGAATCCACGATAACCATATCTCCAGGACTTAAGGCTGGTATGTTTTCTTTGGGAACTGTCTGTATGGGTTGTTTGAGAAGAGTGACGTTTAGTTGATTCAAGTCAGCCCTAGGCATTGGGTCTACGCAAACCATTTCTGTGGAGAGTTTTTCATCACGCACAGCCCGAGCAAAAAATCGTGTGGAATGGCCTGAACCAATTTCCAATATACGCTTTGGTTTTATAAAACGAACCAATGAATAACCCACAGCCCCATCAAGACCGGGAAACCAATCCTGCTGCCATCTAGGTTCAGGAGGCCTATCGTTGTTAAAAACAAACGACTTCAAAATGTCCTGATAGAGTTGGACTAATTCTAGAGTAGATTGAAATTGTTGGCATAACAGATTTTGAAACCAATTTTCAAGCCAAGGATAAGGCTCTCTGCACCGCTCTATGTTCGCCGCAAACCGGTAGGGAATAAAGTAACCTAATTTAGCTATTCCTAACGCCGTTGCAATACCAAAAGCCTTATTCTTCCACGCCCTGTCCCTCATTTCACATGCATGGCCTTTATTCCCATAAAAATTAAGGTGCAACAACCAAACCTTCTTTAGCAACAATTGTACCAGGACGAGTATTTTCAGCATTAGAAGCTATTAAATCCATCTCGCAATCATCGTGGCTTGGGTCATGATGAAATAATATTAGCTGTTTAACCCCCGCTGCGTCACAAAGCTTAACGCCTTCTTGCCAGGTTGAATGGCCCCAGCCTACATAATTACCGTATTCTTCATCAGTATACGTGGCATCATAAATAACCACGTCCGCACCGTTTACCAATTTCTGTATGTTCTCATCTATACGATCAGAATAATGTTCGGTATCCGAAATATAACAAATAGATTTCCCTTTATAATCTACACGATAGCCAACTGCCCCCTGCGGATGATTTAAAGGAGCAGTACGGATTATAATCTTATCGGTTAAAGAAATTTCATCACCAGGTATAAAGTTTTGGAAATTGAGATCCGCCTGAAACACCTCCATTGGTACAGGAAAAAGAGGATTCGACATTAAACTCTCCAAAACATCCTTCATTGTGAGGTTATTTTCCAAATGGCCTGACCATAAGCGAAATTTATTTTCGCTCTTAAAAGCCGAAGAAAAAAACGGCAATCCGCCAACATGATCCAGATGAGCATGAGTAAAAAATATATCCGCATCTACCGAACCATGTGAATCGATTTTTTTCCCAAGTTCTCGCAACCCAGTACCAGCGTCAAAGATTAACACTCGACCATCGCACCCCACCTCCAAGCAGGCCGTATTTCCGCCATAACGAGTATAATCGGGCCCTGGGCAAGCTATGCTCCCACGCACCCCCCAAAACCTTACAAAAAAAGAGGGATCACTATGCACAACCCACTCCTACTTGCTATATTTATTATCAGGGAAACGTTATTGGTGACGGATCGTCAAGTGCCAATGTTAAAAAAAACGTTATTCCCAGTAAAATTTTTTAGAATCGGGCATTTTCTGGCCATAAGCTAGTTTAAATTTAGCCGATAACCACCTGATTCTGTAATCAGTAAAGAAACTACACACCCTTCCCGCCGGATTTTTCTCCGCAATCTGTAAATATGGGTTTCCAGCGTATGAGTCGAAACATCGCTTTTATAACCCCAAATTTCAGTCAGCAAACTCTTTCGCGTTACTACTTTTCCCTTCGTATTGTATAAATACCTTAAGATAGCTGCTTCCTTCTCTGTAAGTCTAATTTCTTGGCTGTTGGCCTTATTTATAAGCAATTTACCATTCGGAAAAAAATTATAAGGCCCTATTTCTAATTCTGATTCAGCATTAAATTTTTTATCCGAAATTAGAGCTCGCATTAGAGATAGCAATGTTGATATTTTAAAAGGCTTAGAGACATATTCATCAGCATCTATCATTAATTTTTCGAACAAAAATCGATCGGTAGTACCAAAAACTATAAATGGGATGCGAATTGGGTTTTTTCTTATCGACAAACATAAATCACCGATATCAATTCGGGCAAAATCCATATTTAGGAGAATGACATCATATTCAGTAAATTCCCAAAAGACCTGCTCTTTTGGTTCTAGCTTCTTAAATTCAATCAAAAATTCTTGGTTAAACTCTAGTTGCTCGCAAAGAGTTTTATATAAGGTCTTGCTTTCATCTAGGAGCAAAATTCTCTTGGACGAACCCGTATCTTTCTGACACATAAAAGTTATCTTCCCTGTCAAATTTTTTAAATCAAGTGCCAGAGACCAACACTTCTTTCCAAAAAGCAACGTGGCCTTTTATGCGGTGACCCCTTGGTTTAGGCCTTTCATAACTCCAAGCAGAATCGATTAGAATGGCCTTTCCCACTAATATATTAAAATATGTGGCATTCCCTTTCCACGGGCAGCGAGTATTAGTATCAGTTTTTTCTAAATATTCCATTCGAACACCCTCGCGAGGAAAATAAAGGGTACCTTCTATTTCAATAGTCTTATCAGACTCGGCGAGCAACACATCCTGCCAATACGCTATTTTCATAGGTCTGCCCATAGCGTGTTAAGGCTCCTTGCAGAAGATAAGGTTTAGCATTGCCCTAGAAAGAGCATGGGTTGGTGTACAAAATGCTTCACAGGCTGAGAAATGGTCGCTGCCCTCTAGATCCAACGAACTCACGGGTTGGGAAGCTTCACGAAGCGCACACAGAAATTCATTTCGTTGACGCGTATATTCAGGCCCTTCTCTAGTTCCAACGGCCAAAATCATGGGTGGTAAACTCTCAGATCCTGGCATCAAAGCCTGAACTAGTGCTATTGGGCTTAAAGCTTTAGCATCAGCAGGATCCAAATTCAGCCATTTATTCAAATAGGAAAGCCGGATGGGCGACAAATCATGCAATCCGCTAACAGAACAACCGCCCTTCAACAATCCCTTGGCTTCACCAAACGGCCCACACGCCATCGCTGCCAAATGTCCGCCGGCCGAGTGGCCAGCTACAAACAACTTGTCTCGGTTTGCTCCAAATTCAGCTCCGTGTTTATGTAACCAAATCAATGCTTTTCCTATATCGTCCACTATTTCCTTTAAATTAACGTCTGGACAAATTCGGTAACCAATACTCACGAAATTTACTCCCGATGCAACGTAAAATGGCGCGAGAAAATGAGCCAACTCTCTATCCTGAGAATACCAATAGCCACCGTGAATAAATGCCACAACTGGCGCTCTCTTTTCTTTGGTGGGAAATATATCTAATTTCTGTCGATCGTGAGTTGAATAATTTATGTCAAGTTCGCAGTTTAAATTTTGTCGTGCCCTAACGCCTTTTTGTAACCATTGAGCTAATTTCGAGCTCGCATTAGGAATCTTCGATTTATTATCGTATTGCTGATCAAGGGTTGCTTGATCATAGTTCCCAAAAATATAATCATTTTTTTTCATGACTGGCTCTTAATTAACCTGATAATACACTGGCTCATTGGGTCTCGAGAAGCAAGAGTACTTGACCGCAGGGCTCAGCTGTTGTTCATGGGTATTATGGCAGATATAACTTCTTATTCTTTAAAGGAATTCTCCCGATCTGGATCAGTTGGGGTAATTTCTACCAGCCCGTCACAATCCCAAACGGCGATGGATCGAGCCATTTCTGATCTCCGTCGTGGTGCTATGGTGATACTAAGGGATACGGAAACTCGGATGGCCGCAATAATACAGGCTGCGGAAATGGTCACCTCTGACGGCCTACGTATGCTAACTCATCTTACCGGCTCACAACCTACTGTTGCGATAACAAGAAATCGGGCCACCGCACTCAAGGGCTCCGCTCCAGATTCACAAATTCTAAGTATCGCACTACCCATTAGGGCCAATGCTTCGCTGGTTCGACAAATTGTCGACCCAACGTTCAAATTAGAAAAAACGAACACCCCTAACAAAGCTGCAAACTTTAACGAAATATCCATCGTCCCAGAGCCAACAATGGGGTTAGCTGATTTAGCTATTAAACTAGTAAAATATGCTCGCCTTTTGCCAGCGGTTCTCTTCGCGCGCGCATCAGCCAATGATGTGGATCGATTATCTATATGGAGTCGAGAAGTGGGGCTTTTGCTCGTAGATACCAATGATATTCGTGCCTTTTCAAAACTCCGGGCTGAACGCTTAATAGAAGCCGCCTCAGCTAGAGTACCACTAGCAGACGCAGAAAATGCCCTGCTGGTTGCATTTCGACCACTGGATGGCGGTGACGAGCATTTGGCTATAATTATCGGCGAACCTAACATTGCGGAACCAGTTCTTGTGCGCTTACAT
>CAZADS010000034.1:0-35788 GCA_964483985.1 uncultured Thalassobaculaceae bacterium
ATCGGGAAAGTCAACAGTTCTTCGAGTGCTGGCTGGCCTAATAAAAAATTGGCGTGGGGTTGTGAGGGTAAACGATGTAGAGTTAGAGATAAAACGCCATAAATCGTTCTATCGCTATTTGCAAATGGTTTTTCAAGACCCTTTTGGATCTCTCCACCCACGTCATACCGTAAATGATATCTTGGCTGAACCCTTGAAAATACATGGTTTCAACACGAGAGAAAAAAGGATATTGCAGGCATTAGATGAAGTGGGCCTGAGAATAGAACATAGGTTTCGTTTTCCGCATCAATTATCTGGAGGTCAAAGACAGAGGCTCGCAATTGCTCGCGCATTAATTTTAAAACCGCAAGTAATTTTACTTGATGAACCAACATCCTCTTTAGATGTTTCAGTCCAAGCAGAAATCTTAAATTTACTTCAACGGTTAAGAAGTAAGCATAATCTTACTTTTATTCTCGTTAGCCATAACCTTTCGGTTGTGGGTCATATGTGCGATAGACTCTTGGTTATGAACGCTGGGCAGCAGGTAGAGGAATTAACAATAGAACAGCTTCGAAATAAATCGGTAAGGGATCCTTATACGAAGCAATTACTACTTGCATCGATTGGCTATAATCGTTCCGTTATCAAACAAATAGCGTGGTTTGACTGAACCTTTAAAGAAGAAACTTAATAACGATTGTTTCAATAGCATCACATCAACACGTGTAGAAGAAAAATACTCGAAAATAATATTATGATTACCAGTTAAGGAAAGAAATCGATCAAGCTACTTTTTGATAAACTGTTTCTGGTGTTAAGCCGGCGGCATCCATACAGTCGGCTATGTTTGCGATTTCACTTTCTTTTAATTTCATTAACGGTGGCCTAACGTGGGCTTGTGGAAGTCGCCCCAAATAGTGAAGTGCTTCCTTCATTCGGTTGTGCATATCTAGAAAAGGGGCATCGTAAAATGCCCGAACAGTTGGATAGATCCTATCATTGATCTTTTTTGCCTCTTTTAAATTACCATCTTTAAACGCTCGGTATAATCCGACTTGTAAATTGGCTATTACGCTTCCCGCGCCTGATAGCAATCCGTCGCATCCATGGACTAAAGAGGATAGAAGCCAAGCGCTGTGGGTCGAGAGAATATTAATTGGATTGTCCAGGGATCGCAATTCTCGTATGTGACGTTCATGAAGTGCCGCGTCGTTACACCAATCTTTGATGGCGCGAATTTGCGGAACTCTGCGGCAAATCTCTAATAATGTATCAATCGGGTAGCCTAAGCCTGATGCCAATGGATATTGAAATAAAATAATTGGTAAAGAAGAGGATTCAGCAATAGTTTCGAAATGTCGTATAGCCATTTCAGGTCGCATTTGCCCGCCCATGGCTAAAGTGTTAGGCGGGAAAACCAAGAGGCATCTGGCTCCACCTTTCTCTGCTTGTTGTGCTAATTTGGCGGCATTCGCAGATCCGTCTGCATACACTCCATGCACTAACGGAACCTGTTCTCCTACTTCATCCATAGCGATAGATAACGTTTGCGCCTGTTCCTCTATGGAAAGAGCATGAACTTCCATTGAGTGGGCATTTATTGTTATAGCTGAGATACCATCCACAGTGATTAAATCTCTAAGGTGAGATCGGAACGAGTCCTCATCAATACTCATATCGGAAAAAAATGGAAGCAGGCAGGCAGGGATAATTCCGCGGGGTTCAAAAGGCATGTGCAAGGTCATAAAAACCTCCAATAGCGGATATGAATAATACTAGATCACATTAATAATGTTTATAACGTAATATCAAGAGAGAATATTTGAGCTTAACTTGAAATATATCGTGACTCCCAAAAGTTTATTTTTAAAGCTTTAGGACACGGGTTTTGTAGTGTTCTTTCCAGTGGATAAAAGGAAAAGTTTACCCTTGTCGCGGAGAACGTCTTCTACTCCAGAAAGTCTAAGCAAATGCCAGGCAAGAGCGTGGTTGCTGGTTGTTACTGGGATACCTAATTCTGATTCAAGACCTGGAATTAATTTAGCCGCTCGTAGGCTAGTACAGGATATGAAAATAGCGTCAATATCGAGTTGAGGAAAAATTTTTAGCACGGCGTTTCGAATAGAATTGGGAGTTATCAAGCCTGCGCGATTATCATCGATCTCAGAGAAAGTAGCGCAAGCCACCACTTCTATTCCTCGCTCATAGAATAATTTCCTAATGGGAGCATTGACTTCTTCGATGTAAGGAGTAAGTAAACCAATTCTTTTCGCTGAAAAGGCACTTAACGCAGCAAATGCTGCCGTAATAGGCGTTGTTACTGGTACACCATCATGAATAGATTGGATCGCCTTGCTAATATTCTCTTCTCCGATAATTGCAGCCGCAGAAGTGCAACCGTAGCCAATTACGTTCATTGTTATTCCTGGTAGTAATGTTTTAGCTGCACGGCTAAGTTCTGCTTCCATTGAACGTAAAGACCCCGTGGTGACCTGAGACGCCATAGGAACTTTAGTTGTATAAATTTGCACGCCGCTGATATTGGCTGTTAATTCTATTAATTCGTGCTCTATTACATGATCCGTAGCTAAAGCAATTAAACCGACTCTAGCTCGCCGAGCTATAGAATTTTCAATTTTGTAAGGTATCGTTTTTAAATTTATCATTTAAAGGTCCGTTTAAACAATTAAAGCGAGCCCATCATGCCCCGGATCCGCCCCGCCATCCATAATTCCATCTTTAATGCGGATACCATGAACAGCTCCTATACCGAAAGTTAGCGCACTACGTGCGATTTCATAACCTTGACCCTCTAGTTGAGTTGTTATGTAAGTAGGGATGCGGTTGGTTACATCAATTAAATTACTAGTGGAAGAAAATCGGGGTGCCGATACTGCCTCAAGCATATTCATTTTATGGTCAATTATATTTAGAATCGCTTGTAGAATGCCCATAGCGATTTGCGTGCCTCCTGGCGCACCAATTATAATTTCTGGGCTAGAACGCTTAGAAACGATGGTTGGAGCTATAGAACTAAATCTACTTTTCCCTGGCGCAATCGATCCGGCTCGACCAGGGCGTGGATCAAAAACCCCCATGCAACCATTGTACATGAAACCTAACCCGTCGGTGATTACGCCGGATGGCATTCCAAGTGAATGGGTCATGGTTACGCAGTTACCATCATAGTCAACTACTGCTACGTGCGTAGTATCGTTTGGCTCCGTTTGCCCGACCCGAGAGATTTTTATTTTATCACCTTGTTTTATTTTTTCGGCTGTTTTCTCTGCGTGTATTTTGGAAATAAGATGTTGTAATGGGACATCAATAAAATTGGGGTCTCCAACAAAATTGTCCTTGTCTATCGTGGCTTGTTTCATTGCTTCAGAAACAATTTGAATATAGTCCGCAGAATTGTGCTCGATTTTACTAAGATCAAAGTTTTCTAGAATATTCAGCATTTCAATCAACATAACCCCACCACCGGGTGGGTGGTTAGTTGAAATGTCTAAACCCCGGTAAGTTCCGGTTAAAGGTGATTTTCTGGAGGTTTGGTATTCAGCAAGGTCATCGTATGATAGGAAACCATGGTTAGCTTTCATATCAGCGGCAATACGTTCGGCAATTTCCCCTTTGTAAAAAATATCGGGGCCCGATTTAGCTATTTTTCTTAGAGTTTGAGCTAAGCCAGGTGTATGCACGATTTCTCCTATTCTCTTGATGCTGCCGTCACTCCGAAAATAAGCTTCGGCTCCAGTCTTAGAAAAAGCCAGTCTTCTTTCTATTTCCACACGACCGTGCGCGGCCCCATGCATCCACCAATAAAAGACATGAGGACGAACCACAAAACCATCTTCTGCATGCGCAATTGCTGGAGACATGATGTCGGCCCAGTCCCAAGTCCCAAATGCCTCTATGGCTTCTGCATAGGCTTTTAGACTCCCGGGTGAAGTGATTGATTGATATCCCAGGTCGTTAATGTTGTCCTTTACTACAAATCCAAAGCCGTCACGGGTTTCGGATTCTAATAGATGTGCCCACATGTCAGGCGTTGCAGCGAGAGGCGTTTTGCCATGAAAATCTATGACCGTATGCACATTTTTTGATGGCATTAAAATTTGACAAGAACCAAATCCAGCGATGCCGCACATTTGCGGGTCTATAACACCTTGAACTAAAGCAGCTGTGATGGCCGCATCAATCGCGTTTCCTCCCGCCATTAACACTCGAGCGCCAGCTTCTGATGCTTCTGGTTGCGCCGCTACAATTATCGCTTTTTGGAACATAATAATGCCCTTTGGAATTTTAAATTTAGTAAATTTATGATTTGAGTTTGTTAGCTTTTGCCATTTGTATTGTTTTCCATACTGATTCGGATGTCACAGGCATATTGATGTGGTTAATACCATATTCTGAAAGGGCGTCGACAACGGCATTCATAACTGCAGGCAAAGCTCCGGCGCAGCCAGCTTCTCCACAACCTTTTGCTCCTAAAGCATTTGTCTTAGCTGGTACAGGATAGCTTTTGAACGAGAATAGCGGGACATCGATAGCTCTTGGCAAGGCGTAATCCATAAAAGAGCCTGATAATGGTTGTCCGCTAATGTCGTATACGACGTTTTCAAATAAAGCTTGTCCTAAACCTTGAACCACCCCTCCATGGCACTGCCCTTCAACTAACAGCGGGTTTATCAGAACTCCGAAATCATTAACCATTGAATATCGGGATACGGCGGTTTTTCCGGTTTCTGGATCAATTTCAACTTCACAGATGTGGCATCCATTAGGGTAGGTTGAGGGTACGCCTCCATGATCGATCTGAACATTAAGATTCTCTGGAAGATATTTTGGTAATGAGGCGTTTTTCCGGAGTTGGACGGCGATGTCAAGAACGCTGATTTTGAGGTCTGTCCCAACGACTCGCATTGAGCCATTAGAGAATTCAATATCTTCTTCAGCAGCTTCTAACAGATAGGAGGCTGCCTTTTTGGCTTTTTTTATCACTTGTTGACTAGCTTCTAATATGGCCCCTCCTGAGGCCATTATAGATTTCGAACCCCCAGTGCCCCCACCAGTGATTAAATCATCACTGTCACCTTGTAATAACCGTATTTTGGAAAATGGTATACCAAGATGGGTTTGCAGTATCTGAGCAAAAGGTGCAGCGTGTCCTTGGCCATAATCAAGAGTGCCTGTGATTATCGTTACGCCACCGTCATCGTCAAATCTTATTCCTCCCATTTCCGTTTCTACTGGCGCTGTAACTTCCAGGTAGTTGCTTATTCCAATACCTCTTAGTAGACCTTTGCTTAAGCTTTTGGCTCGACGTTCTTTAAATCCATCCCACTTTGCGGAGTTAAGTCCGTGATTGAGAACAGAAGGAAAATCGCCACTATCGTATAACTGCCCAGAAGGAGCCGTATAAGGTATTTGATCGGGTAAAATGTGGTTAATTTCCCGTAATTTGATCCGGTCTATTTTCAAGTCGCGAGCAGCAGTATCAATGAGTCTTTCCATATAATAATTTGCTTCTGGCCTTCCTGCGCCACGGTAGGCACTAACTGGCGTGGTATTTGTGAAAACGCATTTGGTATTAACTTCTATTAAAGGTGTCTTGTAGACGCTGACGATATTTTTGACAGCATTATTGGTTGAAATGTTAGGACCAACTGCCGCCATGTAGGCACCTAAATTTGCGTGGATACTGAGACGAACTGCTAGAAATTCCCCATTTGCTGCTAAGGCTAATTCACCTACTGTTTGATGATCGCGACCCTGCTGATCAGACAAAAAACTATTTGCTCTGTCTTCGGTCCATTTCACCGGTTTTCCAAGGACTTTAGTCGCGTGAAGTAGGCAAATGTATTCTGGGTACACAAAACTTTTCATACCAAAAGAACCGCCGACATTTCCCGTAAGGACACGTACTTTGGATTGGTCAACTCTCAATAGATTAGCTAATTGACGGCGCATTCCGAACGTGCCTTGACAGCCCATTCTCATTGTATAACGACCAGAGGTAGTGTCATAATCAGCCAATGCGGATCGGGGTTCCATCGCCGCTACTACTATGCGATTATTTCGAATATCGAGACGTGTTACGTGGATTGCATTTGCGAAGGCTTCGTCTACCTTAGTGGAATCCCCAAAGTGAAAGTCTAAAGCAATATTATCAGGAATTTCATCATAAATTGTAGGCGCTTCAGGGGCGGACGCGGCTCGAGCTTCTGTTACAGACGGTATTTCATCAATTTCTAAAAGAATTGCCTCTGAAGCATCTTTTGCCTGATTAACCGTCTTGGCTATTACGCAGGCAACCGGATCGCCAACAAACCTTACTTTATCGAGAACTAGCGATGGGCGTTTGGGTTTTTTTAATGGAGTTCCGTCTCGATTCTTTATTTGCATCGTGCATGGTAAGCCATCATAGTCCTTTAGCTGTTCTCCGGTTAATATCAAAAGAACACCGGGCATTTTTACGGCGTTTGATATATCGATGTTTCGGATTATCCCATGCGCAACTGTGCTTCGGACCATGGTCATATATGTTTGATCAGGAAGTGATATGTCATCTGTAAAACGACCGGTGCCATTTAAAAGTACTGGGTCTTCAGTACGTGGGATCGACTGCCCGACTGCATATTTTTGTTGTGAAACATCATTCCTAAATTTCATCTATAGCTCCAGTTCCAGCTTTTTGTAAGATGTTATCGTGTTTAACAAAATTTCACCAAGCGTCGCCAGGTGAGTGAGGTGTTTTATGAAAAGTTAAACGGAGAAATCGGTGTCTGTTGGAATAACTTTAATGGGATAATCCTGTCAAATATTGCAGACGCTCTGAGTATTTAATGCTTGGTTTTGGATTAGGAGGATTTGATTCTCCTCTATGTAGTAAAAGTTTAGGTCCGTAAAACACCAACGTTCTTATCTTTGTTAACGGTTATCTAGGAGTCGGCTAGATTTTGATTTGTTCAGTGCCTGGTTTTCGCAAATCATAGATTAATAGCTTGGCCGAACGTCTATACGCTAGCAACGTAGTTTGGATAAGGATTTCAAGGGGCGGAATAATTGAGACTGGTTTTGGCTATCAAGAAAAGGGGACCTTTATTTTCTTGATTAACCCTAAACGAGATTGGGAGATTTCCTTCGGGTGCAAAATATTTTCCTATAACAGTCTTCTCATAAAACTGATTAGAGGGACGAAAGCAAAGTGGGCTTTGGCCGAGATGGGTCCCATGCGAATTTGTGGGAGCGATGGGATCAAATATCTATGGTGGTATTCACCATGCAGCAATGCGTTTGATGATTTGTTTTTACAAATTCATTTAAGAACAGCTGTTAAAAATGGATAAATCCAAGTTTTGTTAGCATTGGAAAAAATTTGATATGGTTGAGATTGAGCGGTCCAGTTAGAGCGTGAATTAACCCGGAAAGTTTTGTCTATGCGTTTAAATATTTTTAAAAATTGAATAAAGGCATTCTAACGAACAGTGGTTTTTATTTGACGGGTTCCCCTTGAATCTGGGTCCTTTGCATTTTACGTCGGGCCTGGTGATTGTCATGAATAGCTAAGTGTTGGACGCAGCGATTGTCCCAGAAGGCAACAGATTCTTTTCGCCACCTGAACCTACACGTATATTCAGGACGGCTCGCATGATGGTAAAGGTAGTCAAGTAAAGGCTGACTTTCTTCAACCGTCATATCTTCGAAACGATGTACATAAACACTGTTGATGAACAACGATTTTTTCCCCGTTTCTGGATGGGTTCGAACGACTGGATGCGTGTTTTCTGTCAATTTCCAATTATTGTCTTCGCGTACTTTAGTAGTTCTTTGAGCATTTAACCCGGCACTGGGTCCAGCGACACGCGAATCATTGTGAACAGCATTCATGCTATTTAGCATAACTTTCATGCCATCTGACAAGGATTCGTAAGCCAGATATTGATTAGCAAATAGGGTGTCGCCTCCCCATTCCGGGGTTTCTATAGCAAATAAAATAGCACCCATTGGGGGTGCTTTAAGCATGGTAGTATCAGCATGCCAACTTTCGCCGGCCACGCTTTTATCTCCTGGCTCTCTGGTTAAGTAAACCATTTCTGGATTAGCTTGACCAATATCAAAATTGGGATGAATGAATAAGTTCCCGAATCGTTTGGTAAAAGCTTTTTGTCGTTCAGGGTTTGTAAAGTTTTGATCTCGAAAAAAAATCACTAGATGTTCTAGGAGAGCTTGCCGTATTTCAGTAATTATTCCGTTTTCGAGTTCGTCTCCGATATTTACGCCGGTGATTTCTGCGCCAATTGCAGACGCAAGTGGATTAACTTTAATTTTATTAAAGCTATTCATTTCTAATTTCCTTGTCTTTTATCATGTTTTCTGGAGGCCAAAAGCACCTGCTAGATTGATCTTGTTTCAATTTTTTGGAGCCTTTAATGTATATAAGGCCACCAGTATTATTATTGAAGTCATGGAAATTATTCACTGAAGATTGTAAAACTTAGCGGTGGCGAGTGGTTTAATTGTGAACAAATTGATTAAACTGAAAGAACCATTAATCGGGTATTGGTAAAGCTCGCTGATTATACATCATTTTTCGTACTGCGATCTTTTCTTCTTCAGATTGTGTTGAGGGATCAGAAGGCAGGTCTTGCCCAATAGCCATGCCTCTTTTAACTGCTGGCCTTTCACTTAAATCTTCAAACCATCTTTTCATATATTTAAACTCATTTAAGTCTTGTCGTTGAAACTTCCAATTTACGGTCCAAGGATAACAGATCATATCGGCTATACTATAGTCGTCACCAGCCAGGTATTTTGATTTGTAAAGACGATTATTTAATACGCCATACAACCTGTTGGCTTCATCGGTAAATCTAGTGACTGCATATGATTGGTCGCCTTCCTTATCTTCTAATCTCAAGAAATGTCCACATTCGCCTAGTTTGGGTCCTTGATTGGCCATTTGCCAATGCACCCATTGATTTACCATGGTCCTGCCTCTTAAGTCGGTAGGCAGAAATCTATCTGCTTTCTCTGCCAGATAAGTCATAATGGCCCCAGATTCGAAAACTGTGATAGGTGTACCTCCGTCGATAGGTTCTTTATCTTCTAGAACCGGCATACGATGATTAGGATTTATCGACAAAAATTCTGGTTTGAATTGATCACCTTTGCCAATGCGGCAAGGAATGATTGTGTAGGGCATCCCAACCTCTTCTAGAAGAATAGTAACCTTTTTTCCGTTTGGCGTAGGCCAATAGTGTAAATTGATCATTTAAAACTCCGAATTTTGGTATTTATAGTTTCTCCGATGAGGCAAATCAAAACTACCTCATGATAATATACTTATACTATTGTGGCTTTTTATTGTAATACGACGCTAAATTTTTGTTATATAATTAGGAAACCATAGGTTTTTCACTGTTCCGAGCGTAAATAATTGAAATTAAGGTGTTATATCGTTTCTTGTGTTTAGCACACTGCTGTTATGAAGCTCTAAAGTATGGATGATAGAGTTTTAAATATAACGTAAATTTGCTATCATGCGTTACCTCAATATATTATTAGTCAGAGTCTGAGCTCCTAAAGAGGGAGATCCTGAACTGTGCACTTTGACTATGGCCGATTAAGCCTGTCAGGTTGCAGTGGTGACGGTTAATCGGGCGTCATGGAAACTAATGTCAGGTGCCGAAGTAATGCAGAGTTTTAATTATCCCCGAGGGCGGGGTCTCTATGATCCAACACGAGAACACGACAATTGCGGCGTGGGATTCGTTGTTAATATCAAGGGAATTAAAAGCCATGAAATTATCCGACAAGGTTTGCAAATTTTGGTTAATCTTGATCATCGGGGCGCCGTAGGCGCTGACCCTTTGGCCGGTGATGGTGCCGGGCTATTAATTCAGGTTCCAGATAGACTTTTACGAGAAGAAATGGACAAATCGGGTTCTTCTTTGCCACCGTATGGACAATACGGGGTAGGGATGGTCTTTTTACCACGTGATGAGAATATTCGAGAAAGATGTGTCCAAAGTATAGAAAATGCCGTTAAGGCCGAGAACGCAACCATACTGGGATGGCGTGAAGTTCCTACAAATAACTCGTGTCTTGGATCAAGTGTACGTCCTAATGAGCCAATAATACGTCAAATATTGGTTGGATCTCCCCCCGACATTTCGGATCAGCAGGCATTTGAGCGAAAACTGTACGTAATTCGCAAGCAATCTCACGGGAAAATCTGGTATCCACAAAAAGCAGAGGAAGGCGATGAAACAGGATTGTTTTATATAACCTCGCTGTCATCTCGTACGATTTGTTATAAAGGTATGGTGCTTTCGGGTAATTTACCTGTTTACTACCCAGATTTGCATGATGAACGGGTGGAATCTGCATTGGCGCTTGTGCATCAGCGGTTTTCAACTAACACGTTTCCCTCTTGGAAACTTGCTCAGCCATTTCGCCTCCTATGTCATAATGGTGAAATTAATACGGTTAGAGGTAATATCAACTGGATGGCGGCCAGACGTCAAACGATGTCTTCCAAGGTCTTAGGACAAGATTTGGAGAAACTCTGGCCCTTAATTGGCGATGGTGCATCTGATTCGGCGACTTTTGATAATGCGCTTGAACTACTTGTGGCAGGTGGATATTCGTTATCGCATGCGATTATGATGATGATTCCAGAGGCGTGGAACAATAACCCACTTATGGATTCTGATCGAAGGGCATTTTATGAGTATCATGCAGCTTTAATGGAACCTTGGGACGGACCCGCCGCAATCGCCTTTACCGATGGTCGACAAATCGGTGCTACATTAGATCGTAACGGTTTACGACCGGCTCGCTATGTGGTTACTGATGACGATCTGGTAATTATGGGCTCGGAGGATGGTGTTCTTCCAGTTCCAGATGATAGCGTGGTGCAAAAATGGCGCCTACAACCAGGTAAAATGCTACTAATAGATTTGGAACAAGGTAGGATAATCGGAGATGATGAATTAAAATCTTCACTTGCGTCAAAACACCCCTATCAGGAATGGCTAGACAGGACACAAATTCAATTAGAGGATCTACCAAATGAAATTGGGGCGATGGCTCCGGATTCCGAAACATTACTCCATCGCCAACAAGCTTTTGGATACAATCAGGAAGATATTCGACAATTTTTAACACCTATGGGTCTTACTGGAGATGATCCAATTGGTTCTATGGGTAGGGACACGCCGATCGCAGTTCTTTCGGACCGACCAAAGTTATTATTTGATTACTTTAAACTGTGTTTTGCTCAGGTAACCAATCCTCCGATTGACCCAATTCGAGAAGAATTAGTCATGTCTCTTGTCTCTCTTATTGGGCCAAGACCTAACCTTCTTGAGCCTGAAGGAGCGGGGTCGAGGCATCGGTTGGAAGTTAGACAACCAATTATCAGTAATTTAGATTTGGAGCGGGTTCGTCAAATCGAAAATCATGTTGATCAAGGATTTCATACTTCAACACTCTATATGACCTTTAATGCTGATGATGGTGCCAAAGGAATGGCACTAGCGATGGAACGCCTGTTTTCGGACGCTGAGGGAGCAGTAAGGAATGGCTATAATATTTTAATATTATCAGACCGTGATATAGATGCAGATCATATTCCCATTCCCTCTTTGTTGGCGACGGCTGGTGTCCACCATCATTTAATTCGTAAAGGATTGAGAACGAGCGTTGGTTTAGTTATCGAAACAGGTGAAGCTCGCCGCGTGCATGATTTTTGTCTCTTGGCGGGATATGGAGCTGAAGCAATTAATCCTTATTTAGCGTTGGATGCACTAGCCGATTTAAGTACTAGATTGTCGCAAAATATCGGAGTAGAGGATCTGCATAAGCTTTACATCAAGGCTGTAACTAAGGGTATTCTTAAAGTGATGTCTAAGATGGGGATTTCTACCTATCAATCGTACTGTGGTGCGCAGATTTTTGATGCCGTTGGTTTGTCTGATGAACTTTTGGATAGATACTTTACTGGAACCAAATGTGCTGTAGGGGGTGTTGGCATTGATGAATTGGCCGCTGAAGCCGTAAAACGGCACGCTATCGCATACCAGGGTATACTTCAGTTTAGCGGTGCGCTCGAAATTGGAGGAGATCTAGCTTTTCGAATGAGCGGGGAGACTCACGCTTGGACACCAGAAACAATTGGTCTACTGCAGCACGCAGCTCGGTCAGGTGACCGAGCACGATATACCGCTTATTCTAAAAAGATGAATAGACAAGCTTTAAAACTTAGAAATCTAAGAGCATTGTTTACACTTAAGTATGTTGATACACCTACACCCTTAGACGAAGTCGAACCGGCTTCAGAAATCGTTAAACGATTTGCTACTGGAGCAATGAGTTTTGGTTCAATTTCTTGGGAAGCACATACCACCTTAGCTATTGCTATGAACCGAATAGGCGGACGTTCTAATAGCGGAGAAGGTGGAGAGGATTCAAAGCGTTTTGTTCCTTTGGAAAACGGTGACTCCATGGTTTCCCGAATTAAGCAGGTTGCCTCGGGTCGCTTCGGTGTTACAACAGAGTATTTGGTTAACGCGACTGACTTGCAAATCAAAATGGCGCAGGGAGCGAAACCCGGAGAAGGTGGCCAATTACCTGGGCATAAAGTAGACCAATGGATCGCCCGCATCAGACACTCGACGCCTGGAGTAGGGCTAATTTCTCCTCCACCTCACCATGATATTTATTCAATAGAGGATCTCAAACAACTAATTCACGATTTAAAAAATGTTAATCCTACGGCGCGTGTCAGTGTAAAATTAGTCTCGGAACTGGGTGTAGGAACTGTCGCGGCAGGTGTAGCCAAGGCTCACGCGGACCATGTTACTATTTCGGGATTTGAGGGGGGGACCGGAGCGAGCCCAATCACTTCGATTCAACACGCTGGCAGCCCTTGGGAAATAGGATTGGCTGAAACCCACGAAACGTTGGTTCGGAATCGTTTGCGAGGTAGAATAGCGGTGCAAGTTGATGGGGGTTTTCGTACTGGCCGTGACGTGGTCATAGGCGCCTTACTGGGAGCAGACGAGTTTGGCATTGCAACTGCTGCACTTGTCTCAGCCGGTTGTATAATGATGCGAAAATGCCATCTTAATACATGTCCCGTAGGGGTTGCCACACAAGATACGGAACTACGCAAACTTTTCACGGGCCAACCAGAACATGTGATAAATTTCTTTACTTTCCTTGCCGAAGAAGTTCGTGAGCTAATGGCTCAAATGGGATTCCGAAGATTTGGGGATATGATTGGCCGCCGAGATCATTTGGGAATTCAACCTGTGATAGACCATTGGAAGGCAAAAAACTTAGATTTGTCTAGAATTTTGCATGAGGTTTCCGCACCGCCCGACGTAGCTATTCATCAATGTGAAAGTCAGGACCATGGGCTCGAAAAAGGTCTGGACAACATGTTAATAAAAAAAGCATCTTCAGCTCTCGATGCTGGCAAAGCAGTTGAAATAGAGACCAATATTAGTAATACAAATAGAACAGTGGGTGCTATGTTGTCGGGCCGTATAGCTAAAAAATATGGTCACTCGGGTCTCCCTAGCGATACTATAACGGTTAAGATGAAAGGTAGTGCTGGTCAAAGTTTTGGAGCGTTTCTTGCTCGCGGGGTTACGTTCATTCTTGAAGGAGGAGGAAACGATTATGTTGGTAAAGGACTATCTGGCGGCAAACTAGTAATATATCCACCAAATGCGGGGAATTTTGCACCAGACCAAAATATAATTGTTGGCAACACGGTGCTTTATGGCGCGGTAGAAGGAGAGTGTTTTTTTCAGGGTGTTGCCGGTGAACGGTTTGCGGTTCGAAATTCTGGTGTGACCGCTGTGGTGGAAGGAGTTGGGGACCATGGGTGTGAATACATGACGGGGGGAGTTGTTGTTGTCCTTGGACAAACTGGAAGAAATTTTGCGGCGGGTATGAGTGGTGGAATAGCTTATGTATTGGACGAACAAGCGGATTTTGAGGGTCGGTGTAACAAAACTATGGTGGATTTAGAAAGAATTACTGATAACAATGGGGCAGATGTTTCTGTCGCAGACCTTTTTCAAGATATGACTCGCTACGATGCACGCCGATTAAAATATTTAATTGAGCAACACTTGGACTATACAGGGAGTGAACGGGCTAGGAAAATCTTAAATTTATGGGATCAGTATCTACCTATGTTTGTCAAAGTCTTCCCTGTTGATTATCGCCGGGCGCTATCAGAGATGCAAATGCAGGAGCATATGGCGGGAAGTGATAGCGTTAGTGTCGCGGTAGGTAAATAATCATGGGTAAACCGACCGGCTTTATAGAAATTGAACGCGAAGATGGAAGTTATGCGCCGGTAAAGGAGCGCATTAAGCATTATAAAGAGTTCATCGTTCCATTATCGAAATCGAAGCTTCAGGAACAGGGTGCTCGATGTATGGACTGCGGTATCCCTTATTGTCACAATGGGTGTCCAGTGAATAACTTAATTCCCGATTGGAACGACTTGGTTTATCAGGGAAATTGGCGTGGAGCGTTAGATGCGTTGCATTCAACCAATAATTTTCCAGAGTTTACAGGTAGGATTTGTCCTGCTCCCTGTGAAGCTTCATGCACTCTTAACATCACAGAAAGACCCGTCACGATAAAGAGTATTGAATGTGCTATTATTGACCGGGGATGGGAACAAGGTTGGATTGAGCCAAAAATATCACCACGGAGAACTGGAAAACATGTTGCGGTGGTGGGTTCTGGACCGGCGGGTCTTGCCTGCTCGCAACAATTGGCGAGAGTTGGTCACTCAGTAACTTTATATGAAAGAAATGCGAGACTGGGAGGGTTGCTTCGTTATGGGATCCCCGATTTTAAAATGGAGAAACATTTGATAGACCGAAGGTTATCTCAAATGTTAGCTGAAGGAGTAATGTTTCGCTCCAATACGGAAGTCGGGATGACTGTGTCTTGGCAGGAGGTCTTGGGCGAGAATGATGCCATTGTATTGACTGGTGGGTCTGAGCATCCTCGGGATATGAGTGTTCCGGGTCGGGAATTTGACGGTATTCATTTTGCGATGCATTTTCTAACGCAACAAAATAGGCGGATTGCTGCAGAACATATAGGAGAAAACAGGGATATACTAGCTGGTGGTAAGAACGTGATCGTTATCGGAGGTGGCGACACCGGTTCCGACTGTGTTGGCACGTCTATTAGGCAAGGAGCCAGTTCTGTCACTCAATTGGAGGTGATGCCAAAGCCTCCTGATTTGGAGGATAAGGCCTTGAGTTGGCCAAATTGGCCTCTAAAGTTGCGAACCTCTTCCTCTCATCTTGAGGGTGCTGCTCGTGATTGGTCGGTGTCAACAAAATCGTTTATTGGAAAAAATGGCAAAGTAACTGGCTTAGAATTAGTTCGTAATGCGTGGAACGTAGGTGATGATGGGCGCCTATCTATGACAGAAATATCTGGCACTGAGTTCGAACTAAAGACAGATCTAGTGCTTTTGGCTATGGGATTTTTACATCCGTGGCATTCCGGCGTTATAGAGGCATCCGGTGTAGAATTAGATGGTAAAGGGAACGTAAAAGCCAGTCCGAAAAATTACCTTACATCGCAAGGAAAGGTTTTTTCTGCTGGGGATATGAGAAGGGGCCAATCTCTAGTAGTTTGGGCTATACATGAAGGGCGAAGAGTAGCTCAATCGGTTGATAAATTTTTGATGGGTGAAACCAGTTTGCCAGGTTAGTTCAAACTATCATTAAGTTACCGAAAATTTTGACCAGTCCTAATCTGAAAAGGGTTAGGTAGCTTCTATGAGCCCTTTTTATTACAGATCACGTTAACCTTATTACGTAAGAACTGAAGTTAGGTAATCACAAGTCTATTCCTTGTATTTAAAAATTTCTAGTATATATAGAAAAATTATAAATTAATTTGAAATTATCCGACAGAAAAGGTCATTTGGGGAAAAACTTATGGACGATACCGACATAAAAATTCTTAGAGTGCTGCAAGAAGACAGTAGCCTTACTGTCACCGATATAGCACGTCGTGTTGGTCTCTCGGCATCTCCTTGCTGGAAACGAATTAACCGACTCCAGAATGATGGCGTAATTAGTCATCAGACGTCGGTATTGGACGCAGAAAAATTGGGATATGGGCTCACTGTATTTATGGTTATTAGAACAGGTGAGCATTCTGGTGATTGGCTTAGAAATTTTGCTCAGTTTGTGAAAACGATGCCCGAGGTACAAGAATTTCACCGAATGGCGGGTGAGATTGATTATCTTCTAAAAGTGGTGGTTCCTGATATGAAACGGTTTGATCAATTTTATAAAAGATTGGTTGACACCACTCCACTGGCTGAAGTTACTTCCCGATTTTCTATGGAAACAATAAAACAAACAACTGCGTTGCCTATATAAGTTAATTATGTTGGTTAGAACAGATTAATTCATCATTCTAATTGATGATGAGGTCAATAAGTTTGCGAGGGATTGATGAAAGCTGCATATCTTGAAGTCCTTGGTCCACCCGAAGTTCTAAAATTTGGTGATCAACCAGATCCAATCGCTGGAGAGGGAGAAGTTGTATGCGATATATTTGCTGCGACGGTTAATGCAGCAGATTGGCAAGTTCGCTCCGGACTTTATGCTAATCCAGTTACCGAGTTTCCATATATTCTCGGGCGTGATTTTTCGGGAGTTGTTAGCGGTGTCGGTAACGGTGTTGATCTAAATATTGGTGATGAAGTATTCGGTGTGCTTGACGTTGGAGACGAGGGTGCTTATGCCGAAAAAGTGGCAATCAAATCCTCAATTATAGCAAAAAAACCCGCGGGACTTAGTCATATAGAGGCAGCCGCACTAGCCTTAACAGGTATTACGGCTAAGATTTCCATAGAAGACACAATCCGACTTAAAGCTGACGAGACAATACTTATTCATGGCGGTGCAGGTGGTGTTGCAAGTGTAGGTATTCAAATAGCAAAATATATCGGCGCTAAAGTGATCACTACGACAAGTAGTGATAATCATGATTACGTTTCGAGTTTAGGAGCCGATGAGGTAATCGATTACAACGCAGTGGATTTTACTCAATCAGTCTCTAATATAGATGCAGTCTTTGACACTGTTGGTGGTGAGGTTGCTGAACGTTCTTTTAAGGTTTTGCGGCCGGGTGGTCGAGCGGCGTTTATTGCCTCTGGGCCCAACGCACCTGACTCAACTCGCGATGATGTTAAGTCATTGCGGCCGGCTGTATTGCGTGAAAGAACGAATTTGGAAAGGATCGTTGAGTTTTTTGAAAAGGGTGTTTTGAAGGTGCCGGAAATTACGCTTTTTTCCCTTTCTGATGCAATTAATGCGCACAGAATAAGTCAAGCTCGGCATTTGAAAGGAAAATTGGTTTTTAAAATTAGATAAAGAGCCTGTAGTGTTACGCCATTTGCAACTACTCGGGATGAAGTGATTTGAAAATAGGTGTTTCGCTATTTTTTACCGATTATTCTATAAATCCAGTTGATTTGGGTATTGCTTTGGAAGAGCGAGGATTTGAATCGCTATGGGCGCCGGAACACTCACATATTCCCGTTTCTCGTATGTCTCCCTTTCCACAAGGAGGTGAACTACCAAAGAAATATTATGATGTAATGGATCCTTTTGTCAGTTTGACTGCGGCGGCGGCTGTTACTAAAGAGTTATTAATTGCAACGGGTATTTGCTTAGTTATTCAACGCGACCCCATCCAGACAGCAAAGTCTGTGGCATCATTGGACCAAATATCCTCAGGTCGACTTATTTTTGGTATAGGCGCCGGTTGGAATGCCGAAGAAATGGCTGATCACGGTACTATTTTTAGTACGCGGTTTATACTCATGAAAGAACGAGTTGAAGCCATGCGGGAAATTTGGACAAAATCTCCAGCTTCCTACTCAGGACAGTTTGTCAATTTTTCCGAAATTATAACTAACCCAAAACCATTCCAAAAACCTTATCCACCTGTATTGGTTGGAGGAGCATTTCCATACGGCGGTAGGCGAGCGATTGATTATGGGGATGGATGGTTGCCTCATGCATGGCGCCCACATTATGGTGATGTAATACACCAATTTCCAGAATTTAGAAAAATGGCATTGGCAGCCCGAAGGTCTCCAGAATCGATACCAATATCGGTATATGGAATCAAGGATGATCCAGATTTATTGAAACAATATAGAGATGCTGGGACGAAGAGAGTTGTTTTTGCGTTGCCGTCAGAAGGCAAAGACCGAATAATGCCATTACTTGATCATTATTCTCGATTTATCTCGATGGTTACGTGACTTGGAGTGTAACCATTCGGCGCTTCCAACTCCCGCAGCTTGTCCCAGAGCTAGGCAGGCAGTCAAAAGATAACCTCCGGTGGGAGCATCCCAATCTAACATTTCTCCAGCCATAAATATCCCTGGCAATGATTTAATCATAAGTTGAGCGTTCAAATTCTTAAATTTCACCCCTCCTGCAGTACTAATGGACTCCGATAACGGGCGAGTTCGGAGCAAAGTGATTGGTAGATTTTTAATAGCTCGTGATAGGCCATCCATAGATTCAAAAGGTGGATAAGGTCCGCACTCTCTCAAGAGAGCAATTTTAACGCGATCAATATTCACGGTTTTTTTTAGGTGCGTGGCCCAAGAGCGTTTCGATTTGTAGGTAGACAGGCTTATTAATAATTTGGATAGAGGTCTATCTGGCGCAAGATCAATAGTAATCTTTGTTGGGCCATGTTTTTCGATATTAGCTCGAAGTGAAGAAGAAAGTGAGTAAATTGGGCCACCCTCTATCCCGTTTTTAGTTATTATGAAGTCGCCATTTAGAATTTGGGCATCGAACCGAACTCGGACCGATTTTACTGCAGTACCAGCGAACTTTTCTAAAAAATATTTACTCCATCTCACATCGAAACCGCAATTAGCTGGTCGTAAAGGAGTGATTAAAATATTTTTATCACTCAAAATATTTTGCCATAGTCCATTACTACCTAGACGTGGCCAGCTAGCTCCACCTAGCGCAAGGATGGTTGCATCTGCTTGAAATATTTTTGTTCCTAAAGATGTGGCAAATTTTAATGATCCTTCTGACGTCCACCCAAACCATTCGTAGTTTAAATGTACAACTAGACCTTTGGCTTTCAGGTTTTTGACCCAAGCTCGTAGAAGAGGGGATGCTTTCATGCATTTTGGGAATACGAGGCCGGAAGACCCGATAAAAGTTTCTATTCCAAGCCCGTTGGCCCATTCTGTTACCGCAGACGGTCCAAATTTTTTAAGATAAGGGGTGAGAACTGTTTTTTGATCTTTAAAGCGAGTTAAAAAGAGATCGAATTCTTCATCTTTAGTTAAATTCAGCCCACTTTTTCCAGCCATTAGTAGTTTACGGCCTATGGACGGCTTTGCCTCGAATAGATCGACATCTACTCCGCTGCTCAGCAATGTTTGAGCAGCCATTAACCCAGCTGGACCCGACCCTATCACGGCCGCTCGATAGGAATTATTCTTTGTCATATATGTTCTGTTAAGGAGTTCTCGAATTATCTTTTATTATCATGTCTATCTGTAATTTGCTTTTTTTTTAAAATTAGAAATGGAGTTTTATAAAAATAGTCTGTTGAATTAGAGAATCGTCAAGATTTAAGATATAGAATACGTTTTATACTTTTGACAATCCGCTTAATTTAAAAGAACGGAAACCTTATGCCCCTATTGTATGAGAAGCTTGGTAATGTTGGATTAATCAGATTAAGCCGTCCTTCGGCTAGAAATTGTTGGGGGCAAGATTTCAGTGAGGGTCTTATATCTCGTTTTGAAACATTAGGAAAAGATAGAGATGTACATGTAGTGGTATTGACTGGCGATGAAAATGGGGGCGCATTTTCTGCTGGAGCAGATTTGAAAGACCCTAACACTCATACATTAAATTCAATGGAAGACTTTTTTGAACAAATACCAGCTTGGAGATCGTTTGCGGTGCGAGTATTGGATGGGTTTCATAAACCGGTTATAGCCGCTGTAAACGGATATGCTATAGGAATAGGGTGTATTTTGTCTTATTGCTGCGATCTGATCGTTGCGTCTGAGAGGGCTGTTTGGCGAAATCCTCAGGTTACGCTCGGTATTATGCCTGCTTTTGGAGGTTCCGTTCGTTTAGCGCGGTGGGTAGGTAAGGGACATGCTATGAAACTTGCTTTGGGTTTTCCTTTGAGTGCCGAAGAAGCTTATAAAATCGGATTAGCCCAATGGTTAGTACCTCATGATGAACTGATTCCCCAAGTTTTAAAGATAGCTGAGGAAATTGCGTCTTTCCCACCTTTTGCTACGCAAATGGCTAAGGAATCCCTAAGCAGAGGCCTGAATATTCCAAATATTGATGATGCGTCATGGGGTGATGTATATCGTTTTATGAGTCTTAGCTTAACTCAGGAAACTAAACAAAGGCACGATAGTTGGCGAAATAGCAGGAAATAAATAGAAATTACTTTCTATTTTAAACTTGCTGAAAAATGTAGTGCGCGCTCAAGGTCCAGAATAATATCGTCTATTGTTTCCAGTCCAATGGACAATCGGATCACGTCATCTCCTGCACCTGCTGCCGTCCGCTGCTCCTCTGTTAATTGCCGATGAGTTGTTGATGCCGGATGAAGAATCAGTGATCGGGTATCTCCGATATTGGCTAAATGACTAAATAATTCACACTTTTGGACGCATTCGATCCCAGCTTCATAGCCCCCGACGATGCCGAATGTAAAAACAGATCCCGCTCCTCTAGGTAGATATTGTTGCGCTAAATTATAATATGGAGAATCTGATAATCCAGCGTATGACACCCAGGACACAGCAGAATGTTGATCTAAAAACTCTGCCACGGCTTGTGCGTTTTCGACGTGCCTTTTCATTCTAAGTGGTAATGTTTCAATTCCCATAATTGTTAAATATGCATTCATAGGTGCCATCGTAGGGCCAAGATCTCTAAGTCCAACAGCGTGGCCGTATGTCGTGAACGCTAGATCTCCAAAAGTCTCATAAAAAGTTAGGCCGTGATAGGCTGGTTCGGGTTGCGAAAGGGAGGGAAATTTATTGTTTTGAAACCAATTAAAGGTGCCTGAATCAACGACTGCACCTCCCATCGCATTACCGTGACCCGAAAGAAATTTCGTCGTCGAGTGAAGAACTATATCGGCTCCATGTTTTATAGGTTGGCAAAGATAAGGCGTTGCCATTGTATTATCTATTATCAAAGGGATGCCGATTTCGGAGGTAGTTTTTTTTAAGGCACCTATATCGGTTACGACACCCCCTGGATTGGCCAAAGACTCAGCAAATAAGGCTTTTACCCTCGGTTTATTTGCAATTGTTTTAAGGGTATCTAAATCGTCCATATCAACAAAATCGCAGTGCCAATCAAATTTCTTAAATGTTTTGCCAAATTGTGTGATTGACCCTCCATAGAGCTTGTTAGAAGCGACTATCCTGTCTCCAGGTTCCATTAAGGGTAAAAGAGCTAATAACTGGGCCGAGTGCCCAGAGGCGGTGCACGTAGTTCCTTTACCGTTTTCTAAACTGGCGATTCTTTCCTCTAACACTGATGTCGTGGGATTTGATAGTCGAGAATAAATATTACCAAACGTCTGCAAATTAAAAAGAGATGCAGCATGATCAGCGTCGTCAAAAACATAAGCGGTAGTTTGGAAAATAGGGGTGGAACGTGCGCCAGTACTTGGATCAGGGGATGCCCCAGCATGGATGGCTCTGGTTTCAAATCCAGCCCTACCTTGATCTAAAAATTGTATGTCGTGAGTAGATAGTTTTGTAAGTTTTTCTGTAGTGCCAATAGGTCTCCGCTTGGACGAAATAACATGTGAATCAAAACCATGCCATGAGAGCTCGCCAAAGAGACGGGAAAATTCAATTTTTGGACAACGATCCATGACTACTCGAATACCATTCGCTTCCGCTCGCTTAGCGGCTTCTAAATTCACAACACCCAACTGCATCCAGACTATTTTTGCGCCGTGTTGGATAGCATCATCGCTTATTTGACCTGCCTCAGAGGAGTTACGAAATATATCAACCATATCAACGGTTTGCGGTAATTCCTCAAGATTGCTAAATACTGGTTCTCCGAGAATTTTCTGACCTAAAGCTCTAGGATTTACAGGATAAATTCTGTAGCCTTTATGCTGAAGATATTTCATAGCAAAAAAGCTGGGACGATTCCAATTGGGGCTTGCACCCACCATTGCGATCGTCTTTACTTCAGATAGTATCTGTTTGATAAAAATATCTGGATAGGAATTATGATTAATTGGGTAGGGTTTATTGTTTTGTGTCACGACTATTTACCTTGCCAAATCGGAGTACGCTTCTGGATGAAAGCATTTATCCCTTCGTTTGCATCCTGAGCGAGCATATTTTGAGTCATAACTTCGCCTGTGTAACGATAAGCATCTGCTAGCGGCATTTCAGCTTGTTTATAAAATGCCTGCTTTCCAATTTTGACGACTAAGGGGGATTTAGCAGTGATAGTCTCGGCGACCATTTGAATAGTTTCTGCTAGTATCCCTGCAGGCACAGCTTGATTGATTAGGCCAATTTTTTCAGCTGTGTCAGCGTCTATAAGTTCACCTAAGAGTAACATTTCCATCATTTTTTTTCTTGGAATTTTTCGGGAGACAGCGACCATAGGAGTAGAACAAAATAAACCGATATTTACTCCGGGCGTTGCAAATGTTGCATCTTTTGCAGCGAAGGCGAGGTCGCAGGTTGCAACAAGTTGACAGCCTGCTGCTGCTGCCGTCCCATGAACTTGTGCAATTACTGGTTGTGGCAGATTCAATATTGTTTGCATTAGTATTGAGCACTGGTCGAAGAAATTTTTAAAAAAAGTTTCGTTACGATTGGCTTGCATTTGTTTGAGATCATGTCCGGCGCAGAATCCGGCTCCTGCACCTTTTAGAACCACTATTTTTATTTTGCTGTCATTCTTAATTTCGTTTAGAGCCTTTTGTAATGCAGTCATAAGTTCAACGGAAAGGGCATTATAGGCGTGGGGTCGATTTAGCGTTAGCCAGGCTATTTCGTTATTGTCATAACGTAAAACGATCTCGCCTAAAGGAGTTTCCGCCGATAACGTCATAAAAATTTTCCTCAGGTTACGAGTTTGATAATGGTTTTTGATTTTCTATGTTATCGGTATAAAATATCACGCCTAATGAGAGTAAACTAGTTCACTTCAAACCGCTGTTTATTTTATGCTTAAACACAGTATAACGCCAATGCTGCAAACTGAATATCTACCGTCCTTTGCATAAGAAAAGAAAATCGATAATCGGATTTTAAAAATAGAACTAAACGACCATTGTCATATATTGCAACATCTTAAGAGTAACATTTTTGTCACTTTATCATTAAATGAATTTCAAAGGTAAGTTCTCTCATAAGCATCTAAAGTGCTTCGTCGCCTTCCTCACCGGTTCGAATTCGAATGGCACGGGACGTGTCAATAACAAAGATTTTTCCATCACCAATTCGACTGGTATTAGCGGCCGAGGTAATTGCCTCGATAGCTTGATCTTCGAGTTCATCATTCACAACCACTTCAATTTTTATCTTTGGAACGAAATGCACTTCATATTCCGCTCCTCTATAAATTTCTTTATGCCCCCCTTGGCGTCCATATCCCTGCACCTCGCTCGCAGTCATACCAGTTACACCAACTTTAGCAAGTTCAGACCTTACCTCGTCTAATCGGTGCGGTTGGACTATTGCAATAATCATCTTCATTAAATATTCCTTCCTGCATTAATAAGAATGAGAATGGCAGAGGCAATTATGTTATCGCCTTCTGCCATCCCCCGTTAGATTTTAATTTAAATCGTAACCTCGTTCTCCGTGACCACTAATATCAAGACCGTCAAGTTCTTCTTCTTCGCTTGCTCGAAGACCAACCGTTCCCGCTACCACTTTTGCGATAATCCAGGTCAAGACTGCTGATAATACTACTACAGAGACTACGCCTATTAGTTGTACTATAAATTGACTTCCCATGGTGGTATTTTCCGCTAATCCCATACCACCGAGGCTTGCTGCGGCGAAAAACGCCACTAATAATGTGCCGAGAACTCCGCCAACGCCGTGAACGGCAAATACATCTAAGGAATCGTCAATCTTGAATTTTTGTCTAATCCAGATGGTAGCAAAATAACAAACGATACCGGCTGCAACGCCTATTACTACAGCGCCCAACGGCCCAACGAAGCCAGAAGCTGGTGTGATAGATGCAAGGCCAGCGATCGTCCCGGTTACCATACCTACTACAGTTGGTTTTCCCATTCTGTACCACTCTATAAGCGCCCAAACTAAAGAGGCAACAGCGGCAGAGATATGCGTTACCAACATAGCCATTCCAGCTCCCCCATCTGCGGCCAACGCACTACCAGCGTTAAAGCCAAACCATCCAACCCAAAGCATGCAGGCGCCGGCAACCGTCATTCCTGGGTTGTGTGGGGGGCGAATATCGCCAGGAAAGCCCCGCCTAGGACCAAGGACTACGGCTAAAACTAGTGCAGACACTCCAGCGGTAGTATGTACGACAATGCCGCCAGCAAAGTCCATTACTCCCATTTCGGCCAGCCAACCACCTCCCCAGACCCAGTGACAGGCGGGGGCGTAGACGAGAATGAGCCAAAGTAAGGTGAATAATAATACACCGGGAAATTTAATTCGTTCGGGGAAAGCACCCACAATCAAGGCAGGAGTGATGATAGCAAATGTCATTTGAAACGTAAAGAAAACGGACTCCGGTATAGTTCCTGAAAGGGTATCTTTTCCGACACCGGAGAGAAATACTTTGCCTAGTCCGCCAATATAAGCATTCGCGCTGCCACCGTCGCTAAAAGCTAAGCTATATACTAATATTAACCAAGCCACTGAGGCTAGACAAGCGATTGCAAAGCAGTGCATCAAGACTGAAAGGACATTTTTTGATCGAACTAATCCACCGTAAAACAGAGCTAAACCTGGTAAAGTCATGAATAGTACCAGTGCAGTAGCGGTAATTATCCAGGCCGTGTCACCGCTGTTTAATTCGTCAGCGGCGACAGCCATTTTACTTATCGACATTGATAAGAATAGAGCCGTTGCCGCTACTCCTCCTTGGGCTAAGCGACGAAAATTCATTTTAAATATCCCCTCATTTGCGCTCAATTGATTTTTTGAACATAACTAAGTTTGCACAGTTTGCAACCACTTTAAGGGCATTGCCTAATTAATAGGCAGACGTGACCTGGGATTACTATTGGTATATAAAGAAATATGGATTTCGATTTAATAATCTTTGACTGCGATGGGGTACTTGTGGATAGCGAACCGATAGGGAACCGCTTGATCGCCGACGCATTGACGGAGGCCGGGTTGCCAATATCTGCTGATAACGCGTTAGACCAATTTCTAGGTGGAAAATTAACCTTGATCAAAGAAGAGGTAGAAAAGAAACTCAATAAAACTTTGTCAGAAAACTGGGTTGAAAATATATACGAAAAACAATTCGCTGAATTTCGGAAAAAGCTCTTAAAAATACCGGGGATCGATGAAGTATTGGACTTTATAGAATCAACCGGCACACCAATTTGCGTTGGTTCAAATGGACCACCTAACAAGATGGAAGTATCCTTGGGTGTTACCGGTTTGATCGATAAATTTAGGGGTAGAATTTTTTCCGCAGATCATGTTGGAGCAGCTAAACCTGCTCCGGATTTATATCTCTTTTGTGCTCGGCAAATGGGGGTTATTCCATCTCGGTGCCTGGTGATTGAAGATAGTCCTCGTGGCGCAATGGCTGGAGTATCAGCGGGAATGACCGTATACGGGTACGCTGGGGGCACGGACGCCGATAAACTAACGGAGGCCGGTTGTTCCGCAGTATTTGAAAACATGAAAGACCTGATAGGTTTACTATAGTTAGGACTAAAATTTTAACGGCAAAGCTTGATACCTTTAATTTCAAATGCCAATTCGTTTATTTTAGATTGGACTCAAGCAGGAATAATAACGCCTTTTCCAGAATCCTGCTTATCAAATCTTTCATATGCCTCGGCAGCTTGGTCGAGAGTCCATTTGTCTGTGAAAAGCTTTTCGACGTCTATATTATTATCCACAATAAATTCAGCGCAATCTGATTGTCCCTGTGTAGAAAATGTCCAGGAGCCTACTAACGTCACTTGCCTCCTTAACATATCCGGGCTGACCTCAAGCATAACGTTTCCTGTCTCTCCTACATAACAAGCCGTGCCCCAGGATCTAACGGCCTGCACGGCCGACTGTCTGGCGGAAGGTGCTGAAGAAGCATCAAGAGTCTTGTGCGCTCCTTCGCCGTTTGTTAGGTCTCGGATAGCAGTAACCGGGTCATTAGATCGAGAGTCAATAATTGTATCAGCCCCAAAAGCTTTTGCCATCTTTAGGCGTTCGGGCGAAATATCAAGTGCTATAACTTTTGCTCCCATCGCAGTAGCGAGTTGTGTGGCAGACAAACCTACCGGTCCTTGACCAAATATCGCTAGGGTTTCCCCCCCCTGAATCTTTAGTCGACGAAGAGCACCAAAAGCGGTGCCCGTTCCGCAGGAAATAGCAGCGCCTGCAGTAAATGATAATTCGTTTGGCAATGGAACTAGGGTGGATATTGGTACTCTCATATATTTAGCGTGGGCGCCGTGACCACTTGCTCCGAAAACAGTCGTTCCGTCCAGACACATCTGCTGCCAGCCGCCTTTACAATGTTTGCAATTCCCACAACCTTCATAGTGGTGATCCATAACGCGTTGCCCAATTGTAACTTCGTGTTTATCTATCGAGGATCCCAGTTCAACGACTACTCCGCAAGGCTCGTGGCCAGCAATCACGGGTTCATCCGCCATTTTGAACCCTGAGGATGTATCGCCCGGATTAAAAGGTGCTCTATATCGATGAAGATCACTTCCGCACATACCCGAAGCTTTGATTTCTAATATAACATCACGAGGGCCGGGGGCAGGATCCGGAAACTCTCTTATTTCTAATCTTCTATCACCAACGAAAACGACACCCTTCATTAACCTTCCCCTCAATACTGAGGCCACGAAATTATAATTATTAGATCTTGAGTATCGTTGCGCAAGAAAGTTATTTCAAGTTTGATCTGTTATCGCGATAGCTAACTCACTCATGGTGAAATAGAGAAAATTTATTTTAGGATAATTCTGGACTGGCAGTGTGGCTCCCCATTTCCCCCCGGCGGAAAGTTTTTGACGATCAATCCAGGCCGTCGCTAAGTTCTGAAGGGTGGCTGGTAGGATGTCATGATGCAGGGATTGGGCCGTGTGTAAGATTTGTTCTGGTAAAATTCCGTGCTCGTCTTTTAATCGTCTAATCATATAGAGAAAATTTTGAGCATTGGGTTTATAGGAACCGATCTCTTCGGCCGTGTACACTGCATCAAACTTTACTCCTAACTTTGAAGCCGAATAAGAAAATCCAAGATTATCGACGTTGGATAGGACTACTAAAAAGTATTTGGTTTTTAACAGGTTTAGTGAGTAGATCGAGTCTGGAAACGATGGCCAGTTGGAAACGGAATTTCCGAATTGTTCATCTAACTTTCTGTTAGTTATTAGGTTTAAATAGTTCGCTATATTCTTATGAACAACAGTTAGAAGATCAGTATAAAGCATTTGTGGAGTTAACGATTCTTGCGTTGTTTCTGTTTTTGCGAAAGCATATAGGAGTTGTTCTCGCGTGACCTTCCTGTCCCTGTTATTAGCAAGCAGTGGTTTGGCAGCGTTCCAAATACCTTGCTCCCAATCTATTAATGTACCATAGCAATCAAACGTCAGCGCTTTAAAATCCGCGAGATTTTTTTTCCCCATAGTATACTTTACCTTGACAATTAATACTCGACACAACCGTATTTGAAGTAGTGTAGAAATGACCAAAAATGGAGCCAAAACTTCATATTCGATAAATCATGTGTTTTATGTCCTTCATATTTTATAGAAACATATTCTTGTGGGGATATGATACTTTCATTTCCCGGTTTTATTAATACAAACCTTAAGCTCATTAAGGAGAGAACATGCCAACTAATGTTCGACCAAATTCAATCGCAGATCTCCCTGTCCAAGTTGCTTCCGACCCCACTAGTCAAGCGGAGACAAGAGCGCGCTATTTTAACACGGGAAACGCTTTTAATGTAAAGCTTCCTCCGGTGCCAAACTCCGTATTCACAAAAGAACCCGCTATAGCTTTGAATTCGAAAACCCCCACCGGCCTTATTGCATGTGATGTATCAGGAATTATGAAATGCTCTTTTCCGGCAACCTCTCCTTTGGTAATGGCTTATTACGCAAAAATTTGTGCACTTGAGGAATTAAAGACCAATTTTAAAGCCAGTGGCGTAGTGCATTATGTTATTAAAGGCAGTGGCACAACAAATACCGACGGCGATTCGATATCGTGGAGTTCGGGCGATGTGTTTGTAACTCCAGGGGGATGTCAGCAAATACATTGTGCAGCGACACAGGACGCGATTATTTGGGTGGTGACAAATGAACCTTTATTATCTTTTGAAAAGTTGAGACCTCCAGAATCAGGTGAAGCGCCCACAGAATTGGTACATTACCCAGCTAAAGAAATAAAAAAACAAATTGATCTGATTTACAATATAGGCCGAGGGGATGACATAGCGGGTTCTGCTCTGATTTTTTCTTCGGATAAACAGGAAGCAAGTAGGAATGTGTTACCCACGTTAACGGTTGCTATGAACTCATTACCTCCTGGAGTTATGCAACGCCCACATCGTCACAATTCGGTTGCTGTTTCATTGATTATAAAAGGAGAAAATTGCTTTTCTATGATCGACGGGCAACGAAAGGATTGGGCTCAATGGGCAACAACTATTACTCCACCCGTTTCGTTACATTCACATCACAATGAAGGATCTGAACAAGCGTTATTTCTTATTGTTCAGGATGGTGGGATTTATTATCACGCCAGGGCTATGGGATTTGAGTTTTTTGATAAATAAGAAGGTATGAATAGGAGAAGGTTAATGGTGGCGGAACAAAAAACGAACCCAAGATCAATTTCTATCCGAAAACTTCATCCGGCAATCGGGGCGGAGGTTCGTGAAGTGGATTTTACCAAGCCTCTTTCTTCCACGGCCATTACTCAAATTCATCAGGCCTGGATGAAGCATCATGTTTTAGTGTTCCCTGAGCAAGCTATAGATGATTCGCAACATGTCGCCGTTACACGTCATTTTGGAGAACCCGAAGTTTTTCATCAGAGCATTATAAAGTCTAAATTTATTAAAGAGATTTTTCGTGTCTCGAATACCGATGAGGATGGGAACCTCATGTCACAAACAGATCCTATTCAACAGCAACTCTCTAGTGCAAAAAAATGGCATACTGATTCGAGCTACCGTCAAAATCCGGCCATGGGATCTCTGCTCCATGGAATTAAAGTAAGTCGCACAGGGGGGTTGACCTGTTTTACAAACATGTATGCGGTCTACGATGCATTACCTAGCGATATGAAAGAAAAGATCGGGGCTCGTAAATGTCGGCATGACTTCGAAAATTTGAGTCGAATTTCTGGGGCTAGAAAACCAACTGACGAAGAGCGATCCGCCATGCCCCCCATATGGCAGCCGATGGTAAGAAAACATCCAGTCACAGGACGAAAATCTTTGTATATCAGTCCAATTTATAATGACCATGTTGAGGGAATGAGTGAGAGTGAGTCCTTTAATTTGATCGCGGAACTGGCAGAATTCGCGGGGCAAGAGCATTTTGTTTACCGGCATAAATGGGAGACAGACGACATACTAATGTGGGATAACAGATGTACGATGCATCTGGTTACGCCGCATGATCCGTCTGAAAAGCGTATCATGCATCGAACTACGATCGTAGGTGACGGGCCGGTGTTAGCTGGTTGAATTTTAGTTCAAATTCTTAATTCTACAATGTCTCTTCTATTTGAAGTTCGCAACGCGAGCTCGAATCGATTCGTCTCTATACGATACATCATCTCCATCAAATTCTCTGGCATCTGTAGTACATAGCCAAGCTATTGTCTTAGCGGGGCGATCAACAGGCGAATGCGCTGAAGGATCCATTTGACTAATTGGGTTTAAGCCGGATTTTTTAATCGAAATTTGCATACCAGTCATTACTGTGCCGGGGCTTAAACCCACAATCCTTATTCCTGCTCCTGCATACTCTAAATGACCCATTCGAGTTAACATTAATACCGCTGCTTTACTGGAACAGTAATGGCTCCATCCGTCCAAAGGGTTAATGGCGGCCCCGGAGCTAATATTGATAATAGTTCCGAAGCCTTGGTGTTGCATAACTGGAATAGCCGTGCGCATTCCAAAATAAACACCCTTATAGTTAACATCTACAACCTGAATCCATTCATGCGGATCAGACTCTGCGAGTCTCGAAATAGGATCAATTAATCCAGCGTTATTCACCAGAATATCCAACTTTCCGAAGGTGGATAAACATGTTTCTATAGTTGCATCAACATCATCGTATTGAGTTACGTCGCATTTAACGGCTAAGGCCTTCCCGCCCAAATTTCGTATTTCCTTTGCATGGCTCTCTATTTCGCTGAATGTTCTGGCGGCTAAAATAACTGATACACCGCGTAGGGCTAGCTCTCGAGCAGCTGCTTCACCGATGCCTCGACTTGCTCCAGTAATTACTGCTGTCTTACCCGTGAATTCCGACATGTAAATTCCTTAATCTCGAGGTTAAAGTTAATTTAATTGCAAATTTTCGAATGTTCGTCACGTTACAAAATATAAATTATTGAGGTTAGAGAAAAATGTGGCTGCAACTTAACTTAGTTATTCAAAACAATTAATCCTAGATATTGTCAAAAAAGATTTAACATCGAGCATTACAAAAAAGAAATCCTATTTAATTTTTGACCAAGAGGTAGGTCGGCATAGTTTATTTTCCTGACTAAGGACAAGGCCTTCGGTTTGGCTCTGGTAATTTGACCAAGCCGGGTCCGCGTCTCTATTGTTTCTCCTTCGCTCGAGATCAGATAAATTTTCATAACCCCAAAAATGTATCACTTGGTTTAATGCCCCATGCTCCACGACGAAGTAACCCAAGGGTTCGCCGATATGCCGACGTTGAATTGGCAAAGCTATTTCTTCAAACAATTTTAAGTAGTGTTTCATCATCCTGGGGACGATATTATATATTCTCACATCAACAATCATTTCATTAATTCCATTTTTGTTAAATTAGGGAGATCATGTTTACCTGTATTTGGTTAAATAGGATCCACATTTTATTAAGATAAATTATTATAATCCGCAGGGGTTAAATTATGGCGATCTCAGTTCTTTCGAGAGTAATTGCTTCTCAAACAAGCTTAGCTCATAAATTGTTTGACGAATTGGCAACCCATACATTCGATGGAGAGGGTATAACCCGAGCATCTTACGGAGAGGGTGAGCAGGCCGCCCGAGATATTTTGGAACGGGAGGCATCCGCCTTGGGATTAAATATCGATGATGATGCCGCGGGAAATTTATATATGACTTTGCCGGGAAGGGATCGAAGTGCAAAACCTATAATTATTGGGTCCCATATGGATTCAGTGGCGCAAGGAGGTAATTTTGATGGAGCAGCTGGTATAATTTCGGGATTAGTAGCCTGCGCTGGATTCAAGACTGCAGATATTATCCCAATGAGAGATATTAAAGTCATGGGTATTCGGGCGGAAGAAAGTGCGTGGTTTGGAGTTTCTTACATCGGTAGCCGGGCTGCCCTTGGCATTTTACCCGCTGGAACGTTGGAAAATGCTCGTAGAATTGATACAAATAGATCGTTGGCTGAACATATGGCTGAAGCCGGATATGATCCAAAAAGACTTATAGACGGGGAAATATTTTTAGCACCGAAATCTTTGCATGCCTATATAGAAATTCATATTGAACAAGGCCCAATTTTGGAGAAAAATAATATTCCGGTAGGCATAGTGACCGGTATACGGGGCAATCGAAGGTTTCCAAGAGCCCGATGCATTGGAGAATATTCACACTGTGGTGGGGTGCCCCGTGAATATCGAAGGGACGCCGTGATAGCGGTCTCTGAATTTGTCCATGGTTTGGATAATTTCTGGGACGATTGCGAGAAAGAGGGCTTAGATTTTGCTTTTACGGTAGGAAAAATTTATACAGACGTTAAACGCCACGCCATGACTAAAATTGCAGGAACTGTTGATTTCAGTCTAGATATACGAAGTTTGGATAGCAGTGTAATGGACCGAGTGATACAAAATATTGACTATTTAACAAAAGACATTTCCGAAAACCGCGGGGTTACTTTTGAACTGGGTGAGTGCACTAGTGCGGCGCCTGGTCCGATGGCTCCTGAAATTACGATGGAATTGCAGAAAGGAACTCATGAACTTAAAATTAATGCAATGCAAATAGCGAGTGGTGCCAGTCATGATGCCGCTGCGTTTGCCGCAACGGGTGTTCCCACGCAAATGATTTTTATAAGAAATAAAAATGGTAGCCATAATCCAAATGAATCCATGAAAATTGATGATTTCATGGAAGCAACAAAATTGTTGGGGTGGTGGTTGGAAAATAGCAAGTAATGACACAAGAACGATTTCACTTATTATTAGAGGGTGCCGTGGAAATTTGGCAACTGGATGTTAATCTAGAATTTACCCCTGATAAATTTGAATGCACTATACAGGCAGATGGCAAGGAACTGATGATTGTTATGTTTAATAATTATCCCTTTGGCTGGGTTTGGGAAATTTTCGTGCCGGGTAGACGTAAATACGTTCACCCTTCAGTGGGCGCCGCTTTGCAGAACATGAGAAATTTATTGTGCCCTGATAGGCAAATCGGGCGAGCTGTTTTTCTTCAATGAGTATAACGGCAAACATTTTACCTCCATTACCTTTGACCGTAATCACTGGATTCCTCGGCAGCGGTAAAACAACTCTTATTAGAAAACTGTTAATGCGACCGGAGCTTGGAAGAACCGCGGTAATTATTAATGAATATGGTGAAATAGGATTAGATCATGACCTCATTGAAAATAGCAAAGAGGATCTCATAGAACTCAGCACTGGATGTTTATGTTGTGTCATGCGGGGTGATCTTACTAATGCTGTCACTCGATTAATGGATAGGCGAAACGAGGGGAGTAATTTTGACCGTATTATTTTGGAGACTACGGGCTTGGCGGATCCAGGGCCAATAGTTCACGCTTTAATAGCTGACCCTGTATTGCGCTCATTCGTTAACTTGGACCATGTCCTTGTGACGGTAGATAGTATTAATGGTGCTTCTACTTTGGAGCAGTTTAGTGAAGCTAGAAAACAAATAGCTCTTGCTGATACGCTTGTGATAACCAAAACTGATATTGAAAATTCTAAACCGGAGGATTTACAAAAACAAATAGAAGGCATTAATCATCAAGCTTCTATCATTTTTTGCAAACTAGGGATTATTGACCCAAATGTGATTACCAATCCTCAACCTGAAACGATCGATACAAAAATTTTTGTAGATGAGGAACACGCGCATAGTCACGGACATGCTGATATCAAATCGGTATCCTTAAAATTTCAGTCGCCAATTGAAGCCGTAGCGTTAACTTTATTTTTGCAAATATTATCGGAGACATTTGGCGCGGACCTTATACGTTTAAAAGGGATAATTTGTGTTAAAGAAGCCCCGGAAACACCAGCGGTTGTCCACGGAGTGCAACATATTTTTCATCCAATGAATTGGCTAAACCCCGTAAAAGATTTCCCTTTTGCGTCTCGTTTAGTGTTAATAGGTAGGGGATTACATAAAGAATGGTTAGAGACTTTGATGCAAGTGGTACAGGAGGAGGTTAGAGAAACTAGTCGATAATACAGATTTTTGATTGGAAGTATCAAGTTATTGTTGTGAAGGGAATTCATTGATATGTTTGACTTAATCCTCCGTGGAGGCACAGTTATCACTCCTTATGGTATAGCCACGCAAGACGTTGCGATATCAGGCGAAAAAATTGCCGCTATCACAAATATCAATGTAATTGAAGATGACTTGGCTAACCGGTGTGTGGATGTCGGAGGAAAAATCGTCATGCCAGGCGGCATAGATCCGCATGTTCATTGCAAATGGCATATGCCCATGCCTGACGGTACTTCGGGATTTACTCAAGGGCCGGAGGTGGTTAGTAGGGCAGCGCTTTTTGGTGGTACTACCACTATGATTGATTTTGCGGCAAGAATGGAAGACATATCTCTTAAAGAGGTTATTGCACGACGGGACGAAGATTGGGTTAATAACTGCTACTGTGATTATGCTTATCATATTATGTTACTGGGTGATATTGAGCCACCAGTTTTAGACGAACTTGAAACGTTAATAGCTGAGGGTTACCCAACCATAAAACTGTTTACCACTAATATCACACCTAGTCGGTCCGGACGAATGGTCCATTTTGGTGATATTTGGGAGGTCTTTAAGGTAATTAAGCGAGCAGGTGGATTGGGCGTTATTCATGCAGAAGATAACGACATTGTGATGCACATGTATGAGAAGTTAATTCGTGAGGGTCGTGTAAGTTTCCACAATTTGGCTGAGGTACATAATTCCTTATCTGAAGATTTGTCTTTTCGGAGAGTCATAAGATTGGCGGAGGCAGAACAAACACCTCTATATATGATGCACGTCAGCGCGGCCACTGGCGTTCAGGCTATCCGTGAAGCCAGATCGAAAGGGCAACCGATATATGGAGAGACATTGCACCAATATATGCTTTTTAACTCTGAAGATTACAAAAGGCCGAACGGCCAAATTTATCACACCTACCCTTCATTGAAATCACCTTCGGATCAAGCTGAGTTATGGTCGGGTACTCTTGATGGTTCTATTAATACTGTTGCGACAGATGAAATTTGTTGCTCCTTGCAATTAAAGACCATCGGCGACCGAATTGATGACGCCACCGGGGGAAATGCTGGCGTTGAACCCAGACTAGGCGTGATGTACCAAGAGATGGTAACGAAACGGGGATATTCCCTCGAGAGTTTCGTGGACCTTTGTTCCACGAATGCTGCTAAAATCATGGGATTATACCCTCAAAAAGGAGCGATAGCGACAGGTAGCGATGCGGATATTGCCGTTTTGGATCCGAGTGTAAAGCGAAAAGTGAGGCTAGAGGACCTGCATGAGACAGATTACAGTCCCTGGGAAGGTCACGAAATTACTGCTTGGCCCGTACTGACGATTTTACGTGGGAAAATCATGGTGGAAAACGGAAAATTTTTTGGCGATTTAAGTGATGGTAAATATACCAAACGAACGATCCCAACAAATATTCGTTTGTTTCCCGATCTTTAATATGTGCTTCGGTTTCTCAGGGTTTATTTGCTAGTGAATTGTTTTAGTTAACACAGAAACAGTAGGCGGGAATTTGTGAAATCGGATTAAGCTTCTAAATGAGTTAAAAAAGGGTTAAGATATTATAAATTAGCCGAATGCGTGCCCCTTGCCCATTCTGTGAGTGCATATATCACCAAAATTAAATATTTGGGAGTTCGCCAAGACGGGAATGAAGCGATCAGTTATGGGTTAGATGGATTTAGATATTTTAGTCATTGTTTGGAGCTTTATAATTTGGGGAGGTATAGGCCAGATAAAGCGTATCCGGATCTAACAAG
>CAZADS010000035.1:0-8508 GCA_964483985.1 uncultured Thalassobaculaceae bacterium
AAAGTGTTAATAGAATTAGATCCGGCGCTCCGAGCACAGTGAAAGAAGCTATAGAACCACCCAACATCCCAATTTCAAAATTTAAATCCTCCGCTATTCTAGCCGAAATCGGATCAAAAACAGACCCTGGATGAACACACAGATCACCTTCTAGGATTTCTCTAAACCGGTTACGGCGTTGGGTAAATCTCATTTCTAAATCCTTTCCTGATTCCTTATGAATTTCCGGTTTTTCAAGTGCGTCACGACTTTGAAAAAATTCAACTCCGGCCCCCAGAAACACCGCCATCCACCATGTAAACACCACCCGTGCAGAAAGAACTATCGTTAGACCCTAAAAACAACATAAGCCTCGCGACTTCCTCCGGTTGTCCATATCGCCTGAGAGGTGTAAAATTCGACATTGGTTGGGTATTACCACGGTCCGGGTTTATGGTATCCTCTATTCGATAAATCATAGGTGTTTCGATAGGTGACGGGTTAACAGTATTCACCCGAATTTTGTCAGAAGCCCCTTCCATAGCAGCAGAACGCATGAGCCCAATCACCGCATGTTTGCTAGTTGTGTAGGGAGATAAACCCGGTGTTGCCCGAATGCCGGCCGTAGAAGAAGTGATTACAATTGACCCTCCTCCTCGTTTTCTTATTTCTGGCATTGTATATTTTACTCCCAACCAAACGCCACGGGTATTTATAGCCATGACCCTATCAAAATCTTCTTCATCCTGTTCTTCGATTCTAGCAATCTTTCCCTCTATCCCAGCATTAAGAAGAGTAATATCGACACCACCAAATCGGTTAACAGTTTCTTCTATGTATCCTTTTACCTGAGAAACATCCGTAACATCAGCTGCGACGTAACCAACTTTTTCACCACCAATAGAAGCCGTAATCTTGGATAAAGCTTCCTCATCCAAATCGACCAGCATCAAGTGCGCCCCCTCCTCCGCGAACAATCTTGCCGCGGCTTGACCGATACCTCCAGCGGCACCAGTAATAATCACTACTTTGTCATCTAATTTACCCATTCGATTTATCCTCTTTTTCGTAACTTATTTGCTATATTGAACAATTTGCTTATACACCTGATAAGCGGAACGCTTCCCACGGAGAATATTTAAATTACCAATCTATTGTCTGTTGTACAACAAACCCTAATGCAATTTTCCGGTTTAACAAAGACTGAGAATGCTGCACTCAAAACAGTGATTCAAATGGTAAATTTAAGGGCTAAAAATCGATGAAAGTTTTACTGTTAATTGCTCATGTCCCATCTCCTAATACAAAGCGTCTTCGTGATGCCGTATTATCAGGGATAGAAAACCCAATTATTTCCGAGGTTCAACCGATTGTGCGAACTCCATTTGAGGCAAAAACAGTCGATGTAATCAAAGCAGATGGAATAATAATCGGGACTACAGAAAATTTGGGCTATATGAGTGGTGCTCTAAAAGATTTCTTTGACCGCACCTACTATGATGTTTTAGAGGAGAAACAGGGTATGCCTTACGCCCTTTATATAAGGGCTGGCATGGATGGTACAGGTACAAAGCGATCGGTCCAAAGCATCACAACAGGGTTAAAATGGCGGAAGGTACAAGAACCAATAATATGCAGAGGAAAATGGCAGGAAAGTTTTCTGAATCAATGCGCTGAACTTGGCACCGCGATGGCAGCCGGGCTCGAGGCTAATATTTTTTAAATTTTTACATGGCGGTTGACGAAAGCCCTTATGAATGCCAATTGTCCTTATAATTTAAATAAAGCATAAATTTCTTGTTTAGCATTATTTAACGCTGGAAAAGGTTTGTAAAAAATATTAAATAAATAAATATAATATATTTCAGGGTTTTATACAACTTTATTAATATAATTTATTATATATTGAATTGATGCAGATTGGAGTATAACAAACAGGAATGAAGGTCGTAATTGTAGAATCGCCAGCAAAAGCGAAAACCATTAATAAATACTTAGGCAATGGATATAAGGTTATGGCTACTTACGGTCATATCCGAGATTTACCGTCCAAAGACGGTTCCGTTCGACCCGACGATTCGTTTGCCATGGAATGGAAATCGGAACCAAAGGCACAAAAGCAAATCCGCAACATCCGTCAAGCGGTAAAAGGTGCAAAAAAGTTAATTCTCGCTACCGACCCAGACCGCGAGGGCGAAGCTATTTCTTGGCATGTTAAGGATGTTTTAGAAAATCAAAGGGCTTTAAATGGAATAACCGTCGAAAGAGTGGTCTTTAACGAAGTCACCAAAAAGGCCGTGATCGAGGCAATGAATAAACCTCGTAATTTAGATCAATCACTAGTAGATGCTTATTTTGCCCGGAGAGCAATCGACTATTTAATGGGGTACAGGTTATCGCGCGTTTTATGGAGAAAACTACCCAATTCGAAATCGGCTGGCAGGGTACAGTCCCCTGCACTCCGGTTAATTAGTGAAAGGGAAGCCGAAATTGAAATATTTAAGGCTGAGGAGTTTTGGACTGTAGATGTGGACCTTCGAACTTCATCTAACAGTCTGTTTTCGGCTCGTTTAACTCATATCGATGGTAAGCGCTTAGAAAAATTTTCTATCTCAAATAAGGAAGAGGCGGATGCAACCGTCACGAGAATATCATCTTCACAAGTTGCGGTGTCCTCCATTGAACGCAAACGAATAAGACGCAATCCTTATGCTCCATTTACGACTTCCACTCTTCAACAAGAAGCTTCCCGCAAACTTGGAATGAGCGCCTCCAGAACGATGAACACGGCACAACGTCTTTACGAGGGCGTGGATATCGGTGGCGAAACCGTAGGCCTAATAACTTACATGCGAACCGATGGTGTTCAAATGAGTCTCGAGGCAATAGAGACCATTCGGAAGGTGATCCAAAATTCCTATGGAGTCGATTTTATCCCCGCCAATCCCCGCATTTACAAAACCCAAGCGAAGAATGCTCAGGAGGCCCATGAAGCCATTAGACCAACAGACACCTCGCGACATCCTAAGGATATCAAAACCTTTCTTGAGAAAGACCAAGCGCGTCTATATGAGTTAATTTGGAAACGAGCTGTTGCCAGTCAAATGGCTAGCGCCCAACTAGATCAAACTACCGTAATAATCACGGCTACTGATCGCCAGACAACGTTGAGAGCCAACGGCTCCGTTATCGCTTTCGATGGTTTTCTTAAATTGTATCAAGAAGATCAAGATGACCCGTTAGACTCAGATCGGAAAGACGATCGACTTCTACCCCCTATGAAGGAGGGCGAAGAATTAAAAATTTTAGATATCAGCCCAAGCCAACACTTTACCCAACCACCACCGAGATTTACAGAGGCCAGCTTAGTTAAGCGATTGGAAGAACTTGGTATGGGCCGACCATCGACCTACGCCAGTATCATTCAAGTGCTCCAGGATCGAAATTATGTGCGATTAGAGAGAAAAAGGTTCATTCCGGAAGATCGTGGTCGTCTTGTAACCGCATTTTTAGTGAATTTCTTTGAACAATATGTTCAATACAATTTCACCGCGGACCTTGAAACAGAATTGGATGAAATTTCTGACGGAAAATTGAATTGGAAAACGGTATTAAAGCGGTTTTGGGAGCCGTTCATAATAGCCGTTGAGGATACCAAAGAACTCCGCATCTCCGAAGTATTAGATCGTCTAAATGACGAACTGGGCAAGCATTTTTTCCCGGAAAACCAGGATGGTACGCCTGCAAGAAATTGCCCACGGTGTGAAAACGGTCTTTTAAGCTTAAAACTAGGCAAGTATGGCGCCTTCATCGGTTGCTCGGGTTATCCAGAATGTAAATTTACCCGTCAGTTTGCTGCATCAGACAACGAAGGAGAAGACGAAACAGGTCTGGATGAACCCAAAATACTGGGACAATCACCTACCTCAGGTGCCGACGTAACCCTCCGAAAAGGTCCATATGGATATTATATCCAGTTAGGAGAACAGGGTAAAACAAAGGCTGATAAACCGAAACGGGTTTCCCTTCTTAAAACCATGTCCCCATCCGAGATGGATTTTGGAACGGCTCTAGGATTACTAAGCCTTCCGAAAGAGATTGGAGCGCACCCAGAAGACGGCCAAATGATATTTGCCGGCATAGGGCGTTTTGGCCCCTATATAAAACACAACACTTCATATACCTCTGTCCCCGCGGACGATAGCGTTTTAGACATAGGATTAAATCGGGCCGTTGATTTGATAGCCACAAACACCCGAAAAAAACCATCAGCAAAACTTTTAGGGAAATCTGCGGGTAAAGAGGTGACGCTGCAAAATGGACGATACGGTCCTTACGTTCAACGGGGTAAAGTGCGAGCCACAATACCAAAATCCAAAAATCAAGACACGATCACTTTAGAAGAAGCGATAGATTTAATTGAGGCAAAAACAAATAGGCTAAACACCAAATCAGGTGCACCAAAAAAGACACCCCAAACCGCTCGAGGAAAGACCACTAAAAATAATGAAAAATCTCTCCCGCCGATGGATGCAAATAGAGAACGAGAAAACAATCCATAATCGTCGGGAAGATCAGTGTTTGGAGCTAAAACCAGGATAAATAATTTTGACTGTTAATAAGAAAATCCAACAAAGTTTTCCGAGCCGAGAACAAATTAAAAATTTCATCCAAGAGGCCTCTCGACCAGTTGGAAAACGCGAAATAGCAAGAGTATTTAATATACGGGGTTCAAAAAAAATTGAATTAAAAAAACTTCTAAAAAATTTGGTGGCTGACGATGAAATTCTTCCCCAACCAAGGCGAAAACTAGCAACCAAAGAAAAAATACCGGCGGTCGGTGTTATAAAAATCACAAAAATAGATGATGATGGTGAATCTATCGGAATTTTAACCTCAGAATCCAATTTTTTAAATCCTACCAAGATTATCTTACCCCACAACTCCAAAAACCCATCTTTCCAAGTAGGAGATCGTGTTTTAGCTCGTTTTTCTTTTCTTAATGAAAAAGTGTATAAAGGAGCGGTTATAAGACGCTTAAAACCAACTCCAGCCCAGTTTATTGGAGTTTTAGAAAAAAGTGGCAATCGACTCGTCCTTACCACGACAGTCCAGGGTAAGAAACGTAAAAATAATTTTATTGTTGAGGATTTATGCAACGCTAAAGAAGGAGATATCGTTTCCGCAGCATTAGACGAAAGAGACCGATTTGGATTAAGACGAGCAAAAGTCCTCAATGTGCTCGGAAGAGCAAACGATCCACATTCATTAACTCTAATTAGCGTCAAAGAACATGAAATCCCGACCGAGTTTTCACCCGAAGCACTTGCCCTCGCTGAAAAAGCCCGGCTGGTTCGGAGTGGACCTAAAAGGCGTAATCTTCGCGATATCGAATTTATCACGGTTGATGGACCGGATGCACGGGATTTTGATGACGCCGTCTGGGCGACAGAAGATGAAACCGGAGAAAATCCTGGTGGGTGGAGGATAGTCATAGCTATCGCGGATGTAGCCCATTATGTGCGCCCAAATGATGATCTAGATAAAGAAGCCAAAAAGCGAGGGAATTCAGTTTATTTTCCTGATCGGGTAATACCTATGTTACCCGAAAAACTGTCAAACGGTGTTTGTTCGTTAAACCCGAACGAAGATCGGGCATGCATCGCCGTGGAGATCCATATAGATTCAAAGGGCACCAAATTAAGCCACCAATTCAGCCGAGTTGTTATAAAATCCAGAGCTCGCGTAACTTATAAAGAATTACAGTTAGCGTTTGATAAGAATAGCGTTTCCGGAAGAGAAACCTCCTTGAGTAAAATAGCACGATCACTATTCGGCGCATTTTATTCCCTTAAAAAGGCGAGTTTAACAAGGGGCACCCTAGAAATTGACATTAAAGAAAGGCAAGTGAATTTAAATGAAAATACCGGTGAAGTGTCAATACAACCAAGAGAACGTTTAGACAGCCACCGATTAATCGAAGAATTTATGATATTAGCCAATGTAGCTGCTGCTGAAACATTGGAACAAAAAAAGAAACCATGTGTCTATCGAGTGCACGATGCACCTAAAGCCGAGAAATTAGAAGATTTGCGCACTAATTTAGAGGGGGTTGGCATAAAGATTGGCCGTGGCCAACCGATTACCCCTAAACTATTTAACAAAATATTGAGACAAACTGCAGGAAAACAATACGGTGAACTTGTTAATCAACTAGTTTTGAGGGCACAGCGACAGGCACTTTATAACCCAAATAATATAGGTCATTTTGGTTTAGGACTAAGAAGATACGCCCACTTCACCTCTCCTATTCGAAGATATTCAGATTTATTAGTTCACCGAGCCTTAATATCAGCCCATGAATTTGGCGTTGACGGACTAAATAAATTATCTTCTAAGGAATTAAATTGGATTTCAGAACATATATCGATGACCGAACGTCGAGCCGTTACCGCTGAACGATCTGCAATTGATAAACTCACCGCTTTTTCTTTAAAAAATAAACTAGGTACAGAATTTAAGGGGGTAGTTTCCGGGGTCATGGGTTTCGGACTATTTGTTTACATCGCGGAATACGCCGCTGATACATTATTAGCAGTTAATAATCTACCGGACGATTATTATCTCCATGACAAAAAACATCATACATTAACGGGAAAACGAACAAGACAAAAATTTAGTTTAGGAGACACAATATCCGTAATCATAAAAGCTACAGATCCAATTAGTGGAAGGATATCGGTAGACTATGGCGAAAATGCTTCCAAAGACAATTCCGTCGATCTCAAATTAAAACGAGGACACAAAAAGACACGCAAATATTCCAGATAAGTCTGAGGCGGAACGATTTTATTTATATTGATTTTTTATCATTAATAAAGAAACTAACAGCGACACATTACGTTTTTAAAAAGAATGCAGTGACCGGTTTGTTGCGACATACGGGATCCAACATGCGTCAGAGCCTCTTAACGGTGAAAAATTATAAGCAATTAACAAAGATTATTTTCGTTTTTTTCCTGCTCACCGCATGCCTCTCATGTACTGTGAGGCCCGGTAAGTTAGACACTGCGTCAACTTTTCAAGCAAAAATCAACCATGTCCTCCTATCCGGCTTCAATAGCATTCACAAATTTTATTTAAGAGAACCAAAAGTTCCAACATTAGTTATCCATGGTTTGCAAGGATTAACTAATAAAACAACAAAAATCGAACTAAATTATAAAAGCAAATTAATAACGCTCGCTAAGAATAATGTGCCGGTAACGGTTTATGTTGCGCCAGCACCTCACGATATCCGAGCTTGGAGCGACCTAGCCTCATCCATAATAGTTGATATGCGCGCAAATTCTAATGCGATAGACGTTTTGACATCTGAAGAAATTTATAAAACAGTTTTTAATTCGGCTCTTTCGAAACTAGATAACTTTTCCAAATATTTAACTGCACACGAAGCTAAAACCAGCCGAGCTAATCGGCAAGGCTATGGGGGTATAGGAGTTTCTATCATTCAAAATCAAGAATTTTTAACGATAAGAGAGATCTATCCAGATACTCCAGCCGCCGAAAGTAATTTAAAAATAGGAGACAGATTGGTTCAAATCGACGGCAAATCTGTGCGGGGAGCAACGATACCCAATTTAATCAAAAAACTAAAAGGTCCCCCAGGAAGTTCTGTGGTTTTAAAAATTACACGAAACCAAAGGAAATTGACCATCAATTTGCTACGCCGTGTGGTAATTCCACAAACGGTGTTTTCCCGAATCATTAAAAAATCTCTAATAATTGAAGTACGTGGATTTAATGAACAGACAACTAAGAATTTAAACCATCAAATAAGCGATTCGCTAAAATCCCATAACACAAGTTTAGACGGCATAATTCTGGACCTTCGAAAAAACCGAGGAGGGATATTGGAACAGGCCGTTGGCGTTGCTAACCTATTTATTGATAGCGGTATAATTATTTCGACCTCCGGTCGGCACTCCGCAGCCGAGCAAAGATTTATAGCAACAGCAAGCGATAAATATATTAATCACCCCCTAATTGTCCTAATTGACCAAACTTCTGCCTCGGCCGCAGAAATTGTAGCAGCAGCTCTTCAGGATCGTGGAAAGGCATTGATAATTGGCTCTCGTTCCTACGGTAAGGGAAGCGTCCAAAGAGTAAGAGATTTGCCAAATAAAGGAGCTTTAAACCTAACTTGGGCTAAAGTTTATGCACCTTCTGGTTATCCTTTATCAAGGTTTGGTGTATTCCCTACAATTTGCAGCGTAAATCAAAAACAAACGCCGAAAGAAGTAATCGAAAATATAAATAACGGAGCAATACTTGATGCAGAATTTGGGGCGCTACACGGAATTGTAGGAGACTTGAATTCATCCTCTCAATTAAATATTTGGGAGTTCGCCAAGACGGGAATGAAGCGATCAGTTATGGGTTAGATGGATTTAGATATTTTAGTCATTGTTTGGAGCTTTATAATTTGGGGAGGTATAGGCCAGATAAAGCGTATCCGGATCTAACAAG
>CAZADS010000036.1:0-48344 GCA_964483985.1 uncultured Thalassobaculaceae bacterium
ACTTCCTGGTCGCTAACCAATTTTCCATCCGCGTTATGCGACATTACCTGGACGTTATGAATAGAGGAACAAAGTCTATTTGCCAATCTAAGGTTATTTATAAGTAACTCTTCATCACGGCCAAGTGTATAAAACCACCCACCACATCGAATGGGAAGGTCATATTTTTCGCTTGCTTTTATAAACAGCTCGATCTCATTGGGAGCAGGGGTCTTGTCAACATAATCGAAGGCACCCGACTCTTTCACCATTTTAAAACGGGTATCTATATCGGGCATAGCGTCGACATGAGTATGCTTAATACCATTTGTTTGGATTCCGATTGGTAGAGTTCTACGCATAAATAGGATCTCCACAACATCATTAGAATATTACTTTTAGTTAAACATTAGCCCTATAACGCGGATCCCAGCCTCTGTGTGTTATCGTTATAAATTTCAAAACATCCGGCCTCCGTTTGGCGCAGCGTGGTCCACTCCAATTAATATAACTTCTCCCTCTTCGTCAGGGAAACCAAGGACTAAGACTTCACTCATAAATTTTCCTATTTGTTTAGGAGGGAAATTTACAACCGCCGCCACTTGCCGACCAGACAAAGCTTTCGAGTTATAATATTTGGTAATCTGAGCCGAGGTTTTTTTAACACCTAATTCACCACCAAAATCGATCCAAAGTTTGAACGCTGGACTCCGAGCCTCTGGAAAGGACTGAACATCAACAATAGTTCCAACCCTGATATCTATTTTTTGAAATTCTTCGAACGTAATGGTCATGTTTTCTATTATATTTTAAGTAACTGTTTTAGACAATTCATTCACGCGTCACTATTATTTTGTCGTCGCACAAATTCACCAAAATCATCCCTTTGTTGTTCCTTGAAGTGGCATGCTGAAAGTATGCGCCAAAGTCCCGACCTGCCTCAATCGATGGTCCAATTTACGCATAGTAACTGATGAATCTGGGGTTTCATCATCCAACCAAGTTGCAAAACCAGACAAAAAAACTAGAGTCAATCCTTTAGTCTGAACCACACGGCAAACGCCTACGGATGAGATGCCAATAAATTCCAAAGAGGCATGCATGGACCGGTAAAGTGCAGGCGCTCCATAGAATAATAGCCGAGGATCCTTCTTCATGAGTTGCGCAAGAACTCTGATGCCGGCTTTATGCCTTTTCAGTATATCAAATCTTACTAACAATATCTCTAATAACCTATCATGAAGCGGGAGCGCAGGATCAAGAAAATCCTGACTAACTCGGCTGGCTACTTCTTGGTCAATTGACTCTGCGTAAGCCCTTAAGATATCAATCTTATTACTAAAAGTACTCTCAACAAAACCAACTTCTAGATTAGCCTCTTTTGCTATGTCCAAAAGTTGGCACCCAAGCCACTTCCCCTCAACAGCAATAATCATTATAGCATCAAATAACGCTCGGCGCTGCTTTTCGTCCAGCATAGTTTTCTAAATCCGCGAAGCGTTTAAGCTAAAGCATTTCATCTTTATCAGCTTGCCAATTCTTTAGAACGCTTGGTCGCAGCGGCTATAGCTCTATCAAAAACAGGTAAAATTCCTTTTTTCCCCATCAGAATCTCCAAGGCCGCCGCTGTAGTGCCGCCAGGGCTCGTTACGTTCTCCCGCAATTGGCTTGGTCGTTCGTCTGATAATCTTGCCAATTTCGCTGAGCCGGATACTGTCGCGCGAGCTAATTGCATTGACAGCTCGGGCTCTAAACCCGCCTTAACTCCAGCCGCCGCCATAGCTTCGATAAGTAAAAAAACGTACGCAGGTCCACTGCCCGAAACGGCCGTAACTGCATCAAGTAGACCTTCGTCGTCGATCAAAATCGTGTCCCCAATCGCGGACAAAAGCTTTCCACATTCTTCACTTTGGATTGATGATACTTTAGAATTACAGGTATAAACGGTAATGCCCTGACCTATCGCTGCGGGCGTATTTGGCATTGCTCTAACAATAGCCGATTTAGAACCTAATTTAGTTTCAAAGTATTCTATGGTCTTGCCTGCAGCTATAGATAGAAATACCGTATCCGTATCAACAAAACGTACCAGCGGATCCAGAACTTCATCCATTATTTGGGGTTTGAGAGCTAAAATAACAACCGATGGGGAAAAAGTCAGTGGAAGTTCTGTCAAATTAGTAACGGCACGGACTCGATCCTTCGATTTAAACCGGATCATCAGTTCGGAGTCAGGCTCGATAACATATACGCCGTTTGAGATAGAACCATGATTTATCCAGCCATCAAGCATTGCCCCGCCCATCTTGCCACATCCTACAAGTAGAAGAGGTTTTTCCATATTTTCACGCCTCTCCTGCAACTTCGATCAACGCTGCATCTAATGCATCTTCGGCCGTTTTACCGCCCCAAATGACAAATTGAAAAGCAGGATAATAACGATCCGATTCGCTAATTGCTATATCAACAATATCCTCTAATTGCTCAACGCTTGCTGAACTCGCACCCCGGAGCAGTAGCGTATGACGAAACATTAAAGTCCCATCATCATTCGAAAGATCGAAATGACCTAGCCAAATTTTCTCATTCACCAATGCCAAAAGATGGTGAATTTGATTAAGACGTTCGTTACCAATTCTGGTTTCAAACAAACAAGAAAAATGCAATGCGCTCATATCTTCCTGCCAAAGAAAAAATAAACGATATTCGCACCACCGTCCTGTGATTTCCGCCGCCAGTTCGCTACCACTCGCTCGTTCATGAGGCCACTCATTTGCGCCAACAATCTCCTCAAGGAGATCTAACGGGTTGCGCGAAGGGCTCGCCGAATCGACATAACTGAGAGACATCCTATCTCCTCCCATTCCGAAGTCCAGTATTATTCCAGAGGCACAATATGGTTAAAAACATATTGTGCCTTAAGATTCAACAAACACTATATATAGATACCATCTCAGAACTTTGAGGTTAGTCAAGCCTAAAGCCCCAATATATAGCAAAATGTAACTATATTGTGACGTTTCGTGCCCAAAGACGCCCTAGTCTAAAAATTCAATGAAACGATAAAAAGAGGATCTATAAAACGGTATTTTATCCTATTTTTCAATTATTTAGGTGGATTTTTTCGAGATGCCCTTCTTGCTTTCACAACTTTTCTAGCCTGGTTATCATCAGCATCTTTAAAAAGTTTTTTTTCTAGCAAGGTTATTCGTTTTTCCATCACCTCCTGCTCATGTCGAGCTTTTTGAGCCAAATCGCGAACTCCCTCGAATTCTTCTCGTGTAACCCATCCTCTTTCATTTAAGAAACGTTCGAACCGCTGCGTTAAGAGTTGTTCCATTTCCTGGCGAGCACCAGCTGCGGCGGACAAGGCTCCGTTTGCCAAACGAGCTAAATCATCAAAAACACGATTCTTAGATTCCATGTTGAAACTCCGTTTAATGATGCAAAATTCCGTTCCTATCATTATATAGGAAATATGCGATTGGTTTCGCCAGATATTATTCGAACTGTTTAAGATGATAAAGTCATAGGTAATGAAACATTTCGATCGTATAGGATCGGAGCATAAGATGATTTTAGTAACAGGTGGCGCCGGTTTCATCGGTTCAAATTTGATTGCTAGTTTGTCTGAACAAAACCCAGTTCCAGACATTGCAGTAGCTGACCGACTTGGCCACGATCAAAAATGGCGAAATCTCGCAAAACATCCAATAGCTGAATTTGTTTGGCCGGAAAATTTGTTTGAATTTTTAAAAGATCATCCTAGAGATGTTGAAACAGTTTATCATCTGGGAGCTATCTCATCTACCACGGAAAAAGATGTCGATTTCATCTTACGAAATAACTTCGATCTATCTCTCGCACTTTGGAATTGGTGCGCTAAGAATAAAGTACCTTTTATATATGCCTCATCTGCAGCTACATACGGGGATGGTGCTAGCGGGTTCGACGACAGCTCGTCGAGTAGTGATTTAGCAAAATTACGTCCACTCAATCCTTACGGCTGGAGCAAACATCTCTTCGACCGACGCGCGATAGCAATGGTGGAACGGAGTCATCCAACACCTCCTCAGTGGGCTGGATTAAAATTCTTCAACGTATATGGCCCAAACGAACAACACAAAGGATCCCAACGCAGTGTAATAGCACAAATTTTCGAACAAGCAGTTGCTGGTAAGCCTGCGAAATTGTTTCGCTCTCACTGCTCTAAGATCAAGGATGGGGAACAACGGCGTGATTTTGTTTGGGTAAAAGATTGTATCGATATAATGCTTTGGTTATCTCGAACTGAGAATATTTCGGGGTTGTTTAACGTTGGAACGGGTAAAGCTCGAAGTTTTAATGATTTAGGGAATTCTGTTTTTCACTGTTTGGGCCTGCAACCCGAAATAGAATTTATCGATATTCCCCAACATATCCGGCAAAAATACCAATATTTTACTAAAGCTCCGATAAATAGACTTAGAAAGGTTGGATATAAAAAAGAATTTACCAGTCTAGAACATGGAGTTGAAAACTATATCAATGATTTCCTAAAAAAAGACGACCCTTACAGATGAAATCATGATGTACTCAATCCCTTTTCCAATTATTGACCCTATAGCAATTCAAATTGGACCCATAGCTATTCGATGGTATGCGCTCGCCTATATAGCGGGTTTAATTTTAGGTTGGAAATATTGCGTCATGCTAGCTCGCCGCCAACCATATTTTATAGAAATAAAAAGATTAGAAGACGTTTTAGTTTGGGCAGCTTTGGGTGTGATTTTGGGTGGACGTCTAGGTTACGTTCTTTTCTATAAACCCGTCTTTTTCCTTAATAACCCGATTGAAATTTTTACGATTTGGCACGGCGGAATGTCCTTTCATGGGGGATTGATTGGAGTAATGGTTGCATCTTTAATCTTCGCCAAACTCAATGGAATATCCATTCTAGCCTTGGCAGACTGTCTCGCATGCGCGACACCTATTGGGTTATTTTTTGGACGATTAGCCAACTTCATAAATGGCGAACTTGTCGGTCGGGTAACAGACGTTCGCTGGGGTATAATATTTCCTCATGCAGGACCTTTGCCGCGACATCCTAGTCAGATTTATGAGGCAGGTCTTGAGGGTATTGTATTGTTCACTGTCTTAAGCATCATCGCTTTGGGAACTAACGCTCGCAAAACGCCCGGATTAATTTGTGGTATCTTTATTCTTGGTTACGGTATTACTCGGTCATTTGCCGAAATGTTCAGAGCACCGGACGCACATATAGGATACATTTTTGAGATATTAACAATGGGACAAATTCTTTCCTTTCCAATGATAGTGGCAGGCATAGTAATGGTAATCTTAGCACTTAAGAGCCCTAAACTATTATAATGGCGAATTCTCTGCTTAAACTACTTATCCGGCAAATTGATCGAACCGGGCCCATAACCGTTGCCGAATATATGGCAAAGGCATTGCATCACCCTGAATTTGGATATTATTCCAAAGGCAATCCACTTGGAAAAGGAGGGGATTTTATTACTGCTCCAGAAATTTCACAAATTTTTGGCGAGCTTATCGGCGTTTGGATAATAACAATGCTGGAAAACTTAAGTCACCTCCAGCAAAACTTTTGCTTAGTTGAGTTGGGACCGGGTCGGGGAACATTAATGTCAGACATACTTCGTACAATCAAAATTCTCAGTGATTATTCAGGAAAACTAGAGGTGCATTTGATAGAAAGTAATTCTGATTTAAGGTCGATACAAGCTAAAGCTTTTTCAGGATACAACCCCGTTTGGCATGACGATTTGTCAAGTCTGCCTGAGAAACCTTGGATGTTAATTGCCAACGAATTTCTTGATGCGTTGCCAATTCACCAATTTATTTTTAACAATAATGCTTGGCATGAACGGCTAGTGGGCATAAATACAAGTGGAACGGGACTGGTCTGGGGATTGGACCGTTTACCGTCTAATCTTGGAAAAATATTACCACAAGATCCTTATGAAAAAGTAAAAAATGAATCTGTTGCAGAAATTTGTCCCTCTGCACATACTATTGTTAGTCACATAGCTAACAATGTACTTAATCATGGGGGCGCAGCATTACTGATAGATTACGGAGACGAACGCCACGCAATGGGTAACTCTCTTCAAAGCATCAGTAGTCAGAAACCTGTTGACCCATTGTTAGCTCCTGGATTATGCGATCTTTCTAGTCATGTAGATTTTTCAAGCATTCGGGGCGCTGCTGTATCCTCAGGAGCAGATTTCCATGGACCAGTTAGTCAGTCTGCTTTTTTACACGCACTTGGAATTAGTCAAAGAGTCTCAATGTTAAAAGCCGTAGCGTCACAAAAACAACAACAGAGTATTGACTCCAGTTTGCATCGATTAACCGCTTCGGAACATATGGGTTCGTTATTCAAAGTTGCCGCTATAACTCACCCGACCGCACCGACACCCGCCGGTTTTTCTAATAAATAAGGAGTTAGATGGGAGTGAAATAGGTGTGTTTCAAATTAAAGAATTAGAAAATCAAAATATTAGGCACGCTTTCTTTACGCGTCGTGGTGGAGTGAGTAAGGGCATTTATGAATCTCTTAACTGCGGTTTTGGATCCAAAGATGATCCAAACTTAGTAATAGAAAATCGCGCCCGTTGCATGGCCGCACTTGGCCTGCCATCCCATATACTTGCAACCTGCTATCAACACCATTCTTCTGATGTGGCTATAATTTCTGACGAAGCTCTACCCGACTCTCCTCCAAAAGCTGACGCATTGGTCACTTCTAATCCTACAATCGCTCTGGGAATTCTTACTGCTGATTGTGGTCCAGTTTTATTTTCTGATCCAATAAACAAAGTCGTCGCTGCTGCTCACGCAGGCTGGCGCGGGGCCCTAGGCGGTATTTTAACAGCAACGGTCCATCAAATGATTTCACAAGGCGCAAAATCAGAAAACATAATAGCCGCTCTAGGCCCCATGATCGGACCACAATCCTACGAAGTAGGCCCAGAATTTCCGTCTCCTTTCTTAAAACAAGCAGCTAAAAATAATCTGTTTTTCCAGGATAGCGTTCGTGTTGGACACTTTATGTTTGATTTGCCTGGTTATATCACTTCCCAACTAGAGAAACTCAGCCTCAGCCGTATTTCTAATCTAGGTTATGACACGTACACCGGCGCCTCTAATTTTTTCAGTTACCGAAGATCTTACCATAAAGCTGAAGGCGATTACGGACGCATGCTTTCTACAATTGCAATAATTTAATAATTAAAAAAATGCCTCATCTATATTTTTTTCTTGCCATCTTAGTTATGGGCTTTCTCTCCACATGCTTCTTAATTTAACTATTCGAGTAGTGATTTTGGTCGCCTTATGGTCAGTGGGAGGTTGTGGAGACGTTCCTAGGCCTTTTAGCTATGCAAATAATTTAAAAAAGCATGATGAATTTCTTTTTGCACCAAAAAGTTTCGGCATCACTATCACGCAAATAAAAGGCCCCGTAAGTTGGATTGGCGATGCGCTAGCTGTGGAAATAGCTTCTGCACTGCGAAAGCGTGGTGTGATTGCTAGCTCCAAATCAACCAACCAACGGTCTTTAATACTTGAGGCTAGCGGTTACCAGCAACTTTATTCGGGAAAAAATCCGGATCTACATATCAAATGGCTTTTAAAGGATCACAATGGTGTTACTCAACGCGTTAAAAGTCTCCAGCTACAACCTCCCCTTCAATTTTGGAATAATCCTAATTGGTCAATGTTTAGAAACGTCGCCGACCAGAACGCACAATTCTTGATTAGATGGCTGGCTCTGGAGGATAATTTAACAAATACCCATAAACAAAATTCTTTGACGCTAATGCCGCTGGAAGGAGCGATAGGCGATGGTAAAAAATCCCTAGGACTCGCCATTAAACTTGCTCTTCGAGAAAGAAATATTAATACGTCTGCAAAACAAACAAATCCCTTAACACTATTTCCAAAACTGTCTGTTCAACCTAAAGGAGATACTTTGCAGTCTGTAACGTTAGTTTGGGTTCTCCGAACAAAAAGCGGAGATGAGGTCGGTCGTATTACTCAAGAAAATGATATAAAGACCGGTGAGTTAGATGAAAATTGGGGACCGATTGCAACTGAAATTGCTAAGGGCGCGGCTACAGGAATCGCAGAATTATTTGTAGCTTACCAAAGAAAAAAATAGCATTTCCATTCTAACTATTCTGTAATAGAGCTTGCACCTTCTCCCAGACCGCTGTTACAAAGCTATTTAATTTAAGATTTAATTTAACAGGCCGTTAGATCTTAAGCGTCAGAAAAAGAAAACGGGTGAAAATTGGCGCATGCCTACAAAAATCCTATCTTGTAATAGCAACCTCCCCCTCGCCCAAGCTATTTCCGCTTATATGAATGTCCCACTAACCAAAGCGGATGTTCGGCGATTTTCCGATATGGAGGTGTTTGTTGAAATCCAGGAAAACGTTCGGGGCGAAGACGTTTTTGTCATTCAATCGACCTCATCTCCGACAAATGATAACTTAATGGAATTACTTGTAGCCTTAGACGCCCTTAAACGAGGTTCGGCCAGCAGAATCACTGCGGTAATTCCATATTATGGCTATGCTAGGCAAGATAGAAAGTCTGGGCCAAGAACACCTATTTCAGCTAAACTTGTCGCCAATTTAATTACCGTTGCTGGAGCTCACAGAGTAGTAACGCTAGACCTTCATGCTGGCCAAATACAGGGGTTCTTTGATATCCCTACGGACAATTTATTTGCCGCCCCAGTGTTCCACACCGATATTAGAGAGCGTTACAAAGGTCAATCACTAGTAATAGTATCACCCGACGTCGGCGGAGTAGTTAGAGCCAGAGCCCTTGCGCGAAGTTTAGACGCAGACCTCGCCATTATTGACAAAAGGAGAGAGAGAGCCGGCGTATCCGAAGTTATGAATATAATCGGGGATGTTCAGAATCGGCACTGCATACTGGTGGATGATATTGTAGATTCTGGCGGTACACTCTGTAATGCCGCGGAAGCGTTGATGGCTAGTGGCGGACTTTCAGTCGCTGCATATATAAGTCACGGGGTTTTATCAGGGGGGGCGGTTGCTCGAATTAGTACTTCTCCCTTAAAAGAGTTGGTCACCACCGATAGCATTCAGGCTACCAAAGCCGTACACGCTGCTAAAAATATGCGTCAAATCAGTATAGCACCATTGCTTGGGGAAGCTATTTTAAGAATTGCCGACTCTCGATCTGTTTCTAGTCTTTTTAATTACGCTAAGAACGAATAGGGTTTTAACGGAATAAAATGGTTCACTATGAAATTTAAACTGGAAAACAGAGTAAAAAGCTATTAAAACCTCCGCCTTGATATATTAGAACTAGATCCCAAACTTTAATTCGCTAGCTGCAGGATTAGTTAACCAAGTAACCCGAGGAGAAAATGATGTCCGATACCACGGTTTTACAAGTTACAGCTCGCGATACAGTTGGTAAAGGAGCAGCTCGGGCGATTCGTCGATCCGGTTTAATTCCAGCAGTTATTTATGGAGAAAAAGAACCGTCTATATCTATAACTCTGGAAAGAAGTTTGCTAATAAAACATCTAAATGCAGGTGGCTTTTTCAATACTTTGTTTGACGTAGAAGTAAATGGAAAAACAAGTCGAGTGTTGCCCAGAGAAGTTCAGCTTCATCCCGTAACAGACAGTCCCCAACACGTTGATTTTCTGAGGGTCAGTGGCGCAACCCAGATAACCGTTGAAATTCCAGTAGAATTTGTGAATGAGGATATATGCCCAGGGTTGCGTATGGGGGGCGTTTTAAATGTAGTACGATATAATGTTGAAGTTTCATGCACTCCCGATCTAATTCCAAATAGTATATTGTTGGATTTGGCCAATGCAGAAATTGGAGATAGTTTGCATATTAGCGCGGTGGATCTGCCTACAGGAGTGAGTCCCACGATTACTGATCGGGATTTTACTATTGCGACCATTGCCGCTCCTACTATCGTCCAAGAAGAAACTACCGAAGATGACGAAGACCTAGAGGACATTGAAGAAACAACTGAAGAAGAAGGTATTGGAGAGGAAACCGAAGAATAAGAGTCTTTGGTTCGTTTTCTTATTGATCAACGCGAGATCTTTTAATGTTCCTTTTTATTGGCTTAGGTAATCCTGATCTTAAGCATAGCAATAATAGGCATAATATAGGTTTCATGACTGTTGATGAAATAGCACGGAAGCATAGCTTTGACCCCTTTAAATCTCAGTTTCAGGGCCTCATTAGCCAAGGTCGTATAAATGGCGAAAAAGTGTGGATTCTAAAGCCAACAACTTACATGAATGAATCCGGTCACGCGGCCAATAAATTTTTGAATTTTTTTAAGCTCGATACCAACCGAGTATTCGTATTTTATGACGACTTAGACCTTAGGCCTGGAAAATGCAGAGTCAAACTAGGTGGCGGCTCAGCAGGTCATAATGGTCTCCGCAGTTTAGACACGTGGATTGGTAAGCAATATTGGAGGGTCCGTCTTGGCATAGGGCACCCAGGGGATAAAGATCGAGTGAGACGATATGTTTTACAAAATTTTTCTAATATAGAATTCAATAGTTGGGTAGAAAAACTGATTGCCGCTATTGCAGAAGATGTTGGAGCTTTGATCGAACATGACGAAAGCCTATTTATGAGCAAAATTGCACAGAAATTGGTTGCATCCGAAATAAACGAACCAGAAAATTTGATCCCAGATTCTCAAAAGAATTTCTCACCTTCAATTCTTACCACCTCGTCATCCGATAACGATCATGAGAAGTGAATAATGGGATTCAATAGTGGTATTGTAGGTTTACCAAATGTTGGAAAATCAACTCTTTTTAACGCATTAACCTCGACCACAATCGCCGATGCTGGCAACTACCCTTTTTGCACTATTGAACCAAATACTGGCCGTGTAATTGTTCCTGATTCTCGCCTAATACGTTTAGCAGAGCTTGGAAAATCCTCAAAAATAATACCAACTCAACTTGAGTTCGTCGATATAGCTGGGTTAGTTCGTGGTGCCAGCAAAGGAGAAGGTCTAGGGAACCAATTTCTAGCCAATATTCGGGAAACACACTCAATTGTCCATGTATTACGATGTTTTGAAAATAGCAATATTACCCACGTTGATGGAAAAATTGATCCGATCCGAGACATTGATACAGTTGAGACCGAACTCATGCTTTCAGATATGGAAAACTTAGAACGTCGCAGCAAACTGATACAAAAAAGATCAAGAAGTGGAGAACAAAGTGAAAAGCGGTTATTAGATATAATTAATCGACTACTAAATATGTTACAAAAAGGGGAGCCTAGCAGAACGATTCGTCATTGGAACGAGGAAGATCAAATAATTGCCAATAGCTTAAACCTACTGACATCTAAGCCTATAATGTACGTGTGTAATGTCGATGAGGAAGCAGCAGCGGGCGGTAATCAATACAGCTCGGCCGTTGCTGAAAGGGCTAAAATCGACAATTCCGAATATTTAGTGATTTCAGCTGCTATCGAATCCGAGATCTCACTTCTCACTAATCCTGAAGAAAAAATCGAGTTTCTTCAAAGCGTAGGCCTTGAAGAAGCCGGCCTTAATCGGCTGATACGGACGGGATATCGCCTCTTAAAACTCGTTACCTTTTTTACAGTAGGCCCAAAGGAAGCCAGAGCATGGACGGTTCCCCAAGGAGCTACCGCACCTCAAGCAGCAGGGGTTATTCACACAGATTTTCAACGCGGTTTCATAAGAGTCGAAGCCACCAGTTTTAGTGATTTTTCTGATCTTGGTGGTGAACAAGCGGCTAAAGACGCTGGGCGGACGCGCGTTGAAGGAGCCAATTATAAAGTTCAAGACGGCGATATATTATATTTCCGATACAATGTTTAATTGAAAATGAATTGTCTCGTGCAACTGAATGTGAGTCTCAAATTTATTGTGGTATAGGGGGTGTTGCTTTGGGCGAAATTTTAACAATAACTGCTTCGGATGGACATAAATTGGATACATATTTAGCTCAGCCAAATGGTTCGCCTAAAGGTGGCATAGTTTTGATTCAAGAAATTTTTGGCGTTAATTCTCACATGCGAAGCGTAGCAGATATGTTTTCTGCTGAAGGATATTTAGTTTGCTGTCCTGCCCTTTTCGATAGAATCGAAAGAAATATCGAGCTTGGTTATAGTGATACAAATGTTGTAACTGGACGCAAATACAAGAAATTTTGTGGAAATACTGAACCTTTAAAAGATATAGAGGCAGCTTTGAACGTGGTTCAATCTGCAGGAAAAATTGGGGTTGTTGGTTATTGTTGGGGTGGTGCTTTAAGCTGGCTTTCCGCCTGCAAGGTCAATGGCTTCTCGGCAGCGTCGTCTTATTACGGAGCAGGGATAGGTGAACTATTAAATGCGGAACCTGAATGCCCAGTAATCTTTCACTTCGGAGAAGAAGATAGCGCCATTCCAATGCGCGAAGTTCAGAAAGTGAAGGACGCTCACCCAGAGTGCCCAATATACCTCTATCCCGCCGGCCATGGCTTCAATTGCGATCAACGTGCTAGTTACCATCAAGCAAGTAGCAACATCGCCTTAGAGAGGACACTTAACCATTTAGAGAGAAATTTAAACTAATCTATTAGTAATTACCTATTTCATTTCCGTTAATGCGTGGCGTGCTTCTAAGAACCTAGGCTCTAATAATACACATTGTTCAAAACAAATTTTTGCTTTTTCATATCTCTCTAGACGTTTAAAAACTAGTCCCAGTCCATACCAAGATTCAGGTTCATATGGATTTAAGTAAATTGCTCGATTAAGCGCAGTTACTGCCTGCGCCCACCATCCTGCTTCTGCACATATTTTACCCAGATGGCGTTGATATTGGCCGTTCTCTGGGTTGATAGACACGCATTTTCCCGAAAGTTGTGCTGCGTCTGAATAACGACCATTTTCAAAAGCTAGGATGCTTTTAACGTATAGCGAATTTACATTGGCTACTTTCCCACGCGTGACCATTTTGTAAAGGGCTTCCAGACGCGTCGTCCCAAGGTTCACAATCTGCTTCCGCACCCAACTACGTCGTAATCTTTGATGTGTAATAGCTGTACTCCTGTGATCGGATTAGCTGAATGATATTTTAAGCTGATAGTATGCAGATTATTTAGATCTTTTGGAAAAAAGCTTCAGTTACAATTTAGAACTATGTCTCGAACTTAGACTGACTGCACCAACATTTTTAATAAAATCATTTAAAAAGCACTCGGCCAGCAACTGCTTCAAGTTTATTTAATATCTCAGGATCACGACTTTCCGATTTCGTAACAATCGCATAATCCAGAGCACGGTCACCACCTTGGCGATCTATCTCTGGGCGAGACGCCAGCCTATGGACAACTCCCTGAATCAAATTCCGAGCATTTTCGGCATTGTTCGATAAGACCTTAATGACGGATTCCACCGTAACACTCTCATGCTCTGGATGCCAGCAATCATAATCCGTAACCATGGCTACAGTAGCATAGGGAATTTCGGCCTCTCTAGCCAATTTAGCCTCCGGCATATTAGTCATACCGATCACATCTAAACCCCAAGAACGGTAGAGATTGCTTTCAGCCAAGGTAGAAAACTGGGGGCCCTCTATGCAAACATAGGTGCCACCACGATGCATGGTTAGACCTATCTCTTGGCCAGTAACATGCAATGCATCCTGCAACCTAGTTGAAATTGGATGAGAAAAACTTACGTGAGCTACACAACCTGCGCCAAAAAAAGTCTTATTTCTATCAAATGTTTGGTCTACAAACTGGTCTATAAGAACAAAATGGCCCGGATTATATTTTTCTTTAAGGGACCCTACTGCACTTAGGGAAATTATGTCGGTTACACCTGCTCTCTTTAGGGCATCAATGTTAGCTCTATAATTTATCGAAGAAGGAGAAAATTGGTGATTACGACCATGCCGAGGTAAAAAAACCATTTCCTGACCATTCAATTCGCCAAATAAAAGTTGATCCGACGGTTTGCCAAAGGCCGACTCAATATCTTCCCAATGTTGATTCTGAAGGTCGTCAATCTCGTACAGACCGCTACCTCCAATGATTCCGATTTTTGCCTGGCGCATTTTAACCACCCCCTATTATACTGCCAAAAACAAAAGCCGCGGTTAACCGCGGCCCTTACTAATTATCGTATAAACGAAAGCTTAATGCACATTCGCCCAAATTTTGCGTTTACTTGCATATAACAATCCTGTCATTACTACCAAGAAAATAATCACCTTTACGCCCATTCTCTTTCTACTTTCCAAATTTGGTTCTGTCGTCCACGCTAAAAAAGCAGTCACATCACGAGCTTGCTGCTCTACGGTGGCCGGAGTGCCATCGGCGTATTCTACGCCGTCATCAGAGAGTGGGGCTGGCATTGCAATCTGATGTCCTGGAAAATAAACATTATAATGCATTCCGTCGGCAATTTTCATGCTGCTTGGCGCTTCTTTATACCCATCCAAAAGGGCATATAAATAGTCCGCACCACTTGGTCGGGCATCGACCATTAGAGAAAGGTCAGGTGGCAACGCGCCATTATTAGATGCACGTGCAGCGTTATCGTTAGCAAATGGCGCAGGTACTCTGTCTGATGGTAAACCTGGTCGAAAAAACATTTCCCCTTCGTCATTGGGTCCATCTTCTACTTCATATTCCGCTGCAATCGCTTTCACCTCATCTTGACTAAAGCCAAGATCTTTTAAGTTACGAAACGCAATGTAATCTAACGAATGACACCCTGAACAAACCTCTCTATATACTTGAAAGCCCCTTTGCAGTTCTGCTCTATCAAATGTTCCAAAAATCCCAGCAAATGACCAGTTTTGCTCCGGCATCTCGACAACTTTTCCTGCCGCCCGACTCGGCGATGCAAATGAAGCCGATATAACAAGCGCCAATGCACCTAAACATATTAGACCCTGACGCATCATGTTTTCTCCTCTAGAGCCGTGGCTGGCGCCACCATAGATCCAGCTCCTGATCCCAGAACAGGCTGACTTATGCTTCTGGGTAATGATTTAGGAGTCTCAAAAATTGAGAGCGCAGGCAACAGAATAATGAAATGGAAAAAATAGTAAGCCGTGCACAATCTAGCAAATATAACATACGCTCCTTCTGGTGGTTTCGCTCCCAAATACGTCAGGGCAATACAATCCGCAAGCAACACCCAGAAAACAATTTTATAAATTGGACGAAAATTTGCACTGCGCACTGGTGATCGGTCCAACCAAGGCAAAATGAACAAAACACCAATAGCAGCAAACATTGCTAATACCCCCAGAAGTTTATCCGGGATTGCTCTTAAAATTGCATAAAACGGTAAAAAATACCATTCCGGCACGATATGCGCCGGGGTTACTAAGGGATTGGCTGGAATATAGTTATCTGCATGGCCCATAGCATTTGGCAGAAAAAAGACCACCGCCGCAAACACGGTCAAGAAAACACCCAATCCAAACATATCTTTAACTGTATAATAAGGGTGAAAAGGGATGGTATCCTGTTTGCCACGAACATCAATACCGAGAGGGTTATTCGACCCAAAACGATGTAATGCTATGATGTGTAAAATAACCACGCCTACGATCACAAATGGCAAAAGGTAATGCAAAGAATAAAAACGGTTAAGAGTCGGATTGTCTACGGAAAACCCTCCCCACAGTAACGTGACAATCCAATCACCAATAAGCGGAATAGCAGAAAATAGGTTTGTAATAACTGTGGCTCCCCAAAAACTCATTTGTCCCCAAGGAAGCACATAACCTATGAACGCAGTTGCCATCATTAAAAGCAGAATCACCACGCCGAGAATCCAAAGTAATTCACGAGGGGCTTTGTATGATCCATAATAGAGTCCTCGAAAAATATGGATATATACTATTATGAAGAAAAAGCTTGCTCCATTAGAGTGAATGTAACGTATTAGCCATCCGTAATTTACGTCACGCATAATACGCTCTACTGATTGAAAAGCGTGATCCACATGGGCTGTATAATGCATAGCCAAGACGATTCCTGAGACCAACATTATTACCAACACAATTCCAGCCAACGACCCGAAGTTCCAAAAATAATTCAGATTCTTGGGTGTGGGATATTCATGCAATTCATGATGCATAAAAGAAAATACTGGAAGTCGGTGGTCAATCCATCTAACAACAGAATTTGAAAATTTAGGGCCACTCATCTGTTAATTCCTCATCCGATCTTTATCACGTCGTCGGAGATATATTCATAAGGTGGGACAGGCAGATTAGCGGGCGCTGGCCCTTTTCGAATTCGGCCTGATGTATCGTAATGCGAACCATGGCACGGACAAAACCAACCGCCCCAATCTCCTCTTGGATCGGTGGATTTTTGTCCCAGAGGCACGCACCCCAAATGAGTGCAAACTCCAACAAGAACAAGCATTTTTGGCTTATCCGTCCGAGCAGAGTCTAATTCTGGATCAGGTAAATCCTCTAAATTGACGGAATTTGCTTCCGCAATCTCTTTTGCGGTCCTATGTCGAACAAAAACAGGTTTACCTCTCCAAACAATAGTCACTGCCATACCTTCTTCAACACCAGACAAATCAAACTCTGTTGTTGCTAGCGCCAAAGTATCTGCAGCAGGATTCATTTGATCTATAAAGGGCCAAGCCACACAAGCTGCCCCCATAGCCCCAGCTGTAGTACTAGCTACATGGATGAAGTCCCGCCGAGTCGCGCCGTCATGAGTTTCCGCCATTTGATTTAAGCCTCTCCCTTATCTACGACACACATTACAAACCCAGCATATGAAATAACACGTAACCGCCTACTACGTGTGCTGCGACACGTAGTCGCTATCCTTTTAACATAATTCATATCCGTGACGATAAGAATCATATACTTCAGAGAGTAGCTAAAAGCAAAGAATCGCGATAGTACCAATATTCTTAGCAAAAAACTAGAATTGGGATATAAAATGCGCCTCGCTCTCTATCAACCAGACATTCCACAAAATACAGGCGCGATCATGAGAATGGCGGCATGTTTAGGTATTGAATTAGACGTAATCGAGCCTTGTGGATTTATTTTTTCTGACGTGAAACTCAAACGTGTAGGTCTTGATTATTTAGATAAGACTCGCGTCACAAGGCATCAGTCTTGGAAAAACTTTTTGGAACACCACACTGATAAAAGATTAGTTTTATCAACGACTAAAACCAGTCAATTAATCACAAATTTTGAATTCAAAGCGGACGACGTGTTGATAATGGGTACTGAATCCTCAGGCGTCCCAAATGAAATCCACTGTACTGTAGGCGCATCAGTGCGAGTACCAATGTGCGAGGGTACCAGGTCTCTAAATGTAGCCATATGCGCCTCAATGATAGTATGGGAAGCATCCCGACAGACTGGTTTTGACGAACGTCTCAGATAACCAATGAAATTTTTGGGCTTTTAAAATGAGCTATATAATTGGGTAGTTTTGAAAGGGCTCCGATTTAACGATGCCCTTTCGTTACGCTGTATTTATTCGTCTATGTCACTTGCTTTAAGGCATTATCCAAATCAGATAGAATGTCATCAATATGTTCTATACCGATGGATAATCTCACATATCCTTCCGAAACCCCAGTCGCTAGTTGATCCTCAGACGAGAGCTGACTATGAGTTGTCGTAGCTGGGTGAATAGCTAAAGACCGAGCGTCACCTATGTTAGCTACATGATAAAACATCTTTAGCGAATTTATAAATTCACGGCCTGCATCACGGCCTTTCTTTAATTCCAAACCGACAAGTCCTCCTAAGCCTCCTGAAAGATACCTATCTGCTCTAAGCTTAAATTCGCCCGTCTGCCGACTAGGATGAATAACATTGGCAACAGCCGAATGGTTAGACAGAAAATCACAAACCGCCTGCGCATTCCGACTATGTTCTTTGATCCTAAGTGGCAACGTTTCCAGTCCTTGGATTACTTGGAAAGCATTGAAAGGCGAAAAAGCTGACCCTAAATCCCGCAATAACGTAGTACGAGCTTTGACTATATAAGCTACCGGACCCATCGGCTTAACCGCTTCTACCCAAACTGCGCCATGATAAGAAGGATCCGGAGTATTAAGCGCTGGTTGACGATCAGGAAAATTTTCCCACGGAAAGTTCCCGCCATCCACTATTAGACCACCAATCGAAGTTCCATGACCTCCAATGTATTTAGTGGTAGAATATACTATAATCGCCGCACCGTGTTTGAATGGCTGACAAAGAACTGGTGCCGCCGTATTATCCATAATTAAAGGGATTCCCAATTCACGTCCTATAGCAGCAACTTCTGCTATAGGGAACACTTGTAATTTGGGGTTTGGGAGCGTTTCCGCGTAATATGCTCGCGTACGTTCATCCGTTACTTTGGCAAAGGCCTCTGGGTCAGCTGGATCGACAAATCGAACTTCGATGCCCTGATCCTTCAGAGTGTTAACAAATAGATTCCACGTTCCGCCATATAGATCAGTGGAACTTATTATATTATCGCCGACACGTGCTAAATTCTGGATAGCCATTGCGGAAGCTGCTTGCCCAGAGGCAACAGCAAGAGCAGCAGCACCACCCTCCAGAGCCGCTATTCTTTGTTCCAATACATCACATGTCGGGTTCATGATACGTGTGTAAATATTACCTAACTCTTTTAGAGCAAAGAGATTAGAAGCATGTTCTGTATCCTTAAATTGATACGAAGTTGTCTGATAAATTGGCACTGCCACCGATCCCGTTGCAGGATCAGCTCGATAGCCCGCATGCAAGGCTAATGTCTCTGGTTTATTTGAATCTATAGTCATTCGATGTATCCCTTATAAAACTTCCAGGAAAAATACCCAGAATTACAAAAAACTTCAGGCCTTAGCAGGGGAGGTCGAATGTCCACGTTTATGGAGGCAAACCCGCCTCAACTTTGTGGGCGGGATAACCTCCGCCGCTTTAGCTGTATTTGTTACGCGCCCGCAAGCTGGAGCTCAAATCGGCGCTTCTTAACCATTAAAACAAAAAGCAGTCAGCTTCGTCAAGTAGGTTGATTATTATGCCTACTATATGATTGTTGAAATGCTACCAGCCGTGTGGTGATATTAATATTATGCCTCGCTTCAAAATGGTAATTGAATATGACGGCTCTGAGTTCGTTGGATGGCAGCGTCAGCAAACCGGTGTATCCATCCAACAATCTCTGGAAGAAGCCCTATTTTCATTCTGTGGAGAAACAATTGAAGTAGTGGGAGCTGGTCGCACTGATGCGGGAGTCCATGCTTTAGCTATGGTGGCTCATATTGATTTAAAGACTCAAAAGTTTAATGCCAACACGGTCAGAAAAGCGGTTAATTTCCATCTTGGAACCAAGCCAATCAAAATTCTAGACGCTGTACCTGTCTGCCCTAATTTTCACTCTCGGTTCTCGGCGATTCGTCGGCGTTACCTTTATCGAATTAAAAATCGCCCATCACCGCCTACACTTGATATCGGTCGCGTTTGGTTTGTTCCAAAATTATTAGATACCGACGCTATGTCATCGGCTGGAGACGCTTTGATCGGATACCATGATTTTACAAGTTTTAGAGCGAAACATTGCCAAGCTGCCTCCCCGAACAAAACTCTAGACAAATTGGACATCAAAAGAGATGGAGAGGAAGTCCATATTATTGTAGAGGCACGATCCTTCTTGCATCATCAAGTGCGAAACATAGTGGGGACATTAAAATTAGTGGGAGAGGGAAGTTGGAGCCAACAAGACGTCGCAGTTGCTTTGGCGGCTAGAGATCGAGCTGCTGCCGGCCCAACGGCGCCAGCAAATGGCTTATACCTATTAGGAATAGAATATTAGCGAATGCCATAGATAGCCATCGTTCATTAAAAAGAAACTGATTGAGCTATAGACGCTAAACACATACTAAAAAAGAAATCAAAAATAACGACGCCAGCAGCCGCAAATGTAGAAATTTGAAGCCGGCTACGGGCGATTTCTTGAAAAACAACTACGGCAACTCCGTATACTAAAATTAACAAAACCATGTGTGCGGTTTTATCCATCCAGTCTAAAGATCTAAATAGAATAACAAATGCTATAAAGTATCCTATGGGAACTGATGCCCAGTTATACGGGACGAGATATTCAAGCGCATACTGGCCTCTCCCTAAAAAAGTTGATAAATGTATAACAACCAAAGGGTATGCTAACCAAATTATGGTAAAAATCATCACCTCACGAAGACTATCTCCCCAATAATATATAGGCTTCGCCTTCTCATTCATTACTCCCAGTGTAATGACGAGATTCGCCGGCAAAACGAAAATTAATGCGAACAACGAGCGCCAGAACCCTTTCACACTGCAATCAAAATTCTGCGAGGCGTTTGGATCTCGCCTCACGATTAAGAAAACACCATAAATTGATCTAAATATCTCGGTAGTAGAAGGCAACACTACTCTTAGCCCTGAAATCGAGAGAAAAATCGCCTTAAAAAATGGTAATAGACGTCGGCTAAATCGTAAATATCGTTTACTAAAATATTTTCATTTATTTTGTGCATAGTCTTACCGACACCACCAAACTCAACGACAGGACAATAGTCTCTGATAAAACGTGCATCGGACGTTCCCCCCGTTGTACTAAGCTCAGGGTTCTTGCCAAGTACTTCCTTTATAGCCCCCAGAAGGTCCTCAGTCAGCGGCCCTGGCTCTGTTAGGAAAGCGTTGGAGGAACAAGCTGTGATTAAATCATATTTACCACCTACACCATCGAATATTGAACGTATCCACTTCTCTATAGAATCTGCCGTCTGTAGATCATTGAAACGAATATTAAAGCTTGCAGTAGCCGTTTCTGGAATGACATTTGTAGCGGAGTTGCCCGTATCTATTGAGGCGATAGCTACCGTAGAAGGTGGAAAGTGTTTCGTACCTGCATCCAGCTGTTCTTCCGCCAAAGGGGCCATCATTTTGATCAATCTTGATAGAGGGTTATCCGCGAGATGGGGATAAGCTGTATGTCCTTGGATACCATAGACCTTAAGCCAACCAGTAAAACTACCTCGCCTTCCAATTTTTATCATACCACCTAATTTTTCTGGGTTCGTAGGCTCTCCAACCATACAGCCGTCAATAATTTCCTGATTTTGTTCCATCCATTTTAATACTTTAGCTGTCCCGTTAATTGCAGGTCCTTCTTCATCACCAGTTATCAGAAAGCTGATCGATCCACTAAATTTTTTACCATTATCCGCAATAAAACGTTGCGAAGCCGCTACGAAAGATGCAATCGCCGACTTCATATCGGATGACCCTCTTCCATATAACTTTCCATCAATAATTTTTCCAGCAAATGGGTCGACCATCCACGAATCCGATGACCCAATCGGCACCACATCAGAATGACCTGCAAAACAAAAATTAGGCGCCAATACCCCGAATCGGGCATACAAGTTATCTACATCCGGCGTTCCATCCTCCGAAAAGATTAGACGATGACAATTAAATCCGATTCCTTCAAGAACAGCCTGTAATTCGTCTAACGCACCCCCCTCCCTAGGCGTGACACTTGGACATCTAATTAGCCTTTGGCTGAGTTCAACTGGATCACAAAATACCGGTTTAGACATACAATTCAATCACGGAGCAATTCGTTAATTGAAGTTTTAGATCGAGTCTGTTCATCAACTTGTTTAACTATTACTGCACAATAGAGTGACGGGCCAGGGGCACCATTTGGTAAATTACCGCCGGGTAGAGTTCCGGGAACAACTACCGAGTAGGCAGGCACACGACCTGTTGTTATCTCTCCGGTTTCGCGATTAACTATTTTAGTAGAGGCACCAATATAAACCCCCATACTAAGAACGGAACCTGTTTCTACTAATACACCTTCCGCCACTTCAGAACGCGCACCTATAAAACACCCATCCTCAATTATTACTGGATCAGCTTGCATAGGTTCGAGGACACCAGCAATACCAGCTCCTCCAGAAATATGGCAATTTCTGCCAATTTGAGCACAAGAACCAATTGTAGCCCACGTGTCGACCATTGTTCCAGTGTCTACGTAAGCCCCCAAATTAACAAAACTTGGCATCAAAACCACCCCCGGGGCTATATAGGCAGAATGTCTCACAACACAATTGGGTACTGCCCGCAATCCAGCATCACGAAAGCGTTTTTCAGTCCAACCCGAAAATTTTGAAGGAACTTTATCCCACCAGCTGGAATTACCTCGAGTACTATCAGTTGGTCCACCAGGTATCGATTTCATGTCGTTAAGGCGAAATGACAATAAGACCGCTTTTTTTAACCATTGGTTAACCTTCCATTTATGCTTTCCCAAAGGGGAAGCCACCCGCTGCGATCCGCTATCCATAGCTTCAAGAGCGGTTTCTACCGCGTCGCGAATTTCACCGTCAGTAGAAGCATTTACCGAATCTCGGTTTTCCCACGCTTGTTCAATTATTGATTCATATTCTAAATTCGCCATGATATCTGTTTTCCATAGTTTCCCTTTTGTCTCAACAACCAAAATGAGCTTGTAATACACAGGTGTCAACATAGGTAAAATCAAAAACCTTCCCGGTTCGTTAACTCCTCTAACCAATATTCTAAGTCATCGATTTTGTAGTTAATATGATCACCTTCCGCACCCTCTTTTGACCAATCTCTATCGTGTTGAAGCCAAACAGTAATCATCCCCAATGCTGCTGCAGGAATAAGATTCTTAGCCATATCCTCTATCATGATCGAAGATTTTGGATCTATATTGAAACGCTTGATCATTGCGTTATAAGGTCGGGGGTCTGGTTTCGGAATAAATTCACTCGCCACGATATCGAAAATATCCCCAAATAAATCCAAGACTCCCAACTGGTTCGTTATTCGTTCAGCATGTCGAATAGAACCGTTCGTGAAAATAATACGTCTACCTGGTAGACGGGCTATTAAACTACGGAGACGGGGATTAGAAGATATATCGCTAACATCTATGTCATGCACATAGTGAAGAAAACGCTCCGGCACCAAATCATACTCTACCATCAGACCCCGCAGGGTAGTCCCATATTTTCTAAACATTTTGCTTTGTAATGCCAAAGCCTCTTCCTTCTGCAGGTCATATTCTTCCTGAATGAAACTGGTCATACGCTGAGAAACTCGTGAAAACAGATTAGAGGCTGCGGGATATAAAGTATTGTCGAGATCAAATATCCAACAGTTAACAACCTTTAGATCAGTTAACGGCAAACCCTTTAAAGAATTGCGTGTTTCCATGATGGTAACTATCCACGTATCAGCAAAAAGGAGACAATTACATGTCTGTTTAAATGCAAATAAAATAAGATAGGGTTTCCCCACAAGCTAAATAAACTAACGCATTACTCACTGCGAATGATTGTGCCATGACCTTGTGAGGTAAAAAGCTCCAGAAGCACAGCATGAGGAATTCTGCCATCTAATATCACTGCGGCGTTGGCACCCTTTTGCACCGCATCAATGCAAGTTTCGACTTTCGGGATCATACCACCTGAAATGACACCATTGACCATAAGTTTTTTAGCTTCACTGACAGTCAATTCTGGAATCAAATTACCTAATTCGTCCAAAACACCTTCCACGTCAGTTAGCATTAACATTCTTCGAGCGTCTGTAGCACCCGCACTGGCTCCCGCCGCTGTATCTGCATTAATATTATATGTCTCCCCATCAGAACCCAGTCCCACTGGAGCTATTACAGGAACGATATCCCCAGTAATTAACGTATTTATCAAAGTTGGATCGACTGAAGTCGGTTGTCCAACAAAACCCAAATCGACCACTTTTTCAATATTGCTACCAGGATCAATCTTAGTGCGAGTTAGTTTTTCTACTTTTATAAGATTTGCGTCTTTTCCAGAAATACCCGCGGCACTTCCCCCCGCTTTAGTAATTGCCGCTGCTATTGATTTATTTATAGAACCAGCAAGAACCATTTCAACAATCCCCACCGTAGCTCGATCGGTAACCCGTAAACCGTCAATAAATTCACTTTTTATCGCCAATCGCTTGAGCATTTCACCTATTTGTGGCCCACCACCGTGGACGACCAGCGGATTAGTTCCAACTTGTTTTAGAAGAACCATATCAGCGGCAAAAGTTTTGAAAAGCTCCGGATCGCCCATCGCGTGACCGCCGAATTTCACTACAACAGTGCCACCAGCGTAAAGACGCATGAAAGGCAATGCATCAATAAGAATGCCCGCCTTAGCGAGCCAATCCGTCCGAGCATCTAATTTCTCAACCCCCATTTTTTCGCCCCCGAATTTCCTAGACACACTAACAGTACTGTAAATATATGTTCTGAAATTGCTTACATCCGTATACGCTATTATTGAGCCAACAGTTTAGCTATTTCAGCCCGCAAATTCTCAATTCCTAAAAATTTATTCGAACTAGTCGACGCTATAATTGGGTGAGCCGCTGGTCGGATTTTTATCTCGCTGAAAACTTCCCTTGAGCATTCGTTCAACTGCTTTGAATCTATTTTGTCAATCTTGGTTAAAACCACTTGGTATACCACCGCCGTTTCATCTAATAACTTCATCATGTCGCGATCAGTGTCTTTAAGACCATGTCGAGCGTCAATTAATAAACATACGCGGCGTAATACGGCCCTACCACGAAGAAAAGCTCGTAGAGTTTTGTTCCACCCAGCAACTTTTTTTTTAGATGCCCTAGCGTATCCATATCCAGGCAAATCAACAAGGGTAAGTTGGTTCCCTAGGTCGAAGAAATTTAGCTGCTGAGTCCTCCCAGGCGTATTAGATGTTCGGGCCAAGGCATTTTGACCCGTCAAGGCATTAATGAGACTCGATTTTCCGACATTAGAACGTCCCGAAAAAGCGATCTCCGGTAATTGAACAATCGGAATTTGACTAAGAATTGCAGCTCCAAAAACAAATTCACATTTTTTGCTGAAAAGGAGCTTACCCTTTTCAATGTCTTGCACTGAATATACTGTTTGCTCTTTATGAGCGCCCATTGCCGCATTGCCTATTAGTTAAATCTACTTGACACCCATCCGATACATAATCAAGCGCTGTTGCGCAATTGATAACAAATTATTCCAAGTCCAATAAATCACTAATCCTGCTGGGAATGTCCCAAGCAGAAACGTAAAAAACAAAGGTAGAAACATAAAAATTTTAGCTTGAACCGGATCTGTGGGTTGTGGATTAAGTCGTTGTTGAAGCCACATTGTAAGACCCATCAAGACAGGCCATGCACCAATAATTAAAAACTCCGGTGGGGTCCACGGGATAAGTCCAAAAATATTAAATAAAGATGTGGGATCCGCCACTGAAAGATCTTTAATCCAACCATAAAAAGGTGCATGACGCATTTCAATATTCACAAACAATACTTTGTAAAGCGCAAAAAACACTGGGATCTGTATAAGGATCGGCAAGCATCCAGACGCAGGGTTAACCTTTTCTTCCTTATAAAGTGCCATCATTTCCTGATTGAGGCGCATTTTATCATTACCAAATTGTTCCCGCATTGCTTGAAGTTTAGGAGTGAGTTCACGCATTTTAGCCATCGACCTATAGGACTTATTGGCTAATGGAAAAAATATAGCCTTAACAAAAACAGTAAAAGCAAGAATAGCTAAGCCGAAGTTGCCTAAATAACCGTATAACCATGAAATCGCATAAAAAAATGGTTTAGTTAAGAAATAAAACCAACCAAAATCGACAGCCAAGTCAAAATTTTCAATTCGGAATCTTGCCCCATAATCATCTAAACGTTTAACCTCTTTAGCTCCTGAAAAAAGACGATTAACAACTTCAAAAGTGTTTCCTGGACGTATTTGCTCTCCGGCTCCTAGGTAGTCAACTTGATATCTGTCATCCTTATTTTGAAGAGAGTGCGTAAACCTATAATTGAAATTGTTATTTTGGTTTGGAACTAATGCCACGAGCCAATATTTATCAGTAATACCTATCCAACCACCCACAGATTTCTCTGAGATGCTATCGTTTTCTTGTAAATCATCATAGTCTGGCTCTTTGAGTGTACCCCCAAATACACCTATTGGACCTTCATGGAGTATATAAAATCCGAGAGTGTCTGGAGTTCCCGACCGGGAAATAAGACCGTAGGGGAAAAGATCGACCGACTCTTTACTATTATTACGGACTCGTTGAGTCACAGTAAACATATAGCCGTCATCAATTGTATAAGTACGTTCGAAAACAAGTCCCGAGCCATTGTCCCATGATAAAGTAACCGGGCTACCTGGCGTCAATTGCGGTCGGTTGGAATTCCAGATAGTTTCTTCCCCTGGTAAATTAATCCTATCAGAAGAACCGACCCAACCAAATTCGGCATAATAGGATTTTGGGGCTAGATAAGGGTTTAATAACCGGATTCGGTCTGAGTCGGCCTCTACTTCCTCACCATATTTTTTCAATACAATATCATCTATTCGTGCACCCTTCAGTGATATGGATCCAAACAAAGTGGGCGAGTCGATATTAATCCGTGGAGTAGCAGCTAATGCTTCCGTGCGCTGTTTAGCCGTTAGGACCTTTGGTAACAGATTTGGCACGGCAAATGGTCCTCCTGGTGCCGCCACAGACGCTGGCCGTCGCTCGCTTTTAGATGACGGGCCAGGCCCAACGTTTGATGGTTTGAGCGGCTCTTGCCTTGCCAATTCATCCTGCCTAGCTTTTTCTTTTTCTATCTTAGGAAATTCATAGAAATACTGAAATCCAAGTAATATGGCCAAAGAAAGCGCAATTGCAATCAACATGTTTTTTTGATCACTCATGGTTCTTTTTACCCATCATAAAATCGCCGGGCGCAGGGACTGGATCCGATCCAAACTCTCCCAGCGGATTACATCTTGCGATCCGTCGAAATATTAAGAAAAGCCCTTTTACTGGACCATGGACGTTTATTGCCTCGAGCGCATATGCTGAACACGTCGGATAAAATCGACAGTTATGCCCCAAAAAACCCGAAAAACTTACTCTATAGGCCCAAATTGGTACTTTAATAAACCAAGAAAGAATAAATCGAGTCGACTGCAATATCGCTGGTTTTAAAATTGTGGCTTTCTTCATCTGCCACGCCTCTCTAACCGAGACAAGGCACTGCGGAGATCATTAAGCAATTCATCATACGAGCGCGAAATAGTAGCTGACCTAGCTATCAAAACGTAAACGCAAAAGTTACCGAGTTGTTCGGAAAAAACGTCATGCGCAACTGCCTTTAGTCTCCGGCGCGCTCTATTTCGGGCCACGGCGTTGCCTACCTTTCGACTAGCCGTAAAACCAAGACGAGTAACTGCCTCTGATGTATCGCTTTTTTTATGAAATGCCTGCACTATCAAACTCGGCATTACCACCCTAATTCGCCCTCGGGCGACCCTTAAAAATTCCGATCTTTTTGTTAGACGACCCAAATGCGCTGTTGAATTCATTCGCATAACAATTCCGCCGCATGACGGTTAGACAATTTTTACTCAGGCTGAGAGCTTGGCCCGACCTTTAGCCCGTCGCGCCCTCAGAACACGACGACCACCCACTGTTGCCATTCGGGATCTAAAGCCATGTCGGCGCTTTCGCACCAGAACGCTAGGTTGAAATGTCCGTTTCACGGTTAATACTCCGACGACATAGTTTGCCCATCAATACGCATGCGGAGGCGTGTATATCGGCTTGGGTCGATCAAGTCAATGTTATCCGGCTCAGTTAGCAAAATCAGGGCCACAAAAATGTTATTTCTAGAAGAATCACCTTTTTACTACCACAATAGGCTCAACTGGCCTTGGTTCTAAATCCCAAGGAAAGAAGATCCAAGTATCTTGACTTACCTCCGTGACAAAAGTGTCAACAAGGGGCCGGCCAGCCGGTTTCGCATATACTGTTGCGAAATGGGCCTTCGGTAACAGCGCCCTCACTGCCCGAGCCGTTTCCCCCGTGTCAACCAAATCGTCAACGATTAACCATCCTGCACCATCTTTTACGTTATTGGCGGCTTTGAGAATGGTTACCTCCCCTCGCTCCCTCTCTTCCAATTTATCCACCGCATTGTCTTGATAACTTACCGCACTAATGGTGTCTACAATCCTAATTTCTAATTCCCGAGCTACGATAGCAGCCGGTACTAAGCCTCCTCGAGTAATAGCTATGACGCCCTGAAAAGATTGCCCCTCAGATAACCTCCAGGCCAAAGCCTTAGCCGTTCGGTGCAGCTCTTCCCAACTGACTGGGAAACTCTTTGTATAAGCATCATTCCCCATATCTGACATGTAATCCCCAATAAGTGAAACATGGGTGCACCTTAAACTCCGAAAATTATTATACAAGTCTCAAAAGATTAGGAAGACTTATGGCCTAAAGCATCAAGCTGACTTTTCTGCCGGCCTAAATAATTCAACACCACTAATTCGCCATACCCCATCTTTTTGTTTAGACATAAAGTAAACTAATAACGCTGAAGACCCATTCTTTCCCACGAAATAGACTGTCTGTGATGGACGTCCAGAAATAACCTTAAAGTCCTTGAATTTAATCGTTAGTGGTCGATAGACAATTCTATATGCGGTTAAAATCATCCGACGAAAACCCTCAGGCGATCCAAATTTTTCTTGTATCATTGGAGCAGCATAACTAAACGCTTCTATCCAATCATCACGCCGAAGGGCCTCTAATTGCTTTTCAATCACCTTTCGAATATTCTCTGCATCTTCAATTTCAGCGCTATCACCCGCTATAGCATTAACGAATAGCAATAACGAGATGACGGCGCCAAAAATTACACTCAACGACGTTGTGCGTAACCCAGACATAGGGCTAAGTCCTCTATTTTTTACAATTCAGGCCTTGACCATCAATTAGTTACTGAATTGGTTATTGAAATTATCGAATGTATATTCGAACTTCGTTTCCACCACTAATTGCTGATGCGCGCGCCGATAATACAACGCGGCTCGGCGGCAATCCCATATCCACTAGCGATCTAAGAACTTTTTGCGCATTTCGGCGGGCCACATTGGTATTCAATGCTGATTTAGCAGCTCCTCCGTGAAGAGAACTCACGGCCACCAAATCGAAAGAAGCAGCCGGTTGTCGCTGTAAAACCCGGTTCACAGCCGTGTAAAGGGCCTGTTGGAAATTAACATCAGGACGATCAAATCGGATTACGATTAGGGCCCTACGCGAATCTACCTCAGAACTTGATCTAACGCTCGCTCTGCCAACGGATTGTCCTGTAGCCATAGTATAGGCGGTGCTAGCCAAACTAGGGCCAAAAAACTCGCCGTTTTTAATAGCCAACGCCAACGTGTTCAGGTCACTGCGCTCGTTAGATACATAATTAGATTGGCGCCGAATATCATCGCTCAATTCTGTTAATAACCTATCAATCAGGACAACAGTTTGGTTTACATCGTCTTCTAGCAGTTCAAGTTGTTGGTGATCCTCATCAATAGCCCCAGAAATACCAAAAGAAGCCCGAGTTGCTTCAAGAAGATAAGTAGACATTGCCGCGTCAGCTGCCACACGGTTCGAAAGAGCGTTCATTTTCCCTATATCAACATTGACCTTTTCCAAAGCTACTTGGGCTTTATTCCACGCTTTAATCAATAACGGATTACCAGGCGTCGTTCCCAACTGCAACTTGGAGCGCACGGGCGCAATCCCACCATGGTAATTTTTAGCATTGGCGTTGGTTTGTTTTCGGATGGTTTGGAGATCCACATTCTCCTGTTTCACTGATGCTTGTAATCTGCTCAAGTCGTCTCGCAGTTGAGAAATTTTTGCACCTACGAACGTACCCGTTGAGGGCCCTGATCGAGGCGGCTTTACTTGAAAATTTGTATTCCCCAACTTAGGTGGAGATTGAGCCGAAGAGACAGAAATCAGTGGTAGACTCGTTTTTTCGCCCTCCGACGGCTTAATTGCCACAGTATTAGACCCAGCCTTAGATATCGAAACATCGCCAGAAGGACTAGTACCCGACAAGGACGGCCAAAGAGCATCGGCGGAAAATGAACAGCCCCCGAGCAGCAAGCTTGCGCTCAGAATGGCGCTAGACAACCGGTTGTGGAGCATTTGACGCTATCACCTTGGGAATTTGTTTAACTAATAATCCCGGAAAAACCGGGGCCTAAATTTAATGCATAGTCCAAATACGACTTCTAATATTCAAAAAACAACCTTAGCGCAAACCAGAAATTAGTTCACCAAAAATGTTACTTTTCCCAGTTCAAAGTCGACTTTATACGAACTATAACGATGAGATAGTACAGAATCCATCTCCGGGGAACAAGTTGTTTCGCCAATGGACTTTTTTTTATCTAGCCCCTTGACTATAAAAGAGGTGTTTGAGTACGGTCCGCTCCCCTAAAGAAATTAACAAGGCGCCCGTAGCTCAATTGGATAGAGTGCCTGACTACGGATCAGGAGGTTGGGGGTTCGAATCCTCCCGGGCGCGCCAATTTTCCGTCATATCAATGGTTAGCATAGAAATTTTGCTGATCTTTGATAAGTTTACCTTAATTTAAAGCCTCCCATTCAATCTTCACCAAATAAAAAAGCAAGTAAAGCGAATCTGGTTCCCGAAATCATTCCAACAACTTCGTGCAATAACGAGCATGAAAAAACTATAGCATTGCCTGAACTGGGTTTATAAAGCTGATCGCTAAACTCTGGGAATTTCAACTCTGCACCATCGTAATCGTCTGAATTAAGGTTAATAGTAACCGCGAATCGACGATGGGCTACAATTTTTTCGATGTTGTCCCGGTGCCCAATCTGTTCACCTCCTCGGACCCCCGTATATTGAGCGATTCTATATCGCTCATGTCGCGAAATTTTATAGTTAAAAGCCTTGTATATTTCGGGAAAAAGTCTCCTTTGCAATCTATTACTTATAAATCGCTGAGTATCGTCTTCTATCACCCAATGATCTATTCGATCTTGTCTTCCCAAATCTGGAATTCTCATTTTACAATCAGCTTTCCGATTTCCCAAAGCCATATGGCCTGGTTCAACAAATTCCCGGCCCCGAGTTTCAAAAATCGAAATAAGATGGTCACAATCTGATCTGCTCATCACATTAGGAACGGAGAGAATAGGGGGGTGAATTCCTGGAGTTCCCGTTTCTCTTAAATTTTTTCCTCTTCTAGAGACTTCTATTAAATGGTCCAAATCTTTCTTGGTCGGCCTTGATTTTATAATATCTAAAACATGTTGATTTGGCCCGATCGTAAGTAGCGCTAATTCTTCTTCAGCGATTCCCGCAAAACGAAACATTGAATTATTTGCATCAAACAACCTCATCGCGCCGACGCTACGCTCTCCTAGATCTGGAATAGACAATGGTACAGCCGACTTCGAGACCGACCCACCTAATCCTGCGAGCAACTCCGTTTTTGAACTCTTGCTCCGTCTGACAACGATAATTCGTGCACCTAGTTGGTCTAATTTTTCTCGATTCTCCGCCAAATCCGTCAAAATAGAGGACGTTACTTTATCATCTATTCCAGCAAGCAAGAAAATATTCAGCCTTCCCGCCATTGGAGCTTCACAGAGGTGGACGGCTTCTCCTCTTAAGCCTGCGAGCACCAAATTTGGCAAAATATCCCCAGGTTGCACCGTTTTTATGATTTCTATCTTTTGCTTCATACAATTTCTGAGCAATACCTGATTAAAACCAATATAGTATCGAGACTGGCTTGGTTAAAACGAAACCGGCCTCAAAAGGCCGGTCCCGAAATGGGGTTAATTGCACCCTAGTGAATACGATGTTAGTCAAATTAGTAAAGATTTTGAGCCGATACCATCGCATAAAGCATTGGAATAGATAACATAGTGTTTGTTCTAGAGAATAGCATTGCGGTGCGGGCTGATTTTGCCTTTGACTCAGCGTCTGCCTCCACAAGTCCTAAGGCCCTTTGTTGATTTGGCCAAATTACAAACCAAACATTGAACCACATAATAGCTCCGAGCCACATCCCTATGCCTATTGCGGTATTTTTGGCCACTATATTTTCTATTCCATCGCTCATACCTAGACAAATAGCATCAACAATATAACCATTCATCCATGCCAGAATTAAACCTGTAACGATCGTCGCCATCGCACCGTGGCGAAACCAATACAAGACAGCTGGAGCGATTACTTTGCCTATAGCCGGCTTCTGATCGTCCGGAATATTCGGCATGTTAGGAATTTGAACGAAATTTAAATACCAGAGTAAACCTATCCACATTATGCCACTGAGCACATGCAACCAACGCAGAAAAAATGTAAAATATTCATGATCAAATGCCATAGTTTGTCCCGTGAGACCAGAAACAACCAGGATCATTATAATGGCAAGAGCGATGCCTGCGATAACAGTGTTACGCAAGCTGGTAAGAATTGCGGCCATGGGAAATTCCCCTTCGGTTTATGCCTTTTTATCCGATTTATCTTGAATTAAACCCAAATCGGAACGCCTAATACTAAATTAATTGTATGCGAATAGATGCACGAATAAAAGTACCGAATGTAAAAGCGGAAAATTTTGAGCACTATTTCCCATAAATCACACTGTTGTATTTAGGATTTCTATATGGCTGAATTTTTTTCCCCTACACCTGAACATGAAGATAATCATGTTCGACCAAGGAAGGTACCGGACCAAACCGCTGTTACTCGGACGATAACTGCCATCCTTATGATGTGTTGGCTATGGTGGTGGTGGAATGGCTCAGAAGATGGCGCATATTGGGTCATTGCTGCCGTTGCAATTTTTGCCACTGGTGAAACAATGCCTCGGTATTATGTGCTCCTAGCCCCATTATGGCTACCTCTTTCTGTCTTTCTTAAACCAATTATTTTTCTAATTAAATCTATAACTCGTAAATTAATACCAGAGGCCTACCGTCAACCACAAAAAATTTTAAAACCACTGAGCTTCAAGGAGATAAATGAAGCTTTAGACCAAGCGGCGGAGGAACAACAAAGAAGGAACGAAATAAAAGATGAAGACAGATAAATCTATCCCTTTGTCACAACAACTAACCCTTGATCATGTTGGTCATTTTGTTGCTGATATTCAAGCAGCACATTCCGCCCTTCATGGTTTGGGGTTCATTCCAACACCCAGAGTGCTCGACAAACATCAACTTCAAGATAAAAGCCAATGTGTAACAACAGGGATACAGACACACTCCTATATGTTAGAAGAAGGCTATATTGAAATTTCCCACATCAATGACCCTAAACTACCCATAGCGAAATACCATAAGCAAAAAGTCCAAAGGTATATTGGTATCCACAAGCTTGCCTTTGGAACTAATTACCCTGAAGAAACGCAAGGGCGCCTTACCTTAAACGGTTTTCACCCTTTACCCTTGGATATATTAAACCGTGATCGTCTCGCCAAAAGAGGTGCAAATAGCAATGACCGCGCTACAATTTGTCGCGTGCGCGAGGAGGATATGCCAGAGGGTGATACTCTTTTTATCAAGCACCATACAGCCTTATCCACGCGGCACCCCTACTGGATTAAACATCCAAACCAGATTAAGAAACTCCGTGACGTAATTATGGCTGTTGAAGATCCGAATGAAGTAGTCGGTCGATACAGTTGGTTCTTGAATAATGGCAGCCCAAAGAAATTGGCTGATAATGGATGGCGTATTCAGTTGGAACGAGGAAGTTTGATAATCTGTGATAAAAAAGGACTGTCCAAAATTCTTCCCGGAATAGAAAGCCCATCATTACCATATTTAGCAGGATATAGTCTCCTAACTGCAGATATACGTAAAACGAAACGGTTTTTTGATAACCATCAGGTTTCTTATGAAACTCCGAGTCGTGGGCTTCTACGATTGGATTTATGTAAGCACGTCGGCGGCACACTTCTTATTGCCGAAGAAGAAACTTATTTTCAGTGGGCAGAAGCAAATGTTTTTAATACATAACTAAATCAAACGTCCAGATTCGCCACCTTTAATGCGTTATCTTGTATGAATTCACGTCTGGGCTCAACCAAATCCCCCATCAAAGTGGAAAAAACTTGTTTTGCTTCTTCAATATGCTGCACTTTAACCTGCAGTAAAGTTCTTTGATTAACGTCAAGCGTAGTTTCCCAGAGTTGCTCTGGGTTCATTTCTCCTAGCCCTTTATAGCGATTTATGGTTAATCCTTTGCGACCAGTTTCTTGTATTAGTTCCGTCAGTGCTACCGGGCCCTCAATTAAGTATTCGCCATCTCTAATTAAAAGGTTAGCGGGTTTACCATAAATTTCTTGCAATTCGACTACCATAGAATCCAACCTTCGAGCCTCGGGAGTACGAATTAACACAGAATCTATTCGATATCTCTCAGACACGCCGCGTACAGTGCGTTCGAACAAAATTTCACCACCAACCTCGTCAAAATTCCCTGTCCATCCACGCTCAATATCGTCCGACAGCCTGTCCAAGCGTTGAGCTATATACGATGCAGCTTCGTCTGCGTGATTAAAACCTTGAGGCCCCATTATACCAGCAATCGCACACTGCTCCACTACCAGTCGGGAACCAACGCGTCGAACCAGAACATCAATCATATTTCGCGCTTCACGAGCCCTTTCGATTACACCGATAAGGTCCGGACCGGCCATCTGAGCTCCACTAGACAGGGTTAGTGTTGCGCCATCGCTGCCATTACGGGTCAAATAATCCTCCAATGCTTTATCATCTTTAAGATAAGCCTCTGTTTGCCCTCTTTTAGCTCGATAAAGTGGGGGTTGAGCGATGTAAAGATAACCAGCCTCAACAATCTGAGGCATTTGGCGAAAGAAAAACGTTAACAATAAGGTTCGGATATGAGAGCCATCTACATCGGCATCGGTCATAATGATTATTTTGTGATATCGAATCTTGGAAATATCAAATTCCTCTGTGCCTATACTAGTACCCAAAGCAGTTATAAGAGTGCCAATTTCTTGACTTGATAACATTTTATCGAAACGCGCTCGTTCTACATTAAGAATTTTACCGCGAAGCGGTAATATTGCTTGAGTGCGTCTTTCTCTACCTTGTTTAGCAGAACCCCCAGCGGAGTCTCCTTCTACTAGAAATAATTCGGCCAAAGCCGGATCCCGTTCTTGGCAATCCGCAAGTTTTCCTGGGAGACTAGAAATGTCCAAAGCCCCTTTTCTCCGTGTTAATTCACGAGCTTTGCGCGCCGCTTCGCGCGCCGCAGCAGCTTCGTAAGCTTTCGAGGCAATCTTGCGCGCATCTGACGGATGTTCTTCAAACCATTGTCTAAGACGATCCCCTACTATTGATTCCACAATCGGTCTGACCTCCGACGAGACCAGTTTATCCTTAGTTTGTGACGAAAATTTCGGATCTGGTACTTTCACAGACAAAACACATGTAAGTCCTTCTCTGGCATCATCCCCACTAAGCTGAGTTTTTTCCTTTTTGGCAATTCCGCTTTCTAAAGCATATCCATTCACCGTACGCGTCAAAGCGCCCCTAAAACCCGCCAAATGCGTTCCTCCGTCTCTTTGCGGTATATTATTGGTAAAGCATAGCATGGTTTCGTGATAACTATCGGTCCACTGCATAGCCAATTCTATATTGACGCCGTCCCGTTCTGAACCAATAACGATGGGGGAATGAATTGATTGATGATTTCTATCTAAATATTCTACAAATGCTGTAAGACCTCCATCATATTGCAAATCGATTACCACTGGTTCCGCCTGCCGATTGTCTCTTAATTGAATGTGAACCCCCGAATTTAAAAACGCCAGTTCCCGCAAACGGTGTTCCAAACGCGACAATTCAAATTTAATGTTGGTAAAAGTCTGGGAAGACGGCGTGAAAGTAATTTCCGTTCCTGATTTACCCTCCACATCGCCAACGATCGCTAAACCTGCCTCCGGCTCACCATGCCTAAATCTCATGAAATACTCTTTATCGTCCCTCCAAATTGACATTTCTAAGGATTCTGAAAGAGCGTTCACCACAGAAATACCCACACCGTGCAATCCTCCAGAAATCTTATATGAATTCTGATTAAATTTTCCTCCGGCATGTAATTGGGTCATTATTACTTCTGCTGCAGAAACACCCTCTTCTTGATGAATATCGACCGGTATACCGCGACCATTATCGCGAACGGTAGTGGAACCGTCCCCATTTAAAATCACTTCGACTAAATCGCAATATCCCGCCAGAGATTCGTCGATAGCGTTGTCTACTACCTCGTATACCATGTGATGCAGGCCCGACCCATCATCGGTATCACCTATGTACATTCCAGGACGTTTTCGAACCGCATCTAATCCGCGAAGAACTTGAATTGATCCGGCGTCGTATTGGCCTTCACCATCTGGAATAGGGATATCAGAACTGGTCATAGAAATTGCCTATCTTTAAATTTGAATTTTTTTATCATTTCCGAATTACCACGCCGTCTGAGATTTCAAAAAATTGTGCGCGGGATTTAAGATTATCAAATAAGGAAATGTCGGTGCCGGTTAACCAAAACTGGCTTCCCAACATTTCTAAAGAATCGTATAAGGCGTCTCTTCTACACTTATCCAAATGTGCTGACACTTCATCAAGTAACATTAACGGAGCCGAACCATATTCAAATTTCAATAATTGCGAATGTGCTAAAATGATTGCAATAAGTAATGCTTTCTGTTCCCCTGTTGAAGCCATTTTAGCGGGAACCTTTTTCCCGACATGCCAAACGGAAAAATCGCTGAGATGTGGCCCTGGGGTTTTCTCGGAAATTGCAGAGAATTCAGTTCTTTCGTTAGCTAAACAACGGCGCCACCTGTTTTCCACATCCAGAGCCGGTTCATGCATTAACCAAGTTTCAATTTGTCCTTCCACCGAAAGTATCGCTCCAGGGAATGGCCCAGTTCCGACTGCCGCCAACGGAGCCATACGACGCAATAAATCTTGACGACCTGCAGCCACTGCAACACCTAAAGTAATAATTTGTTCCTCTAAAGCAGCATGCCATCTTTCGTCTGTATAACCCTCTTTCAGCAACCTTGAGCGTTCCCGGACAGCGTGCAAATATCGGGTTATGCGATGAGCATGCCCAGAGTCAAATGTATAAACAAGCCTATCCAGAAATTGCCTGCGTTGTTTAGCGCCTTCTAAAAACAACCTATCCATTTGAGGCGTTAACCAAGTTAAAGCTATATACTCGGTTAGGCTAGTTTGAGACTTGAAAGAACGGTCGTCTATACGAACTATTCGCTTTTCGCTACCGTTCAATGTTCCTTTGGGATCTAGGCCAGTACCTATTTTAGTAGTCCCATATCTATCTTCTATTTCTGCGGCTATTGCCCACTCAGACGCCATATTATCCGCACATAGATTTTTTGGATTTCGTCCGTTGAATTTGATTGATTTAGTTAATTCGGAAAGGCGCGCTCGCCTGAGACCCCGTCCAGGGGCTAAAAAGGAAAGCGCCTCCAAAAGGTTGGTTTTTCCTGCACCGTTTAGCCCTGTCAAAACAACCGGTTTTCTAGTTAATTCTAGTCGAAGTGTCTCATAATTTCGGAACTTGCACAACGTTACTCGCCGAATCGCCGGTCCTTCTCTCGCTATTTTCCCAGTCAAAACTGGGGTTATCTTATGAGTTGATATTTTCATTTTTTAATTAGTCGCACTGACACTTCAGCTTCAAATAGCCTATTTATCAAACGCGCATTGGCATAAGGACGTATAAAGAAGTATCCTCATCTTGATCACGTACTATTGTCGGTGATCCAGCATCCGCGAATGAAAATAATATGGCTTCTCCGCTAATTTGACCCGCGATATCAAGAAGGTACCGAGAATTAAATCCAATTTCTAATGGCGTAGCAGAATAACTTACTTCGAGGTCTTCCTGTGCTGTTCCACTTTCTGGACTACTGGCACTCAACAATAATCTACCATCACTCAATTGTAATTTCACAGATCGAGATTTTTCCGAAGAAATAGTTGCCACCCTATCTACAGCTTCCGCAAAGATTTTCGCATTTACTTCTAATGTTTTATCGTTTCCAGTTGGTATCACACGATCATAATCTGGGAATGTCCCATCGATTAGTTTAGTTGTCATTATTGTATCGCCGCAACCGAAACACAACTTGGTATCTGAAAGTGAAACAGAAATTTCTCCTTCCTTATCGTCTATGAGCTTCCTAAGTTCGCCTACAGCTTTACGCGGAACAATAACTGGCGGCATATCTTGGGCGCCATCGGGCAGCGGCACTTCTACTCGTGCTAACCGATGTCCGTCTGTCGCAACCGCCCTCATCACTGATATTTGATTGGATTCAGTCGCATGAAAATAAATTCCGTTCAAATAATAACGTGTTTCTTCGTTAGAAATGGCAAACCGCGTTCTATCGATCATGCTCCTAGCATCCGCTGCCGACAAATTGAAGTGATGAGGTAGTTTCTCTCCACTCATAGTGGGAAACTCGTCAGACGGCAACGCCGGCAATACAAAGTCCGCACGACCTGCTTTTTAAGCTACTCGACCCGACTGGCCGTCCGTTTCTAAAGAAATTTCCGAGCCTTCTGGCAATTTTCGAACTATATCGTAGAGAGTATGAGCCGGTACTGTCACTGTGCCCTCTGTAAGGACATTGCATTCAACAGATTCAATAATATCCATGTCCATGTCAGTTGCAGTCAGACTCAGCAAATTGTCCTGAGTTCGGAGAAGGACATTTGCCAAAATGGGTATTGTGTTGCGACGTTCTACGACGCTCTGCACATGTCCGAGCGGTCGCAGTAGAGCTGAACGGTCGATGACGGATTTCATTAGCGTATCGTTATCCAAATGGGTCCAAAATTACGTCAAAAAGTGACAACCGAGAGTGATTATACCTCCTTGCCATCTTATATTCTGTAACTATAACATAATGCCCGCAGGAATGGAGGATTTTCGGTCAAAAATAGTCAAAATCCTTAATAGTTAAACATTTCCTTCCGGGATAACCTTATGTCTCCAGCATACTACGTAATAAATCAACATCTTCATTAAATTGTTTGTCTATAGACCTCAATTCATCAACTTTCTTCACTGCATGTAAAACCGTAGTATGGTCACGCCCACCAAATCGCCGCCCGATATCTGGAAGAGAGTGCTGAGTGAGTTGTTTCGCTAAATACATTGCAACTTGGCGAGGACGGGCAACGGCCCGAGAACGCCTAGCTGACTGCATTTCACCTATCTTTATTTGAAAGTGATTTGCTACCTGTTGTTGAATTTCCTCGACAGTAACTCGCCGATCATAAGCTCGGAGAAGATCATGCAATACTTCTTGAGTAGTTTCCAAAGTGATATCACGACCGACTAACGTAGCATGAGCCACTATTCGGTTCATAGCCCCTTCTAATTCTCTAACGTTAGACGTAATCTTATGAGCTAAAAACTCCAGCACTTTTGTAGAAACAGGGACTCCAAGCTTTTCAACCTTAGATTGCAAAATGCCTAGCCGGAGTTCATACGTTGTGGGGTGGATATCAGCCACTAATCCCCATCCTAGTCTAGAACGGAGCCTCTCTTCTAATCCTTCAAGATCAGTAGGTGATTTATCAGCCGATATTACGACTTGGCGATTTTGGTCGACGAGAGCGTTAAATGTGTGAAAAAATTCTTCTTGGGTTGAATCTTTACCTCCAATAAATTGAACGTCATCAATCATCAATACGTCAACCGACCTAAATTGATCCTTAAACGCCATAGTATCTTTAAAGCGAAGCGCTCTAATAAATTGATACATGAATTTTTCAGCAGAAAGATAAATTACACGTCGCGTTGGGTCCTGCCTTCTAATATCCCAGGCTATAGCATGCATTAAATGTGTTTTACCTAAACCCACACCACCATAGAGAAATAAAGGATTAAATGGAACTCCATCACTTCCAGATAAACGCTGGGCCGCGGCATAGGCTAATTCATTTGGTTTTCCAACAACAAAATTGTCAAACGTAAATCGAGGATCCAAAGACCCTCCTAAAGCGCCCTTCGCAGATTCAGCCATCGTCAAATGATTATGTTTTAAATAATCATCTCCTAATTCCTTTCTACTTTCCGGACTTAACCGATTAACAGGTGGGCTGCTCGATATGATCTCCACGCGGGAAACCCTTTCGCTACTCTCAGTGATCCAAGCTGCATGAATTCTATCCCGATATTGGGAAACAATGCGATCCCTCATAAATGGAGTGGGGGCTACCAGAATCACCTTGTCATTAGAAATTTTCTCAAGAGTTAGAGGCTTAAGCCAACTTCGATAAACGGATTCTCCAAATTCTTGGCGTAGCCGCGCGCGAACGCGCGCCCATTGCTTATCAGTCGAAGCGGGGAGGCCCTCAGACATTATGCTCCTCCAACCAAATCGGTATCAGCACATATTTGCCATAACGATGATAAACCAGCATGCCCAATCGCTCCCAACAAAACGCGCCGATTTTACCGATGCAAAACAACATCATCGAAAACCGACACAACTCGCTCCTTCTACCTCTACTACATCCGGCCAATTTCACGCCGGTTCAACGTAAGACCAATAAAACGTTATTTCCTTGTAACAAGCGCCGGTAAAGATTAACCAATTCTAGAACCGATATTTTTCATAGTTTGTTTTTTACTAATATACCATTTAACTAATTAAGATTTATCTTCGACCTTTCTCAATTATTATTAAAAATAATATCAAAAAGCTTACCGGGGCATTTTGGTAATTTTTAAGCGTAATTCGATCATGTTTTTGACACGTTAGCTATGACGTGCTCTCCATGCAACCATGGAGAAGAAAAAAATGGAAAAAAGCTGTTTTTTTCTTATTGCAACGCTAAAGACATCACACAACGCCGTCCTAAAATAGGCAATTATAGATTAGAATTGCTAATGGCCACATGTGACGATAAATTATTTAACTATGCTGTTGATTGACAAAACCTGTTCCCCCAAAACAAACAATGGTGGATTGCCAGTCAACTCGCCATTGCTTTGATACTGCGCGATAGTCTTGACAACTTCCTTGATGCAGTATTTGTATGAATCAGACCTTTAATAACCCCGCGATGCAATTCAGGTTGAGCCAAACGATAGGCAGTGGCTGCTCCTTCTTTATCGCCTGCTGCTATGGCAGCTTCAACTTTGTTAATAAACGTCCGAACCCGCGAAACGCGCGCATGATTAATAACACGACGTTTTTCATTTCTGCGTATGCGTTTTTTCGCTGACTGATGCTGAGCCATATAATTAATCCATAATTTGGCATTGACCTATACAACGCGGGTTATAGCCAGAGTATTCAAGAAGGTCAACGATGATTAAGGGACAGTTTTATCTATGCTTAAAATTAGGTTGCCGCTTTTCAACAAACGCAACCATGCCCTCCTTTTGATCCTCTGTAGCAAATGTAGAATGAAACAATCTACGCTCGAACCTCACACCCTCGGCCAAAGTCGTTTCATAAGATCGATTTACCGACTCTTTTGCCATCATAACTGACGGTCGCGACAGATTCGCGATTCTATTAGCGACCTTCAAAGTTTCTTCCATTAAGTCTGAAAGAGGTACAATTCGACTAACCAGTCCTGCCCTCTCCGCCTCCTCAACATCCATCATCCTGCCTGTCAGGCACATATCCATTGCTTTTGCTTTTCCTACAAACCGAGTGAGTCTTTGGGTTCCCCCAGCCCCAGGAATTGTACCAATCGTTATCTCGGGTTGACCAAATTTCGCATTATCCGCAGCAATGATAAAATCACACATCATAGCTATTTCGCATCCACCGCCCAACGCATAACCCGAAACTGCTGCTATGATTGGTTTTCTGACTTTTGCTACGTGTTCCCATGTAGCAGTAACAAAATCTTGGAGATATGCATCCATATACGTCTTATGTTGCATCTCTTTTATATCTGCCCCTGCTGCAAACGCTTTTTCGCTTCCTGTAATTATCACGCATCCAACGTTATCATTGGTATCAAAGTCTATCAGTGCATTTTGTAATTCTGCCGCCAAAGCACTAGATAAAGCATTGAGAGACTTGGGACGATTTAAAGTTATAACTCCAACCTGACCTTTTGTTTCAACTATAATATGCTCATATCCCATAACGGTTTTCCTTTTTTACGTCGAAAAATTTAGCTTGATATATAACAAATTCACTCTGGCGTTAGAGAGAACCGAACAATCTGCTCCGAGGTATCATTAAATATATCAACCACCAAAACTTCTCCCTCTCGAAAGAATACCCCGTCCGATCGCCTAACCCAGCCAAGCTCTGACAAAGCAGCCTTGTAAAACTCCATGATATCTATTCGGTTTCGCGAAGTCCGAGTATAAGTCACCACGATACGCCCATCAGGAGTAACGAAAATAACATTGGTATCTGGAACCTCATTCATATCCGGCATCAACGGTAAATCCGGAAATCCCGTTATAAAATCGTTGGCTGCCCTTATTTTTCCAGCTGGAAAATGGCAATTAATGGCCAAAACGACGACAAATGCTACAAATCGTAAGCTAAAAATTTTGAATACCCTCAACATTGAACGATGCTTCTACCTCACCGTTGGCACCGAGCACAATAGAAAGTCGATCTGGCAGATTGGACAATACGACTTATTGTTCCATCGCATTTCGGGCGGAAACATTGTTGTCCAACTCTGTTATAAACCTGAAATTGGTGTTGAAAATAACCGAGCTCTCCTGATGGGTTAATGTAATCACGAAGAGTTGAACCACCAGCATCTATAGCTTGACTTAAAACATAACGAATTGCTTTCGCTAATTTTTCCACGCGCGGTTTCCTAACGGTATTTGCTAATCGTAAGGGTGAAATTTTCGCTTGATACAACGCTTCACATACATAGATGTTACCGAGCCCCGATATTACCGTTTGATCCAAAAGCGCAGATTTTATTGATGTTTTTCGACCGGTCAACAAACCAAACAAGGTTGGACCATTAAAAGAATTCCCCAATGGTTCAGGCCCTAATCGTTTAAGGAGTTTATGGTCCTGTAAACCATCAACTGTAGTGATATCTACCGATCCAAAACGCCGAGCATCATTAAAACAAATTACATGTCCTCTATCGGTAGTGAATACAATATGATCGTGAAGTTGGAAAACCTTTGGTCTTTCGTCTTCGACTGATATTCGTCCGGACATTCCCAAATGAAGAATCAAAACTACATTATTTTCGAAGTGCCAGAGAATGTATTTTGCTCGACGATCTAATCTTACTATTTGTTTATCAACTAATTTCTCGCAAAAACGATCAGGAATTGGCCACCGGAGATCAGGCCTAAATATTTCGACGTTCACCAGTTTACGTCCTTCCAGTACGGGCTGTAAGCCTCGTCTTACTGTTTCAACTTCCGGAAGTTCGGGCATATAAAACCTTATCGTTTGTTCTTAAGAGTATTATGATATGCCTAGCTATATTTGACCAAATAAAAGTCATGACTAAAAAGTGGACTTACGTTGGAACATTGGCAAGTTTTGGGTAATTAAATTGAGTAAATACGTTAACGTTAAAATTCAGTTCCCACCTATAAGGATAACATCACTATGTCACCGAAATCCAATACTGATAACACAGAGTTTGGTTTTCAAACCGTTTTGGCCGAACAAAAGTCTCATCTGGTCCGTGGGGTGTTTGATTCCATTGCCAACCGTTATGATCTAATGAATGATTTAATGAGTTTAGGCGTTCATAGGCTTTGGAAAAACGCACTCTTGGACTGGGTCGTCCCAAGAAAAGATGCTGTGCTGTTAGACGTTGCTGGTGGAACGGGTGATATCGCACAACTTTATTTCAAACGGGGCGGAAATAGAGCAACAATTTGCGACATCAATTCGTCGATGATCGATATTGGACGGCAACGTGTCTGGCCTAAATCAACCAAGGCCCAACTCTCCTGGATATGCGGAGATGCTGAAAAATTACCTATCGCTGACAAGTCTATTGATTTTTATACGATAGCTTTTGGCCTCCGCAACGTCACAAGGATTGACCAAGCTCTTTATGAAGCCCACCGTGTTCTTAAACCAGGTGGGCGTTTTTTTTGCCTAGAATTCAGTAAACCAAATGTATTTGCATTGAACCTATTTTATGACAATTATTCTTTCAAATTGATTCCAAAAATCGGCCAATTAATAACTGGTAATGAAGGTGCTTATAAATATCTAATAGAAAGTATTCGTCTATTTCCAGACCAACAAGAGCTCAAAAAACTGATCTCAACATCTGGCTTAAGTCGAGTAAAATACCGAAATTTATCAGGTGGAATTGCAGCTATCCACTCGGCTTGGCGTCTCTAGTAAATCCTATGTGGCGCAATACTTTGAATATCCTTCGCCTATCTAAAATTATTTGGCACTTGGCGCGATTTGGAGCCTTAATTCCACTGCATAATATTAGTAGTCGGCCGACAATATATATTTTAAGCGAATTCCTTTGGTTAATAAGAAATCGAGATTTTGAAAATCACCGACCTGGACAGCGGCTTGCCATTGCTTTAACAACTCTTGGTCCAAGTTTTATAAAGTTTGGCCAATCCCTAGCAACAAGATCAGATTTAATAGGCGAAGAAATTGCACAAGACCTTTCTCAACTCCAAGATCGACTTCCGCCTTTTAATTTTACTGAGGCGCGAAAAACTATAGAGACCGAGTTAGGGAAGCCTCTCGAGACTTTTTACAAAACTATCGAAAAAGAACCTGTCGCGGCGGCTTCCATTGCTCAAGTGCATTACGCCATTACCACAGAGAACGAACCGGTTGCCGTCAAGGTTCTACGGCCTGGCATAGAAGCAGCGATGGCGCGTGACATAGAACTCCTAAGTTGGGTTTCTGAGATATTGGAAAAACAATTCCCATGGATCCGTCGACTTAGGCCAGTAGAAGTAATTAATGTATTTAGTGAATCAGTTGCCATAGAAATGGATATGCGACTAGAAGCGGCAGCTGCAGCGGAACTTTCTGATAATTTTTCATGCGATTCTAATTTTAAAGTCCCCTATGTAGATTGGCAAAGAACATCGAGGCGAATTTTAACTTTGGAAAAATTGAACGGCCTACGACCCGACAATGTTGAAGCTTTAAAAAATGCCGGTCATGATCCTATTGAAATCCTCACCAAATGCGCGTCTATTTTCTTCAATCAAGTGTTTCGTGACGGATTTTTTCACGCTGATATGCACCCCGGAAATTTGTTCATTTTAGCTGATGGAAGAATCGCTCCTGTTGATTTTGGTATCATGGGTCGCCTAGATATCCAAACACGACATTTTTTAGCAGACATGCTCACTGGTTTTTTAACCGGCAATTATGGACGCGTAGCAGAAGTGCATTTTCAAGCAGGATATGTCCCCTCCCATAAATCTAAAGAAGCATTTACTCAGGCATGTCGATCTATAGGTGAACCTATATTCGGTCGCCCGTTGGCGGAGATATCGCTTGCGCGACTTCTTGCTCAACTATTTCAAATCACTGAACAATTTGAAATGCAAACGCAACCCCAACTTCTTTTATTGCAAAAAACGATGTTGGTCGCAGAAGGAGTAGGGCGCCAACTCGACGATAGGGTCAACATTTGGGAGCTTGCCCGCCCGCTGATCGAGAAATGGGTTGTAGAAAATCGGTCTCCTCAAGCTCGTCTGCAACAAACCACTGAGCAAACATTCCTTTTTATGGAACGTTTGCCCTATTTGTTAGAAAAAACCGAGAGATCCTTTAATGATTTTATCGATGCTGGGATGCGTTTACATCCTGCTACATTGGAGGAGTTAGCTAACATACAAAAACCTCAACGTTCATTATTTTGGCCCATAATTATCGCCGTCATCGCTGTTTCAATAATCTTTGCCGTATGATTTAAACCAACCTTAACATTATGATCCGTTTTGTCGGTCACCTATCCACATAGTGTTTTTTGGCGGATATTTTGCGATTGCTTCCTCATTAATAACCGTCCCCCATCCGGGTAGTTTTGGTAAAATCAAATGACCATTTTCTATAATGGGGGCAGGGTCAAATATTTCATCCTTCAAACTAACGTCCTCATAGTCAGTTTCTACAACCCTAAAATTAGGGACAGCGGCACAAAAATGCGCTCCCATTAATGTTCCTAGGTGACCATTAAAATTGTGGGCAGCTACATTTATTTCATAAATTTCTGCTAAGTTAGCAATTCGAATTGATTCTGCGATGCCGTTCCACGGGACATCAACAATGCAGACATCGACAGCTCCTGCATCGAAAAACGGCTTATATTGACGTCTACCATATATTGATTCCAGGGATGCGATCGACATTGGCGCATGAGCGCGAATATCTGCCAAACAATTTGGCTCAAAAACATCCAACTCCAACCAATCCATATTAAGATGTTCTAATGCTCGGGCCACTCTTATGTATCCCTCCGTTTTGAAATTAAAATTAAGATCGAGCTTTAAGCTAATATCTGATCCAGCACCCTCCTGAAATGCCTCCATCTGATTTACTATTAGGTTTATCAACCGCGCATCACAGTTCAGTTCAGGACCACCTTTGGATCTCCCAAAACCCGGCATATAAACTTCCGGTTTATCACTATCAAAAATAAAAATATTTGTTTTCAATGACTGAAGTCCGCTTGCTTTGACTTCCTGACCAATCTTTCGGATATCTTCCAACGATCCGGGTTGCGGTCGATTCATTTCCAAATGAAAATTGAGACGAAACGTTCCGCAATGCGACCAATAAACGGGCAAACGATCACGAAACGGTCCGCCGAATAGAGTAGAAACAGGTATCCCTAAATCTTTAGCTTTTATATCATAAAGAGCGTTCTCTATAGCAGCTATTGCTTGGGCCACTAGTCCGCCTGGGACTGGTCTAGTTACGCTCCTTAAATCGGCTATGATTTTTTCAACTGATCTCGGGTCATCACCAATGATTAGCTCTGCCAGTTTGTGAATCAGACCCGTTAAGCCCAGGCTACCGAACCCTTCTAGATATTCTGAATAACCTATGATGCCATTACTGGTTGTAATTTTAAGAAAATTAAAATCACGCCATCCGGCACCGCAATGCAAGTCAACAACTGATTCTATTTTCATTTATTCAAATTCCATCTCAATAATCAAAATAAAAGCAATACTCTTAGTTTATTTTATATTAATAAAGTTTGTTGAAGTTACCGCCGTTTTATATTCCGTGACACAGAGATTTGGAAACAAACATCTGATCCGATCATGAATTTACCAAATAAACTAATATGATTATTTAGCATAATTGCCTCAGCTTCATACTTTTTTATTCCTTATGCATTTCCTATCTAATCACCTCCTAAATTAATTTTACCATCAATTTCTTTAAACGATTTTATCAAGATCAAATCACGTTTAACGCGAACTCAGTGACAGCCAAGCTGACGTGCATCATAAAAGCATAATAATGAAGGATTTCATCATTTTGTGTCCGGAGAGTTTTACGCTATGTTTCCATGGTTAAAGTACGCGCTAGGTGCCCAAGCTGGACTTTTGGTGGGCATGGGAATTGGGCGGTTTGGATACCCTCCGATGATGCCCATCTTAATTCGAGCTGGCGAACTAAACGAAATCGAAGCCGGTTATATTGGTGCATTAAACCTTGGAGGATACGTGGTCGGCGCCCTTATAACTTCTTGGTTGCGTCGACGGTGGCACGAAGCCATGTTGTTAAGAGTTTGCTTGTTACTATCACTCCTCTCCCTTATCGCCAGCATAGCGCCCTTCGGATTCATTTGGTTAGGGTTTTGGCGCCTACTAGTTGGTATAATAGTATCCATAATGATGATACTTGGAGTAGCTTACGTAACACGATTTGCGCCTCGTAATAGAATTGCTCTTGCCACTTCTATATCGTTTACCGGTGTTGGTTTAGGGATATTTTTTTCGGCCATTGGACTCCCATGGTTGCTTGATTATGGAATAGCCTTAGCTTGGGGAGGTAGTGCATTAGTTGGAGCAGTTGGAACCACGATTGGGCTTTGGGCTTGGCATGGAGCCCCTCGGCTCCAACCCGTAAACGCGACGTTTGAGTTCACACCCATAAAAATTCCACTTGATGGTAAAAAGTTGATTTTAGCACAAGCGTTTTTTTCAGTTGGATTAAATCCGCATTCAATCTACTGGGTGGATTATCTCGTTCGAGGTTTGAACCACACAGTAACGCAGGGCGCCCTTCAATGGTCTTTAGTCGGAATAGGTGCTTTGATAGGGACAATTTTTTGGGGACGTCTAGCAGATTGGATCGG
>CAZADS010000037.1:0-22092 GCA_964483985.1 uncultured Thalassobaculaceae bacterium
CAATCCAGCCATTTAAGCCTAATGGAGAAATTGGAAGTGATCTTAAGGCGTTGGAAGTTTTTGCCCCTGGCGGCAATTAAATCAACGATACCTGCACACTTATTTAGGTTGTAGATTAAGGGCTATGTAGTGTTTTTCAAGAAATTAATAAATTGGTGAATCACCAGCCAAGCTCGGTTACTCGAGAGCGAAGCGATAGCCTGCACGATAGCGGATACGCCTGGCTTCGCTTGGCGGCCTCATTGATCATAGGATCTACTGGCGGCGTTGGACTCTGGTCTTCTGTCGTTCTTTTGCCCGAAACACAAGCGCATTTTGAACTGGATCGGGCTAGTGCATCTCTGCCGTATACTTTTGCTATGGTGGGCATTATGGCGGGTAATATAGGAATGGGGCGTTTAATAGACCGTTTTGGGATCGCCATCCCGGTTCTTATCTCATCAATTTCATTGTTCATTGGGTATGTCGGTATTGCTTATACCACTGATTTCGGAATGTTTCTCTTTTTTCAGGGCATTTTGATTGGAGCATTGGGGACTTCCGTTTCATTCGGCCCTATGATAGCTGCAATTTCTTTATGGTTCATAAAATATAGAGGCATTGCAGTCGCTTTAGTAGCGTGCGGAAGCTATTTAGCTGGGACAGTATGGCCCCCTCTGGTCCAATCCTGGATTGAGGTAATAGGATGGAGAGATACGCACCTATTGATCGGCGCAATATGTTTAGTTGTTATGCTCCCGACGGTCCTAATATTTCTTCGTCCAGCCCCGATTGAACCGGAAACTTCTTCGAATGGAACGGGACCGGTCACTAAAATTCCGCCCCTATCTCCAAATATGTTGCAGATATTACTAATACTAGCGGGAGTTTTCTGTTGTGTTGCTATGTCAATGCCCCAAGTACATATCGTCGCTTATTGCGTTGACCTAAATCTGGGAGCAAAGCGAGGAGCGGAGATGCTGGCTGTCATGTTAGGGGCGGGATTGGCTAGCAGGATTATATTTGGGTTCGTTACGGATTGGATCGGTGCCACCTGGACTATTTTAATAGGTTCGGCCCTTCAAGCATTAACGTTATTGCTATACTTAAAAGCAGATGGATTATTTTCTTTATATGTCGTCTCGGCATTATTTGGACTTTTTCAAGGAGGCATTGTTCCCGCTTATGCCGTACTCATTCGCGACTATTACCCGGCTTCTCAGGCGGGAATTCGAGTGGGCTTAGTCCTATCCGCGACAATTGGTGGAATGGCAATCGGTGGCTGGCTTTCGGGCGCCATTTTTGACTGGACGCTTTCCTATGAAGCTGCATTCATAAACGGTTTTCTGTGGAATTTAATACACCTCATGATCATTTCTCTCTTGCTTTGGAAAGGACGACGCCCAGATATTTTTAATGCCAAAACCCAAGCTGCGTCACCAGAAATTCCAATTATTCATCGGTGGCCTGGTGTATCATAAGGCATTATGTGCTTAGCTATCGGCTATCTAAACTAAACAATTTTACTTAAATTACTCGTTGAGGTGTAATCCATGACTTTCACTATTCTGGCGCAATGTCCCGTTACTAAACGATTGGGAGTTGGAATAGCTACTTATTCTTTGGGCGTTGGAGGTTATTGTCCATTTTTTGCCCGAGGAAAGGCTATCTTATCCACGCAAGCATTTGCCAACCCGGCACTTGGTCCCTTGGCATTGCAGTCCCTGAAAAAAGAGAGATCTCCGCAGAAAACGCTTGGCGACCTTGCTGCAGCAGACCCAGGTTTTGATTATAGACAGGTTAGTATTATTACAATAGATGGTACTATCGCAATGCATACTGGGCAAAAATGCCGCCCTTGGGCCGGACATGAGATCGGAAATGGATTTGCTGCATTTGGGAATGTTTTGGCCGGCAAAGAGACGGTTGCTGCTATTTCGCAGTCATATAGAGAAAACCCGGATAAAGACTTAGCCGAAAGATTGCTTCTAGCACTTGAAGCCGGAAAGACAGCAGGAGGTCAAGCTTCTGCCGATGGTGAGCACCTCCCGGAGCGTTCTGCGGCTCTAAGTATTAGAGGTGATGATATAATTATGGATATGGATTTACGGGTTGATCTTAATGAAGATGCAGTCGTTGAATTAAGGAAAGTCTATGAGGGGTATGCGCCTTATTTGGAATATTATGCTTTAAGGGCGAGAGACCCGGGCAATACTCCTGCCCAAGACGTCTGGGTACGAGAAAATTCTAGACTTTTATTTGGGAGCCGTAGATGAAAATAGAGCGTGCTGAAATCGTGGTAATAGGGCCAGAAACTAAACGTTACACCTGGTCACATGATTTGCCAGAACAATTCCAAAGTATAACAATCCTCCGGCTTTATACCAATGACGGCGTTGAAGGAGTGGCCGGTGTCTGGAACGCTGCAAGTTATGAGTATGACCGTTATACAGCTGAAAGCCTTCGCCATTTGCTTCCAATTTTAATAAATAGAGATCCAAGAGACAGAGAGAAATTGATGTTTGATCTCCGGCCCCGAGTTTTTCCACTTCCACCTGGAGCGATGGCTCTCATTGACATAAGTCTTTTGGATATAGCCGGTAAACTAGCGGGTCAACCAATTTATAAGTTATTAGGCGGGACTACCAACCGTATACCATCTTACGCCAGCACCCCTATGTACGACAGCGTTGAAGCGTATATGGAGAAAGTGGACGAGTTTTTAGAAAATGGTTTTAAAGCGGTCAAATTTCATACCTGGTGCATAGCCAAGGATGACCTTAAGTTGGCGAATGAAGCTCGGAGACGTTTTCCAAATGTCACTTTTATGCTCGACGTGGAGAACAATTATAATATTGCTAACTCTAAAATGATGGCTGAAGCTTTGTCTGAGCTTGATTTTGAGTGGTTTGAAGCCCCTTTGCCGGATTGTGATCTCCTAGGGTACCGTGAACTCACTTCGGCTTTTAAAATACCCATAGTTCCGTCTGGTAATTGGGTTCAGGATTTAACTCTGTTTGAAGAATGTCTTAGGACCAATACTTGGAGTAGAAGCCGCTCCGATATTACTATTATGGGCGGAATCAGTTTAGCGCTGCAAGCTATGTCGATGTCAAAGCAATTGGCTATGAAATGCGAGTTGATGTCATGGGGTTATACTTTGGCACAAGCAGCTAATTTACATGTCATGTTGGCCGCTGGAAACTGCAGTTATTTTGAGCAGTCCCACCCATATGACCTCTTCGAATTTGGTATGGAAGATGTAATTAGGACAGGAGCAGATGGCATGGTTATAGGTCCGGAGAAACCTGGCTTAGGAGTGTCCGTCGATTGGGAAAGGATGAATTCGCGCGTCATATTCAAACTGTGTTGCGATAAAAATGGGGTGGTTTGACAAACAATTTCTAACGAGCTGTCCAGCCACCGTCGACCACAATGCTACTTCCGGTTACCATTCCTGAAGCTGGCGATGCTAAATATACAACTGCATCGGCCACATCTTCCACTTGGCCCAGTTTACCCATAGGTATTCTACCTAGTGTATCACGAGCAAACGCCACATCTTCCAAAAATGGGCGGCTTAAAGGGGTTTCAATAAAGGTTGGTCCAACTGAATTGACCCGTATGCCATGCGGTGCTAATTCGACTCCCATTGCTTTGGTTAAACCTTCAAGAGCGTGTTTGCTTGCACAGTATACTGTTCGATTAGGTGCTCCAACATGTCCCATTTGAGATGACATGTGGATGATAGACCCACCATGACCCCTTTTAAGCATCTCTCGGACCACCGCCTGAGCCATTAGGAACGCACCTCGGATATTTAGATTAAGAATTCGGTCTAAATTATCAAGGCTAACATCCACGAAAGGTTCGGGTATATTTGTCCCAGCATTGTTGACTAGGATATCAATCCGCCCGAGGGTTGGAATTATATTTTCAATATGGCTTGGATTGGATGCGTCGCAGACTACTGTTTTTGCACGGCCACCCTCCTTTTCTATTTTAATTTTTAGTGTTTCTAACTCCAATTCTGTCCTGCTTAAAAGAATCAGTTCAGCTCCAGCGTCTGCTAACCCAATAGCGCATGCCTCCCCCAAGCCCCGCCCAGCACCTGTTACCAGGGCAATTAGACCATCCAGATGAAATCGATCAAGTGCTCGGGTTCGAATCTGTTTCATTCCGTTTGTCCTCCAGTTGCATTGCGTCCCCCGTAACGGCGAACCCTAAGATCAGCCTGTTCCTTATGTCCGGAAAACCCCTCGATGGCACAAAGACGAGAGCAATACTCGCCGATCATAGCGCTGGCCTCAGGAGATGTAATTTTCTGATACGTGCATGTTTTTAAAAATTTTCCGACCCAAAGCCCCCCAGTGTAACGGGCCGTCTTTTTTGTGGGTAAGGTATGATTGGTTCCTATGACTTTATCGCCAAAAGAAACATTTGTCTCCGGCCCCAAAAACAAAGCTCCGTAATTTGTCATATTGTCGAGAAAATAATCTGGGTTTTTCGTCATCACCTGTACATGCTCAGATGCTATTTCATCAGCAACTTGCAACATTTCATATTCGTTTTCACAGATAATTATTTGACCATAATCTTGCCATGCTGCCCCGGCGATGTCGGCTGTAGCAAGAATGGTCAACTGCCGTTCAATTTCAGCCAGAGTGTCATGAGCAAGCTTTTCTGAGTCGGTTACTAGGATAGCCGGGGAGGTTGGACCGTGCTCTGCTTGTCCTAACAGGTCGGTTGCACACATTTCTCCGTCTACGGATTCATCTGCGATTACTAGTGTCTCTGTTGGCCCGGCGAAAAGATCGATGCCAACTCGGCCATACAGTTGTCGTTTAGCTTCGGCTACAAATGCATTGCCAGGACCAACTAACATATCGATGCTTTTTATTGATTCAGAGCCAAGTGCCATGGCGCCTATCGCTTGAATTCCACCTAGGCAGTATATCTCTTGGGCGCCTCCTAAATGCATGGCTGCGACCACTGCTGGATTTGGTTCTCCATTAAAAGGTGGTGAAGCAGCAATGATCCTTTTCACACCAGCTACGCTTGCTGTAACAATACTCATGTGTGCCGATGCGACCATCGGGTATTTACCACCTGGCACGTAGCATCCGATACTGTTTACTGGAATATTTTTGTGTCCCAGTACGATGCCGGGTAGTGTCTCCACTTCTACATCTCTTAACGCATCCTTTTGTATCATGGCAAAGTTACGAACTTGTTCTTGAGCAAATTTGATATCGTTAATTTCTTGTGGTCTCAGTTTTGATAAACAGAGATCTATTTCAGTATTGGAGAGGCGGAAATGATCCGGTTCCCAATTATCAAATTCTTTTGACATTTTGAGAATGGCTGCATCCCCATATTTTTCAATTTCATAGAGACTGGCTTCGACAATGGCTTTAACTTTTGCATTGTCTTGTGCTTTATCTTCATCTGAGCGTCCGGTTTTCAAAAAGAATGCCATGATTATTTTCCCAAGATTTGACATCGATATTGGGTTTTAACAGGCTAGCATCAGAGTCTAAAGTATTTGTTTAGGCAGTAATGGAGATGATTATATTGGTTATTACAATATGAGTAGGAGGCCTATCTCCATTACCGCAAAAAATTATATTGCAATTCTATTCAGAATTCTCCCATGTTCGGGATGATGTTCGGTTTTCCACGATCGCTTTGCTGCCTACTTTATGAACTAGGCTTATTGATTTCCAGCCTAGCATTTTAGCAACACTTATGGCGGCATCTCGGTCCCAACTTGGAAGATTTACAGCAATATTCCGAATGAATTTGATATCTTCCTCCGTCGCGCTCATGATTTATCTCCAAATTAAGTTCATACCATTTATTAATTAGTGGTTTTTGAGTTCATCCAAAACCCGAATGACTGTCAAAAAACGCTACTTGGTGACGAAACCGTTGGACCAGTGGGAGAGCGGCACTCACCCTAAACATAGTTTATCTCCTAGATGTTATTAACTCATAGTGTGAATATGGTATGCTTTTTCGAATTTCGCTGTGAGATTTACCACGGTGCAAAACTAAAAAGCGTATTTTGAATATGAAAGTTCCTGAACTTAAGGATAAAAGGGCGTATGTTTTTTATGTGTTAACAGTTGAAAGTAGTAAGGGTAAGAATATGTCGGTAGAACGCACGCTGGCCCGAACCGAACTGCTTACGGACGTTCCAGAGAACCGAATAGCCACTCTAAACCAAAGGTGTGTTTGGCGTAGGTTTGAGCCAGAACAAGTGATCTTGAATCTTAATGATAAGACGACCGACGTCTATTTCATCATTCGGGGCGAGGTGCGAGTAACGGTATTTTCGCAGACGGGCCGAAAAGTCATCATGAGGGATCTTAAATCTGGCGATCAGTTTGGTGAATACGCGGCTATCGATGGCGAACCTCGATCCGCTAGCATAGTAGCTTTGACAAGAACCTTAGTAGCTCAAATGCCTGCAACAATATTCTTGGATTTGTTATCCGACTTTCCCTCGATCTCGATGAAAGTTATGACATCGATGGTGGATGTAATTAGGAGTCTGAATGAAAGAGTTGTAGAATTTAGCACTTTGGGTGTCCGCAACCGAATTCATGCCGAACTACTCCGTTTGGCTCGGGATGGTCGTATAATCGATGGAGCAGGTAGGATTTCTCCACCTCCAACGCATGCTGAAATAGCAGCCCGTATAAGTACACACCGTGAGGCCGTCACTCGTGAGCTAAAAAAACTAGAACGAGAGGGATTAGTAGAGCGGACTCGCGGTTCTATTGTTATACTTGATATTGAGGAATTTGAGAAAATGATATCAGAATCGCTATCAAGTAAAGGCGACTGAATTTTAAAATCTTCCCATACCATAGTTGTCAAAGTAAAATTTTAGTTACCAAGGCTCAATCATTGGACGTAAGTTAATGAATATTAAAGTTTTATATCTAGTTAAAGCAGGAGAGGATTTTTACGATCTAATACGCTCTACGATGCCTGCTAGTCGTTATCAATTAATGACCCTTTCAGATGGAACATTAAAAGAGCGCCAGCGTCTTTTAGGTGAGGCAGAAATGGTAATCGTAGGTGGTGCAAAAATGTCTGTAGAGGATGTGCGGATGGCTTCTCGTCTACGCTTAGTCCTTCATCAGGGTGTTGGCTATCATGATACTGTAGCGACCTCGGAATTAATGAAACGGCAAATACGGCTCGCTGTAACCCCACAGGGAACTAGTGAAGGGGTTGCGGAGCATACAATTATGATGATGCTAGCGGTAGGACGAAGACTCACCTTTTGCGATTCGGAACTGAGAAACGGGAAATGGCATTCAAATACCTTTAGGTCAACCGCTCGACAACTTTTGGGGGCAACGGTAGGAATCGTGGGCTTGGGTAGAATTGGAAAGCAGGTTGCCCGGCGCTTAATCGGTTTTGAAACTAACACGATTTACACAGACTTGCTTGATATTCCCCCTCAAACGGAGCTGGATTTAAAAGTTAGTAGAGTAAGTTTTGATGAAATTCTTCGTATGGCTGACTATGTCACTTTGCATGTGCCTCTTACGGATTTGACGCATCATATGATAGACGCTAAAGCTCTTGGGAAGATGAAAGCTGGAAGCATGCTGATCAATTGCGCTCGAGGTCCTATCGTGTGTGAAGATGATTTAATAGAAACCCTTCGAGCAGGTCACCTTGGTGGTGCTGGTCTTGACGTTTTTGAAATTGAACCGCCAGTGGCACCTAATCGATTTGCTGAATTTTCCAATGTTGTGTTGACGCCACATCATGCTCCGGGAACTCGGGATACCATGATTATTAAATTTCAGGAAATTTTTGCAAATGCGGATCGATTTTTTAAGGGGGAACGTATGGAAAATGAGATTAGCCTCCTTTAAAACTTCCATTAGTGGCAAATTAACCTTGACAATAATTGATATGGGATCTTGCAAAACTGAGTGTAGAACTTCTACATTCTGTGAAACAGTTCGATTGGCTCTGAGCAGCGAGTTTATCTGATACTGTTAAATCAAATGATGTAAATGCGGAGAAGTAGATGATCGATCTTTATTACTGGCCGACTCCTAATGGTCATAAAGTTTCAATCGCCCTAGAGGAGATGGGCCTAGCCTATAATGTTAAACCTATTAACATAGGGGAAGGTGACCAGTTTAATGAAGACTTTCTAGCCATCAATCCAAATCACCGTATTCCGGCAATAGTTGATGCCGACGGACCGAACGGGAGTTCTTATACTTTATTTGAATCCGGAGCTATTCTTGTATATTTGGCAGAAAAATGCGGCCAGTTTCTTCCGTCAGATGCCTCTTCTCGGTATCGATGTTTGGAGTGGGTAATGTTTCAAATGGGTGGAGTTGGCCCAATGTTCGGGCAAGCTAACCATTTTATAATGTATGCGCCGCAAAAAATTGACTACGCTGTTGATCGATATTCAAATGAGGTAAAACGTTTGTGTCGAGTATTGGATAAACGGCTAGGACAGTCGGAGTTCCTTGGTGGCCCATTTTCTATCGCGGATATGGCGTCTTTTCCATGGGTAAGAAACTATGAACGGTATGGTGTGGTCTTAGATGAACTATCTAATCTCAAAAGATGGTTAAAAGAAATAGAAGCTCGCGAAGGTGTTAAGAGGGGATTGGCCGTGTTGGAGGAAAAACGCCGAACGAAACCAATATCCGATGAGGAGAGGGAAGTTATGTTTGGGGCGACCCAGTACCAGCGCAGGTGATCCGCTATGAAGGGTAATATTTGGCCGGGCGAAAAACGTCTCGCTTTATCGTTAGTGGTTAACGTTGAAGAAGGGTCTGAACTTTCCGTAGCTGACGGAGATCGTGGCCCGGAGCCAGTTGACGAGCTTGGCGTTACTGTAAAAAAACCAATCCGAAATTTTGGTAATGAGAGTAATTATCTTTATGGTATTAAACGAGGCGCACCTAGGATAATGGATCTTTTGGAGCGCTATGGGCTTACTTGCACTTTCACCGCGGCTGCGTTGAGCTTGGAACGGTCCCCCAAACTTGCAAGTAGAATCGTACATGGAGGTCATGAGGTTTGCAGTCATGGTTGGCGTTGGATACATCAATTCCAAATGGATGAGGCCACAGAACGCGACTTCATAAGAAAGGCAGTGCGTTCTATCAAAAAAACAACTGGAAACCGGCCAGTTGGTTGGCTGTCTCGTTATCTTTTAACGCCTAATACGCGCCGTCTTTTAGTCGAAGAAGGCTTTAAATACCATATGGACGATTATTCTGATGACCAACCATTCTGGGAACAAGTTGATGGACAGCCAATTTTGATTCTCCCTTATGCGGTTGATAGCAATGATATGAAGATGTGGACTGCGCCGGCTTATACTCCGGAACAATGGTATCGATATGCCATTGATACTTTTGACCAACTTTATTTGGAGGGCGCCGCGGAGCCGCGGATGATGTCATTTGGCATTCATCTACGTATCGTAGGCCGGCCAGGGCGCTTCATTTGGTTTGAACGTTTCATAGAACACGTGATTTCTCATAAAGATGTTTGGATTGCTTCTCGTTGCCAAATAGCCAACCACTGGGCTGCAGTTTATCCTTTTTCGTGATGGGGGAACTTTTATGAAAGATCCAATCGAAGGTTTAGCGGATCATGTAATATCGGCGCAATATCAAGACATGCCGGCCAATGCCATTGAAGCGGCTAAAACTTATATTCTGGATTCCTTTGGCGTTGGTCTTGCCGGTTCGACGGGACCTTTTATCGATGAGTTATTAAAGACATTTTCCGATAGGAATATTTCTGGTCCGGCCGCCCGAGTTCTTGGTCAAAGTGCTAAGCTAACGCCGTCTGATGCGGCCCTTATGAATGGCTATCAGATTCACAATTCCGAGTTTGATTGCGTCCATGAAAAAGCGGTCCTTCATCCAATGACCGTGTTGCTCTCTGCGTTACTGGCGGATGGTGATCGTCGTGGAGGAATAAATGGGCAAACTCTTATCGAAGCTTCAGTGCTGGGAGTGGACGTCGCTTGCAATCTGGGTGTCGCGTGCTCCACTGGCTTGCAATTTTTTCGTCCAGCTACGGCGGGCGCGTTTGCCGCTGTGGCGGCGATAGGTAGGGCACGCAATTACGATAAAGAAACCCTTTTAAACGCATTTTCATTAGTTTATTCGCAACTATCAGGAACTATGCAAGCGCATACCGAAGGATCGCCTTTGTTAGCCCTACAAATTGGTTTCAACTCCCGTAACGCCTTAGTTGCATGTGACCTCGCAGAAAATGGGTTGCCAGGGCTGGAGGGAGTACTTGAAGGACCATTTGGATATTTTGGTTTGATTGAGAGGAACGGTGATATTGGTAGCTTATTACCTTCCCTTGGCGAAGTTTGGAGAATCACAGAGGTGGCACATAAGCCATTTCCTAGTGGCCGAGCCACGCACGGTATTGTTGATGCTATTCGAGAGTTTCAAAGCCAGAAGCAGATCAATGTTGATGATATTAACAAAGTTGAAGCGCATGTTCCGTCTTTGACTCACCATCTAATTGGGAGACCAGTTCATAATGCAATGGAGGTAAATTACGCCCGCCTAAATGGCCAATATGCTGCGTCCGTTATGCTCCAGCGTGGTTTCATTGGAATAGATGATTTCACAATGGATTCTATAAGAGATAGAACATCGGTATCGTTAGCTGAAAAGGTAATTATTTCAATTAACGATGACCCGGATCCAAATGCTTTGTCACCGGTCGATGTTGTTATACATATGAAAGATGGTTCTCTTTTGACAAAGAGAATAGAAACGGTCTACGGGAATCCCAAAAAGCCAATGACGCGCGAAGCACATCTAAGTAAATTTCGCCGAAATTGGGCGGCTTCGGCGACATCGCTTTCAGAGCAAGATGGCGAAAAAATGATTGATTTGACTGACAATTTAGAACAGCTTGCGGACATTCGCGAACTTATTGACCTTGCGACAGGTTAGATACATCGAATGGCGCGGTATTTTGCTGAATCAAATCCGGAAGAATTACTCGTTCAATATCCAATAGGACAAAATTTCTTAGATAAAATAGCGACATTAAGTCGAGATCAAATGAGAAGCATACAAGAAAGGCGGTTTCTAAATCTGATGGAAGGAGCTTGGAAGGTGCCGTTTTATAAACGACATTGGGAAGCGGTAGGACTCACTCCGGATGACATAAGGTCGCTAGATGACCTTTCAAAAATACCTACCTTTTCTAAATCAGATTTAATGGCAAGTGTTGAGACGTACCCGCCATTTGGTGATTTTGTCGGTGTGGGCTCGTGGACTGATGGAAATCGCGTAATAATGCATACGACTAGTGGTACAACTGGTCGCCCACAACCACTGTTTTTTGGCCCTAGGGATCGAGAAATTCAAAACGTTTTACTTGCTCGTGCCTACCTGCTTCAGGGTTTGAGATCCAATGATATTGTGCATTCGGTCTACGGATTTGGAATGGTAAATGGGGGGCATTATATAAGGGAGGCCATCCTTCATTATACGGATGCGTTGCTTTTACCGGCGGGCACTGGATTAGAGACGCGATCGGAGCAACAGATAGAATTGATTCAACGGTTTGGTGTGACAGTGTTGGTGGGTTTTTCAGATTATATTATAAAATTGGCCGAAATAGCACGATCTAAGGGACTAGAACCAGGTATTGATCTAAAAGTTAGAATGATTTCAGGACACCTCACTGGAGATGGGGGAAGGGTAATAAAAGAGGTGTGGGGCGGGGCCGAAGCATACGATTGGTATGGGGTTGGTGATACGGGAATAATTGCCGCAGAAGGATGTGATCGAAACGGCCTCTATATTTGGGAAGATGCACATCTGGTAGAAATTATCGATCCGGAAACCGGGCGGCTTGTTCCGGATGGTAAGACCGGAAATATTTGCAATACAGTGCTTTTCAAGAACAGTGTCTATCCGGTAATCAGGTTTGATACCAAAGATGTTTCCGCAATATTGCCGGGCGTTGGCGATTTGGGTTTTTCTTTGCGAAGGTTGGCCGGATTTCAGGGACGAAGCGATAATATGGTTAAGTTAAGGGGCATTAATGTTTACCCCACGGGTATTGGCAGTATTTTGCAGGAAGTGAAAGAAACGGGGGACGAATATTTCTGCCGCCTTACTAATAAAAACGGCCAAGAAGTTATGACCGTTGTATGTGAAGCGAGGAAACGGGGAGTAAATCAAAAACTTAAAGAGAAAATTGCAAAGTTGCTTCGCGAACGCTTGGGCGTAGCGATCGAAGTTGAATTAGTAGCATTTGGTCAGACTGCGGCTTCGACTCAAATTGATAGTCGGCAAAAGCCAATCAGACTAATAGACGATAGATAATCATATATCGAAGGGATTTTAGCTTGGTTAGTCCTACTATAAGGAATTGAATTGCTTTCAAGGTTACGAGATGTGTTTTGAATTATCGATTTCTGATGAAGTTGAGGGCACCAATATCAAAACTAACATTAAAAAGCCAACGACGTGGAATTGAAGGTTGCAATAATGACCCAAGGTGAAAGATTTGGTTTCAGTGATGAAGAGTTAGCTAGCCAGACAACTGTTTATAAGGAAGGGTTGTTTAGGGAAAAAGTGTGCCTTGTTTCTGGCGGAGCAACCGGACTCGGTAAAGCGGTGGCAGGTCTATTTGGCCGTTTAGGCGCAAAGATTGTTTTATGCGGTCGAAGTCAAGAAAAGCTTGAAGCCGTCCTGCCGTTCTTTGATCGTTTTGGTGTGGAAGTAATGACACAAGCCATGACGATTCGAGATCCCGAGGCTGTGGAAGAACTCTTCGATAAAGTGTACCAGAAATTTGGACGTCTAGATGTACTTGTTAATAACGCAGGAGGACAATTTCCCCAGGCAGCAATTGATTTCTCTGTAAAGGGTTGGAACGCGGTAATTGATACTAATCTCAGTGGTTCTTGGTATATGATGCAAACAGCGGCAAAGCGCTGGCGGCATAGCGAAGAAGAAGGAAATATAGTCAATATCGTTGCTGATATTTGGCGGGGAATGCCCGGTATTGCACATACTGCCGCTGCGAGAGCCGGAGTAATTTACTTATCTAAAACTATAGCGATAGAGTGGGCACCGTTAAAAATACGCGTAAATTGTGTAGCCCCGGGTTGTTGCGAGACACACGCTTTTTCTATGTATCCGGCCGAAGGAGCAAAGACCTATTGGCAAGCTAACCCAATGTTAAAACCTGGTGATGCCATGGATATTGCCGAGAGTTGCGTTTATCTGGCAGCTTCTTCTGGCAAATTTATCACAGGCGAGGTGGTAACCGTGGATGGGGGCCAACAACTTTGGGGTGATCCGTGGGCTACAGGACGGCCGAAATATTTCCAAATATCATAATAGAAAACTGATATTAATCAGTTGTTGGATATTCGGCTAAGAACTTCGTTGGCTTCCTGAATAATATCGAGAATGATCTGCTTAGCCGGCTTGACTTCCTTAATTAATCCAGCGCTTTGTCCCGCAGCTAAAGCGCCGTTTTCAGTATCACCTTTTATCCGGCCTAAAAACGACGCATTTAGACCGACTTCTTGTAATTGAGTTGGGAAGGGTTTTATTTGCTCCTCTCGACTCGACCAAAATTCAGTAAAAGCATTACGGATTATTCTTGCAGTTTTACCGGAATTTGCTCGACTGATAACAGTGCCATCTTCATCTATTTCAACTATTTTTTGTTTGTAATTTTTATGGCTTCGAGCCTCTTCCGAAGCTATAAATCGCGTTCCCATCCAAACGCCATGGGCTCCTAGAGCTAATGCTGCGACGAGAGATCGGCCATCGGCGAGACCGCCGGCCGCCAAAACGGGGACTTTAACTAGATCGACTACTTTTGAAACTAACGGCAACGTGCCCACGCGTCCGACATGACCTCCCCCTTCATTCCCAGAAGCGATGATAATATCCACTCCCGATGCTTCAAGCTTCAACGCTTGTTGGGACGTGCCAACTAATGACATAACGATCATTCCTGCAGCGTGGGCCCTATCGACCACGCGGCTTGGGTTTCCTAAACCTGAAATTAAAACTGGAACCCGTTCATCGAATGTTACTTGAATGTGGTCTTCGACTTCTCGGGTAAAATGGGTTGAGTTGGCATCGTTATTTTTTACTTCTGTAAATAATATATCCACTCCAAACGGTTTATCTGTTGCATTTTTTACTAGTCTTATCTCTTTTCTTAGTTCTTTTGCCGTCATGAAGGCGGATCCGATGACGCCTAGACCGCCGGCGTTTGAGACTGCCGCAGCTAATTTTCCATAGGCGACTGAATACATTCCCGCCTGACAAATTGGGAATCGAATTCCAAGAATTCGGCATACAGGATTGTTTGAAAAGTAATTAGTTTCGGCCATCGATTAGTTTTCCGTCCGGTTTTCCCAGTTAGTGAACTTAACTTAAATTTTGACAAAATGAATTAGTGGTTGTCAAAGATACGGGGATAAAGTTTCAGTAGTAGAGATAAATGGTGGATAATTTAAAACAAGACTTGGTGTGATGAGCTAAAGGGATTTGAAATGCGGAAACCAACCGTTGAAAAAACAACAACTGCGGGCGGCGCAATTTTTGAGCGTCTAAAGTCTGTTGGAGTCGATTACGTTTTTTGTAACTCGGGAACGGATTTTCCGCCAATAATTGAGGGAATCGCAGAGACTTTAGCAAAGGGGGAAAAGCTTCCAGAAGCTATGATTATTCCTCATGAGAATGTGGCACTTGGGATGGCACATGGTTATTATCTTGCAACTGGTAAATCTCAAGCCGTCATCCTCCATACCAACGTAGGCTTGGCAAACGGGGCTATGGCTATGATTAACGCAGCGACTGACCATATCCCGCTAATACTTATGTCGGGGCGCACGCCAACAATGGAAAAGGGCAGATTTGGCGCACGCACCGTACCTATAGGTTGGGGGCAGGAAATGCGTGACCAAACATCAATAGTGAGGGAAGCCTCGAAATGGGATTACGAACTACGATTTCCAGAACAGGTTCCAGAAATAATTGATCGAGCTTACGCTATTGCTAATTCTAGCCCCCGTGGCCCAGTATATTTAAGCTTGCCGAGAGAAGTGCTATGTGACCCAATTTCGACAGGGTCTTTGAGATTACCAATTATTATGACAGCTTCGAATATGGCAGCTCCTGAAAACGAATTGATAGAGTTGTCTAATCTCCTGTCTCAGGCGGAAAGACCGTTGATAATAGCTCAACGGGGTACTGGAACATCCGCTGGCTTCGACGCGTTAGCCCGTCTTGCAGATAATTGGGCTATTCCGGTCTGTCAATATTGGGCGGGAGCGCTTGCACTTTCTTTTGATCACCCGAGTTGTGTTGGTTCAGATATTACTCCATGGTTGAGTGGGGCAGATGTAATATTAGTGCTGGATGGATTGGCACCTTGGTCGCCTGGAATACATGAGCCAGATGAGGCGTCCAAAATCATCAATCTGGGTCCAGATCCGCTTCACCACAGATTCCCTGTTCGTAATTTTCGTTCAGACCTTTCAATTGCTGGGGAACTGGGGGATGCTTTGGTAAGATTAGATTTTCTCATGCAGAAGCTACACAACGTTAATAAAGTCGCGATTAGTAAACGACGAAATGTGTTATCGGAGCGAGTAAAGGAACTTAGACAAAAAGAATTATCAGCCGCCAATAGTGGTAGAGGTCTGCCCATGTCAAAGGCCTGGGTTGCCAAGTGTGTTGGTGAAGCAGTGCAGCCTTATAACAATACCGTATTATGTGAACTAGGCTGTCCCTTGGATCACTTGAAGCCGACTAAATATGGCTCTTGGCATGATCTTCCCCATTCGGGGGGGCTGGGTTGGAGTTTGCCGACCGCTATCGGAATGAAATTAGCCCAACCTGAGAGATTGCTTATTTCTACAATGGGTGACGGCTCTTATATGTTTGCCAATCCAGTTGCCTGTCACCAGATCTGTGAATCCTATAATATTCCAATTTTATCAGTAATTTTAAATAATCTTGAATGGAATGCCGTGCGGCGAGCAACGGTAGGACTATATCCTCAAGGATTTGCTGCAAAAGCTAATAAGATGCCATTGACACGCCTTTCGCCGAGCCCAGATTTTGCAAAAATAATTGAAGCCAGCCGTGGTTACGGTGAAACGATAACTGCCCCAGAAGAGTTGCCCAACGCTTTAGCACGCGGTATCGACCTGGTGTTGAATCAAAACAAACAAGTCCTTCTTAACGTTATGGTTGCGTAAACACCGTTTATCGGCATCAGAGTTTTCCCTGTTCTGTCAGCTAGGCAATACTTGCCATTTAAATTTTCTACTCGCGTTGAGCTTAAAATCTGAATAATAGCACAGAGGAATAACCTAAAGGCTAGCGCTAAGATTTACTTTTTAGAGCAGCTGGGCTCCGGAACAGCATCTTATGAGTGCCTGTTTTCAAAAATATTATAGGCTCTTACAAAGGGCTAATTTAGGCAGCTTTTGAATTTAATTGATCCTCCTTAATCATATCAGCTGCCTTTTCTGCGACCATAATCACCGGCGCATTAATGTTTCCTGAAGGCATGGTTGGCATAATCGAGGCGTCAACAACTCTAAGTCCGATTAGACCATGAACTCTTAGCCGGTCATCCACCACGGCCATCGGGTCGCTGCCCATTTTACAGGTTCCCATTGGGTGGTAGGTAGTCGCGCCTGTGTCACGAGCGAATTGTAGCATGTCCTGATCGCTTGTGACGTTTTCTCCAGGGTTCATTTCATAGGAAATGTATTGGCTTAAAGACTTAGTTTGTCCAATTTTACGACAAAGTTGAAGGCCCGCAACAAGTGTGTCTTGGTCAAGTTGGTTTGCAAGGAAATTTGGTCGGATTTTTGGAGCATCGAAAGCGTTTGCTCCTCCAATATGAATTGTTCCCTGGCTTTCAGGGCGACACTGATAGACTGCCAACGTCATTCCTGGTTCGCGATCGAGTTTGCGGTCGGCCGAGGATTTAAAACTTCCATGAACGAAGAAAAACTGCACGTCTGGAGTTTCTAGTTCCGATCGTGTGCGCATAAACCCGTGACCAACTCCCGCGGTCCAAGTCAAAACGCCTCGACGTGTTATAGCATATTTCAGTACTTCTCTAATTAGGTTTAATCCTCTGGTTTGCTCGTTCAGGGTAATCGGTTTATTTACGCGCCAATTCATTCTAGCCGCGTAGTGATCTCGATAATTCTCTCCCACACCTGGTAAGTCATGCACAACTTCAATCCCGTGCGAGCGGAGAAGATCCGATTGTCCTATTCCTGAAAGTTCAAGGATTTGTGGAGATTGAACGGCGCCGGCGGATACAATTATTTCGCAATTACAATCCTCGATCTTTTCAAGTCCATCAGTATTGTAGGTAATGCCGGAAGCCCGCTTGCCGTCAAACAGAATCTTAGTGACATGTGCTCGTGATTCAACACGAAGGTTAGGTCTTTTTCGGGCTGGATTTAAGAAGGCTCTAGCAGTGCTTTCCCGTCGACCGTTGCGCTGTGTAACTTGATAATAACCAAATCCGTCTTGCTCGGCGCCGTTATAGTCTGGGTTTCTCGGATACCCCAATTCGACCCCCGCATCTATAAAAGCGTCTATAATTTCATGTTTTTCATACATGTCAGCGACATTAAGTGGGCCTCCCCCACCTCTGTAATCATTATCTCCTCTCTCGAAGGACTCGGCTTTTTTGAAGTAGGGTAAGATGTCAGAATAAGACCATCCCCGATTTCCCAATTGACCCCAGATGTCGTAATCGAACGCTTGTCCTCGAACATAAAGCATTCCATTTATTGAGCTTGATCCACCAAGAACGCGGCCGCGGGGGATGGGAATTCGGCGACCTGAAACGTTATCTTCGGGTTCTGTTTCGAAGCACCAGTTAACTTCCGGATTATTCAAAGTTCTAGTAAATCCAACTGGGATATGTATCCAAACGTTGTCATCACTATCTCCGGCCTCTAGCAATAAAACACTCACGTTTGGGTTTTCACTTAGACGGTTTGCTAAAACACAGCCGGCGGAACCGGCGCCAATGATAATGTAGTCGTAGGCCATGGTTTGCTCCTCTTAGATAGATCACTGGGGTGATAAGAAGATGACGTGAAATTTATATTTTTGCGATCACGAATGGACTATTCTGCTGTTCACCGCTTGCAATGGGGCAATCTTGCCCTTTTCTTGCACTTTGAATCAACAATTATAATAGAGGTGGGGCATGAACATTGGTAAACGTTTGGAAGGAAAAATTGCTATTATTAGCGGTGGAGCTTCAGGTATAGGCGCTGAAACTGCTCGTACTTTTGCCGCTCATGGCGCCACAGTGGTGGCCGCTGATATGCAGGATGAATTGGGAATGGAGGTTGTAAAGGAAATCACGGAAGCTGGCGGCATAGCAATTTATAGAAATTTAAACGTAGTAGAAGAAGATGCTTGGGAAGAATTGGTTAACGAAACGGCAAACATGTTTGGCAAATTAGATGTGTTAGGCAATATAGCTGGGGTTTCCGGCCGCGATCCAAATATGAAAGTGCAGAAAACGATAAGGACGGGCCCTACTATCGAGGAAACAACCTTAGAAATTTGGAATCGCATTATGTCGGTAAATGTTACCGGGGTCTATTTAGGGACGCGGGCGGCTATCCCTGTAATGCGACAGTCTGGAGGCGGGTCTATTATAAACATCTCTTCCATTTGCGGTTTGGTAGGTAGTTTTGGTAATGCTGCATATCATGCATCCAAAGGAGCGGTGCGAATTTTTTCTAAGGCTACTGCGGTGCAGCACGCAATGGACAAAATCCGAGCGAATTCGATTCATCCGGGTTTCGTGGATACACCGATGACAAAACCCGGCCATTCAAATAATGAAGTTGCTCGGATTCGAATGGATGCTACGCCATTGGGCAGGTTTGGCCGGCCTTCGGATATTGCATTAGGATGTTTATACCTTGCGTCTGACGAGTCTTCGTGGGTTACCGGTACAGAATTAGTGATTGATGGAGGTGTTACCGCTCAATAATTTACAAAAGTGTTATTTGTTGCACTTGTAATTTTTTAATTAGATTATTCGCTCATAAATCTGGCAAAAAAAATTTGAGGTGTATTTGGAGGCCCATTTATTTCGTTTAATAGAGGTCTTTATATAAGAAAACCAGATAGCTGATTACGACGTAGTCGTGAAGCATTGTGCTTATTTTATTTTTGCTTAAATGTTGGGTAATTATAGCAGATTAACACGGATTTATTTGGGAACATGATTTTATACCGTTTTTAGAATATAGCTAAGTTATCGCTATACAATATTTTTGATGAAGTTGTCTGCGAGGGTGTTTGGGTCGAAATGCCGAGGGAAGGTGGCAAGGACTTATCTATTATTTCTGTTGTTATACAACGAGTTATGGATTTATCTTTATGAACAATCTCAATATTCATAAAGAATGTTTGATTAGTTTTAATAAATAGACAGCGTTAATATAGACATGCGCGTCGATATTAATCCAGACTGATTTGTATTAAGGTAGTATTTATAGATGTTTAAAAATATTCAAAGATTTTATTGTTCGTTATTGTCTATTTGACCGCGTAGCAAAGCCAAAACATCGTATGATTTTTGAAAATACAAGAGGTTGTGCGTAAGATGGTAATGGAGGTTAGGGATGTGTGGAATCGTCGGTTTATACTTGAAGAACTTGGAATTTAGGAAAGACCTTGGGCGACTCTTTTCTCCTATGCTAATCGAAATGACTGAACGCGGACCAGATAGTGCGGGACTAGCCGTCTATACACCTCAAGAACGGAATCAAGATTTCGCTAAAATTATTGCCTATAATGCAGATACTAATTTCTCATGGAAAGATTTGGGAGACGCGGCTACTAAAGACCTTGGTCATTTGGTTAGCGTGGAACAAATCGCCACCCATGCAATATTTCGAGCAGAAATTGCCGCCTTCGAATTGCGGTCTTGGTTGGAGAATAATGCGAATCAAGTCCGAATTATGAGTTCGGGTTCTTCTCTGGAAATATATAAAGAAATTGGATTCCCATCCGATGTGATACGCCAATTTTCTGTTGAAGAAATGCAGGGAAGCCACATGATAGGGCATACTCGTATGGCTACAGAAAGCGCTGTAACCACTGAGGGAGCTCATCCTTTTAATACGGGGGATGACTTGTGTTTGGTGCATAACGGTTCTCTTTCCAACCATCATCGGCTACGCGATTGGCTTCGGGAAAAGCAAGGTGTGCGCTTTCAAACTGACAATGACAGTGAAGTAGCAGCAGGATACCTTACATGGCGACTTTCAGAGGGGGCGGATATCAAAGAAGCATTGGAATCGGCAATCAAGGATCTTGACGGCTTTTACACTTTTGCAATAGGTACTCGCACAGGTTTTTCGGTATTACGTGATCCCATAGCGTGTAAGCCTGCTGTTATGGCTGAGACAGATGATTGGGTCGCAATGGCTTCAGAATTTCGAGCGCTTGCCCGTTTGCCTTCAGTTCATGAAGCCACCGTTTGGGAACCGAAGCCTGGCATCATTTATTCTTGGGGTGATTCTTAATGCCGGATAATGAAATAGATTTAGACGTAGTGGCCGTTCGGGAATTAAACAGGCTTCTTCAGGGTCGTAAGGGACCGATACACCACACCGACTTCACAGTCACAAATGCAAAGGGAAGGCACTCATTGGCTGTGGGGTTAAGTAGCTCTATAGATGTTACGATCCGCGGCCATGCTGGATACTATTGCGGAGGGATGAATCAGCACGCAAGGATAACGATAATTGGTAACGTGGGAACAGGTGTTGGTGAAAATATGATGTCGGGTTGTATTAGAGTTGAAGGAGATGCCAGTCAGTCTGCTGGGGCTACTTCCCATGGGGGACTATTAATAATCAAGGGAGACGCTGCTGCTAGATGTGCTATCTCTCTAAAGGGAGGCGATGTGGTTGTACAAGGTTGCGTGGGACATATGTCTGCTTTTATGGCCCAATCAGGCAGGCTGGTTGTGTGCGGCGATGCTGGTGGCTTTCTGGGTGACTCAATTTATGAGGCGGAAATTTACGTTGCAGGTCAAGTAGAAAGCCTAGGTGCGGATTGTATAGAAAAGGAAATGACGCTTGAGCATCAGCAAGATTTGAATAATTTATTAACGCAGGCCAATATTAATGTCGATTCACGTATTTTTCGCCGTTATGGTTCAGCCAGAGAACTTTACCACTTTAAAGTTGATAATGCTGGGGCTTATTGAGGTTTTTGTCATATGACAGATCAACGACATATACGGTCTTCGGCCACTTTTCCACCACATATAATTGCTGAAATTCAGCGCTCGGCAGCTGAGGGAATTTATTATATTAGGGGAGCGGGCGCCCGCCGGGCAGTGCCTTCTTTTGATGATTTGGTTTTTTTGGGAGCGTCGGTTTCCCGATATCCCTTAGAGGGATATCGGGAGCGATGTGACACGAACGTCACTATTGGAACGCGGTTTGCCGCTAAGCCGGTTGAGTTGAAAATACCTATTACAATTGCTGGAATGAGTTTTGGAGCTATTGGGGCGAATGCTAAGAGAGCGTTGGGGCTTGCAGCAACAGAAATGGGGACCAGCACAACAACAGGCGATGGCGGCATGACTGATGAAGAACGGGAGTCGTCTGCCATATTGATTTACCAGTATTTGCCATCCAGGTATGGCATGGACCCCGATCAGTTAAGAAAATCTGATGCAATTGAAGTGGTCATTGGTCAAGGCGCTAAACCTGGTGGTGGTGGAATGTTACTCGGCCAGAAACTCTCTGAGCGCGTAGCTCACATGCGCGATTTGCCTCATGGTATTGATCAGCGAAGCGCAAGTCGGCATCCAGATTGGACGGGTCCCGATGATTTGGAGATAAAAATAAGGGAATTACGAGAAATAACCGACTGGCAAAAACCAGTATATGTAAAAGTTGGGGCTACGCGCACTACGTATGATGTAGCTCTTGCGGTAAAAGCGGGTGCTGATGCCGTGGTAGTTGATGGGATGCAGGGTGGAACAGCTGCTACGCAGGATGTA
>CAZADS010000038.1:0-27598 GCA_964483985.1 uncultured Thalassobaculaceae bacterium
CAGGTTTTTTAAACTGTATAACTATTTGCATTCTCTAAAGCGCGGAACGAGTGTTTTCTAGAGCTGCCGAACTGACTCAAAACGACAGTTCTAATTCAATCGCAAAGTGTTTTCGTGATTTATATCGCCCCATACTGGGCCAATTATCTCTTACCTCGAGGCCTGGGCAGGAGGTAAAAGAATCGCCAAAAAATAATACAGAAAACTTGGCCACATTTAAGACCCCTTACTATGAAAATCTACGCGCAGGCTCTCGAATTATCTCGTCAAGTGAAATTTCTATCAGTCCCCGGTCAACAAATTTTTGAATGTAATCTCGTAATTCAAAAAAATCCACATCGTGTTTTTCTGCCACATCAAGTACTGTCACTTCACCGTTAAAATAACGTACGATAGAGTCCTGAAGGATACCCCATACGTTGCCGTAGTTTTTATGCCCCTCAACTGCCTTAGAGGGATCATAGCGTTCCAGGTAAATATCGTATTTGGGGTTGGATAACGCTACTAATCCATCAAACCGACGATGCATCCGCACGTTATTCTCGATGAGAAGAACAACACTTTTAAATACTTCTAAAAATTCCCTTAAAAGTTCGGGTTCAATGATCTCAGTATTATCGTAATTTGTATGATATTCGGGAAACGGGTCTAATTGGTTTAACGCTCTATTAACTTGAACAAACGGGATTTCGTATCCTGGGGCTTCCCAAACCGTTTCATCGTTTCCCACGCTTTCCCGAAAATTGAGAAATCTAAAGTTTTGGGTTCGGTTTGAAACCACATGTCTAAAAGCTTTATCAATTACTTCGTCTCCATTAAAGCTACTTGCTACAACAAAATCGCCTTTGTTACCCATCATTTCACCAAAAACACCGGCAACATAGCGGTCCAAGTCGGCCTGTTTATGGTCTCGCAGATAGAAAACGGTCCCCAAATGTTCCGGGCTTAAAACTAAACGATAGCTATAGTGAGTATCCCGATGGGAAAGCCATTGAAAAAGCTTAATCATAACGGCGGTTCCGGCAAAACCGTCATTCGCCATAAACGGATGGCAAGTGTTTGATTGAAATACTATCGTTTTTTCAGACCTACCTTTTTTGTGATGATGGGCTACTAGCATTTCACCCGGTTCAAATAGCGTTTCTAAACAAACGTCATAGTCACCTGATGTTAAAGATTCAACTAGGGCATGTGGTGGACAAAAGCCCCAATCATTGGCCCAAGGCCGGTAAAGCCAAGTGCAATGAAACACGTGGGCATCGGGAAGTGCCGGCACGGAATACAAATGCTGTTTCAATTCCTTTAAACTAACTTTCCCAACAAAACTTTTCGAATAATGGGCTACGCCCAATGCATTTATTTTTCCATCATAAATCAATACCCCATTCTTATGTATAGACGCATTAATAACCGTCCATTTTTTAGGAACGACCCATCCGTTATATTCGCTTCCTGATGGAAAACGAAAATGTTCCAACGGTAATTCCCTACCTATCCTTTCAAACAAACACTCATTTCCGTCTGAAACTACTCCTGACGGAATGGAGCAAAGATCCGCAGTTAATGACATTAACTCATCCATAAAGCATCCTGCTCAAGCAACTTAATCTCGATCTAAATTGTTTGGGTGAGATTGGCTATAAAAATCGGCAACATGCGCCTTTAATTCCTGATAACCTCTAGCTCTTGTTCGCCTTTCTGTCTCATCCAACGGTGGAATGGTACAAAACCCCAGTACCGCTTTTTGCTTGTGTGATAAATTTTGAAAGATTTCATCTGGTAAGGCTCGTGGAATATCAAAGGATTGTTTCACCCACCACCGCTGAAAGGTTGCCACAATTGACCAACGCGAGTGATCGCTATTGTTTTCAGCAGCACCATGCCAAAGCCTGGCATCCCAGATCACCAAATCCCCCGCGACTGTCGAAACAGGATAAACATGCTCTAGTTGTCTATCGCTATATTCGCCCATAAGGTGGGACCCAGGTACAACTATCGTGCAACCATTGTGTTCATTCGCATCTTCAAGGGCAAATCCTAGTTGAACCATATTAGTCTTCAATCCGGGCTGCGGCATTCCGGCATCAATATGTAATTCCAATGGTTTTGTGCTAGACCGAGCTACAAATTGACCCAAAATATAATTGGGGTCGTTGGGTGGCAAATGACGCATATAAGGATCGTTTAGCAACTCCTTCATAAGCACTTCCACTACGGGCAGGTCTAAGAGATCAATAAACTCTTTGTCTTTATTCTGGAGATTTAAAATCCAATCCGCATCCCATTCTCCGGGTGCTTCCGCCATTTTAGAACCAATTTTCGTATACTGATACTGCACCATACTAAGTAGTTTGCACACTAGGTCTGCATTAATTGCTTCATCAACTTTTGTATAGCCCATAGATCGCAAGCGTTTGACGTGTTCTGAAACCTCAGCCTTTCCAATTTTACGGGAATATTGAAGAAGATTTTTAATCATCATAATTTAGTTTTCCAGAATAACTGCGGGTTCATTCGAGGTGCATCCATCAAAACACGTCGCCCACTGCCAACTCTAACCGAGAGGCTACCTCATTCAGTCCAATTCTTTTATTATCCAACCACGCGGCATTTATCTGCACGAAATTATCTGAGCAGCTTATTGTCAAAAAATCGGCTTCGAAATCAACCAATGTACCTGGCTGAACATTAGCACGTGGTTTTATAGCTAAGATGGTCGGAAAACCAATTTCTATGCATCCCGCTGCAGCTTGAATATAAGGCACTCCTAGGGGAGAGCGCATCGGGCGATAACTCAGAGCCCTAATAAATTTAGCTACTTTTTCAGCTGGACAACCAAAATCGACGCGGCCAGAAATAGTCTGACCCAATTTATATAAGCGACGTTTTGAAAGGTCTTGAGGCAAAGCCCCATCGAACCCATGCACTGCTACCTGCCTTAAAACTTGCTTCATCAACCCGGACCCGCTTTTCAGTAATTTCATGTATAGCGTCAAACCTGTATCTGAATGAGATATATCTATAGTTGATCTAGCAAGAATGGGGCCAGCGTCAATTTGGGAAGTGATAACGTGAATGGAAACACCCGCCTGCGGTTCTCCATTCAGCATCGCCCATTGATGAACATTTAAGCCGGCATATTCCGGCAACAACCCTGGGTGAAAATTTATTGCACCTAATCTAGGACAGGAAAGTAGTTCTTTAGAGAATATTTTGGTTGAGTTAAAATTTACAATCAAATCTATTTTCAATTTTTTCAGATAGCTAATAATTCTTGTCTTATTGAGCTCTCCATGGTCGAACACAAACACATTACTACGAGTTTTTAATTCAAGTTTAGCTTCAGAAAGAGCCCCAATCGCAACTAAATCACCAACTTGAGTTGCAACCTCCAGAATCGATTTTCCTGACACAACGTCACCAACAAATAAAATACGCATGATTATTCAGCTGTGACATCTAGCAAGGCTAATAGAGCTTTCCGGTCTATTTTACCACTTTTAGTCAACGGCATATTTTCCACAAAAACAAATTTCCTGGGTATCATATAGTTTGGCAGGAACTCCGCACACCGCTCACGGAGGGTTGTAGATTCGATTGAGTTCCCGCATATGAAGGCAACAATTTCGTCCGCCCCAGACACAGTCTTTGGCAATAGACAAGCCGCTACCAACCCTGACCCAGATACTTTTCTTAACGTTATTTCTATTTCCTGCAATTCAACCCTATATCCACGTATCTTTATTTGATCATCCAAACGTCCCAAAAATTCTAAACCGGAGCCCTCGTTAAACCGGACTTTATCGCCAGTCCTATACCAACGTACATCACTTGGGCCGCCTATTAGGCCAACATGAAAACGTTCGTCAGTCATACGTGGTTCTTTCCAATATCCCATGGAAACTTGTTTTCCAGACAAAACTAATTCCCCTTCGACACCATCATTTAACAAAATCAAATTTAATTCTTCGTCACAGATACCTATAGAGTGACCTCCCAATGGTAATCCAATAGGAACTAAATCTCGATCGCTGGATAATATTTCTTCCGTTACTATATACCTAGTTATAGCGATTGTAGTTTCTGACGGACCATATAAATTTTCAATCCGACTATTAGGAGCTGCACGCTGCCAGGACTCGGCAATTTTTTTGGGCAAGGCTTCACCGCAAAAAAGACTTGTCTTTAACTCTGGAAAGCAATTTTCCGGCAGTAGTTTTAATTTGTCCATGAACGCGACTGTCGACGGAGTTGAAAACCAAAATGTAAGTGCATGCCGTTTTACAAAGCGACCGGGTGCGTGCTGCTCCTCGGCCGGGACACAATAAATTGATGCGCCAGCCGACCACGCTACAAATATATCGTGAACCGACAGGTCAAACGTCTGCTCAAACAATTGAGTGAATCGATCTTCAGGTTTCGGATTATAAAGTTCTAACATCACCTCTACGTAAGCCATAACATTAGCATGGCTTACGGCCACACCCTTAGGCATTCCAGTAGACCCTGAGGTAAACATAATATAAGCAATTCTTGATTCAGCTAACTCTGAACGATCAATATCAATTTCTGACAATGACAATGACCTATTGATCATTAACCAATTCGTTTGTAAAATGAAATCAGTTGGAGGATCCCTCTCACCCATCCAGAGTAGATTTATTGTAACGTTGACGCCCGACAAAATTTCTCGCGCAACTCCAGCACTCAGTTCATCTATCAATAAAATAGCACAATTCGATTTTTCAATAATGCTGATATTACGGGCTACTGGATTCTTTGGATGAATTGGGACGTAGGGTAATCCAACCGCAAGGGCAGCCAAAATTGCTACAAAAGACATCTCGGAACGATCAGCAATTACCCCGACAGACATGTCATTTTTGTTTTTCTTGAATTCAGCTAGGGTTCCAGCCAAAGTCATTGCACTATTTCGCAAAGATTCGTAATTTGATGTTCCCCCATTCACCCAAATAGCGGGCGCTTTTGGGCAAATACGAGCATTACCTAGAAATTTGTCTAACAGACTTGCACGGGGTGATATTTTTCTCGCCGATCGTGTGCTTATATGGTCTGTGAGAATATAACGTTCCGATCGCATCCGAATATCACTCTGGTCTAACCCACATCATTCTAAAATTCCAGACCAAGCTTTTGGCAAAGGCCTTGAACTGAGCTGCAATCAAGAATCGTATTTTCATCAATTTCCAAGCCATAGGCTTCTTCTAAATACATCATAAGTTCCAAATGGGCCAAAGAATCCCACTGGGGAACCCCGTTGATAGCAAGGTCTGGAGTAATTTCTTCTCTTGAAATCTTAAGACGTTGAGAGAGGAGAAGGCTTACTGTCGTCATTCGCAGCTCTTTTTATTCTATAAAACTATAGTTTCCACGGTTCTGATTGGGGATGAGAAAATAAGAAAAAAAATGGATCCAATTTCAGCTGTTCTATACCTACTTTAAAAACGTCATTCGCTCTTACAGACCAAATGCGGCTTAAACCTAGCCTTGAAACTTGCGCCAATTTCTTTTTTAACAACATATCCTGTAAACGACTAAAATCATATTCGATACCTGAATTCAGGTATCGGACAAATGCAAAATAACGTCTATCAATAGGCTTACCATCGTACAGAATTGGGACTTCCCACTCTTTTGTGTAACCATATGGCACTCCATAACTTTGCTCAACGTGATGGACAAAAGTCATCGCCGAAAGATCTACTCCCACACAAAGGATTCTCGCATCAAGTTCTCTCAGCATATGGAAAGAAGACCCATGGCCAAATCCGGTCGGGGAAATGTCGTTTCCGCAAATAGTATTTGCATCCCGACCAATGGAAACTAGTGAAAATAATGGATGTACGGAGCGAACAGACCCTGGCATCTCTCTAATAAATTCAGAAAAAACCCCTTGTTCAGAAGGCGAATGCAAATGGTCGTATGGAATATGTTTACGGCCGACTGATTCTGTGCAAGCCAGAGTCACCAAAGTCCCACATTTACCAATGATACTAAAAATGGCTTCCCAGTATGCCTGTATAACCGCAATACGTGTTTTAGCACCCACAATCCAGCCTATTCTGCTTAGATCCGAATGGACCATAACCACTTGCCCGTCAGTCAATCCAACGGAGCGGAATGCAGATATCAACTCTGATGTATCAACCATTCGCATAAATCACATGCCCTTAAGGTACCAAAATGAATTGTGAATAATTATACGCAGCCCAACTGGTTTATTACTTAATAGCAATTTGCATAGTGAGGGATAACTTTACTTAATTTAGAGCACATAAAAAGAGAAATTCTTAACATTGCAAGCCATTTCTAATTTAATATTATAATCTAGACAATGAGGTCGGAGAGGAAAAAATGGGCACACTAACCGATCATCAAAAACAGTTGAAAGAAGAATTCATAGAAAATCGCGGTTACTGGTATCCTTTCTGGCAACAAATCCTGGAATTGGACCCCGATTTTTTTGAAGCCTATTGTAACTTTTCTTCGCTACCTTGGAAAACCGGCCCTTTACATCCGAAAACCAAAGAAATGGTTACGTAGCAATGGACATAGCCACCACGCACCATTATCTCCCTGGTGCCCGTATTCATATAGCAAATGCTATTAGGCACGGTGCAACAAAAGAGGAACTTATGGAAATGCTTCAAATTGTTAGCGTACTTGGAATACATTCAGTTACGGAAGGCCTGCCTATATTACTCAATGAGCTTAAAATTGCCGGACAAGATCCTAATCTTAACGAAATGGAAATGAACGAACAAAGAACGGCACTGAAGAACGATTTCGTTAGGAATAGAGGCTACTGGATGCCAATCTGGAAATCTTTGCTTAAGATATCACCTGATTTTTTCAAAGCTTATTTAGATTTTTCATCAATCCCTTGGAAAACGGGCCTCTTAGAGCCAAAAATTAAGGAACTGATATACATAGCTATCGATATTGCCACTACACATTTTTTCTTAAGCGGCACTCGAATACATATACGCAATGCTATAAGACACGGGGCGATAAAAGAAGAAATAATGGAAGTTATCGCTCTAGTATCAACATGTGGTATGCACTCTAGCACCGAGGGCGTTCCAATTTTGGTTGATGAAATCAGCCGTGCCCATCGAGCTTAACAGCCCACTAGATATACATGTTTCCAGAATCACAGATCTAGCCCGAAAAGTTCATAATATGTCTCAAATATCATCGTTTTTTAATCCAACTAGCGTCGCTTTCGTTGGAGCAACAGAAAATGAGAGTAAGCTTGGTGGGCGAAGATACCGAACACTTGTCGAAGGAGGTTTCAATGGGCCTATTTATCCCGTAAATCCCTGGGCCGATTCGCTTCGAGGCTTAAAAGCCTATAAATCTCTAACGGATATAAATGGACCAGTAGAATTAGCTGTAATAGCAGTACCAAGAGTAGACGTAATAGCCACTTTGCAACAATGCACTGAATTAAACGTTCCTGCCATAATGATAATAACTTCCGGTTTTGGAGAGGTGGATACTATCGGCAAGACCTTAGAGCGGGATATGTTGAACTTAATTACAGGCAGTGGCGGAAGAATGATAGGCCCAAACAGCGCAGGTCTCTATTCGGCTAATTCCATGCTAAATCTTGGTGGAGCAGAAGTTCCTTCTGGGCCAATAGCGCTAATTTCACAAAGTGGCAACTTATTACTTGATTTCAATCTAAGGGGTATCGCTTCAGGAACAGGCTTTAGCCGACAGATAGCCATTGGGAATGCAACGGATTTAGACGGTGTCGACTTAATAGAAGATTGCCTAAATGATCCAATGACGAAAGTTATTCTCGCCTATTTCGAGGGGTTTAAAATGAACCGTGGTAGGGCTTTAGCTGATTTGGTCAAATATCACCAATCGCCCAAACCTATTATCCTATTGATGCCAGGCAAAACTAGTACGGGGAGACAAGCTGCATTAACACATACAGGTGCAATGGCTGGTGAAGATCGCGTTGCCGATGCCGCGTTTCGGGAAACGGGTATTATTCGAGCTAACAGCGTTGAATCTGCTTGGGTTTTTGCAGAAGCGCTTTGCCTCAGCAAAACATTAAATGGTTCTAGAATCGCCGTGATATCCGATGGCGGCGGTCACGCCACAATACTAGCTGATTCCCTTGGCTTATTCGGGTTTTCGATGCCAAAATTTTCGTCTAAAATGCAAGGTGAGTTATTAAAATTTCTTCCTTCACGTGCAGCTATGACTAACCCTTTGGACTTTGCGGGCGTGGTAGAAAGTGATCCTACTGTCTTACCTAAAGCAGTTGATATTTGCCTAAATTCAACAGAAATAGATGGCGTTGCAGTTGCTGGGCATTTCGGCGGATACCATCGAATTGGGGGTGCCAAATTAGAGAAGCAAGAACTCTTGGCAGCTAAAAAAGTAGCCGATCTTACAACCAAGAATCCCCGCCCTATTATATTTCAATCTATTCATTCCGATAGGCCCACTAAAAGTCACAATATCCTTCGCAAAGCTGGGGTTCCCGTCGTACGGACGCCAGAAACCGCAGCCTTGGCGTTTACAGCATTACGGCGTAACAAAGAACGTTCTTTCTCTTTTAAAGAGAAAGTCATCTCCAATTCAATTTCACCATTATTATTCGAGAAAGCGAAAGCCCTGTTTAAATTGGCAAACGCTAATGGCTCTTTATCTGAACCGGAGTCCCGTCAGTTTCTAGCAGCAGCGGGCTTGAATATCCCGAATTATTTTTTAATGCACAACCAAAACGATCCAATTAGATTAAAAAAACCACTCCCACCGTTAGCCATGAAACTTATAACGCCCAGTTTATTTCATCGTAGTGATAAACAAGCAGTACTCCTCGATATAAATGGAGAAGATGAAATTCGTGATGGTGTAAAATCGCTCAAACAAATTTGCGAACCCGGGGAACGTAAAGATGCTCGCATTTTGGTCACGCCCATGATCAAATCGGGACTTGAAATGATCTGCGGTGGATCAAGGGATCCTCAATTTGGCCCCGTAGTAATGGTTGGTATTGGAGGAGTTGCCGTCGAAGTGATCGACGATATAAAATTTGGGCTCGCCCCTCTAAATAAAGAGAACGCTTTAAAATTAATTAATGGAATTCGTGCTCAGTCTCTCCTAGACGGATATCGAGGAGGTGTCATTGTCGATCGTTCCACGTTAGCAGATACACTAGTCATTTTAGGAGAGATTCTAGACATGTTCGACGAAATACGCGAATTAGATCTAAATCCATTAATTATGAATAAATCGGGGTTATTTATTGCCGATGCGCGCATTACTTTAAAGCATTAACTTTGAACATAATTTCACGTCAAGCACCCGTAAACTTGGGTTTAATACGGTTTTTAAACGCTGTAACCCCTCGTTCATTATCTGCCGTAGAGTATGTGGCCAAAAGGCCCTCCGTTTCAAAAGCGAGAGCAGTTTCTATATCCCCAATAGAAACCCTATTCAAAATCCGTTTAGCCAAGGTAATGGATATAGGCGCGTTATTGGAAATTTGCAAAGCAAGCTCAACTGATCTTTTCTCCAATTTATCAGCGTCTACGACTTCCTCAACCAACCCGATCATTTTTGCGTGATTAGCACCAATATGCTCTCCAGTATAGATAAGACGTTTTGCCCAAGGTATTCCTACAATTCTCGGTAATAACAGGCTTGCTCCTCCAGAAATAAAACGGCCTATCGTAGTTTCAGGAAACCCAAATCGTGAATCAGAACTTGCAATTCTAAGATCAGCCGCCAACGCTATCTCAACACCGCCACCTAAAGCATATCCATTAATCGCGGCTATGATTGGGATAGGAACTGCCAACATTTCCCTGGTAAGCTGTTGTTGATTTCGTTCAATACGACGGCGCGATTCCTCTTGGGTTTCTTCCCGCCATGCAGTTTCCTTTAAATCTGCTCCGACGCAAAATCCTCGACCAACTCCCGTGATAATGCAAACCTTAACATCCGAACGATTCGCTATAACTCTTACTGTTTCGACCAAACTTGTCCACATTTGCTGGTCCAAAGCATTTAGTACTTCTGGCCGATTAAGCCGTATTATGGCCAGGGCACCTTCTATTTCCAATTCTATTTTAGACTCTGGCATTCGGCACCTATTTCCCGTTAAATACAAACCGTCTAATTAAAGAATTCACTAAACTCTAATTCAATATGATTTTGGTAACCCTAATACCCTTTCGGCAATGTAACAGAGTATCAGATGCGGCGTGATCGGAGCTATACGATGGATAAGCGCTTCTCTTAAATAACGCTCCACGTGGTATTCTTTAGCATACCCCATTCCACCAAGAGTCATTATTGCAGTATTGCAAGCTTTGAACGTGGCTTCTCCTGCGAGATACTTGGCAGCATTAGCGACCGCCCCGCAATCTTCTCCCCGATCGTACAATTGCGCCGACCTAAAGACCATAAGATTAGCCGCTTCTAACTCAGCCCAACTTACGGCCAAAGGGTGCTGCACTCCTTGATTTTTACCAATGGGCCTGCCAAAAACCACCCTCTCTTTTGCAAATTCCGTTGCCACATTAAGTGCAGCTCTTCCTAGGCCCACCATACCTGCGGCAATCAAAATTCTTTCGGGATTAATACCATGCAGCAAATATCGAAAGCCCTTACCTTCTTCCCCTATCCGGTCTTGAATAGGGATCTCCATCCCGTCAAAGAAAACCAAATTCGAGTCGACACAATTCCGTCCCATTTTGTCTATCTTATGTATTTCAACCTTGGATTTATCAAAGTCTGTGTAGAAAAGGCTTAAACCGTCAATTGGTTTGGTAGTCGAACTTTCTTTGGACGTCCGTGCTATAAGTAGAATTTTATTAGCCACTTGCGCAGTAGTAGTCCAAGCTTTTTGGCCAAATACTAAATATCGATCATCTTTTTGGATAGCCTTCGTCCTCAATCTCGTTGTATCCAAGCCCGTCTCTGATTCCGTTACTGCAAAACAAGCAATATCATCACGTTTGATGATAGGCGGTAACATTCTTGCCTTTTGCTCTTCAGTCCCGTAGCGCACCACAGGGTTCAATCCAAAGATCCCAAGACTCACTGAAGATACGCCCCCGTTTCCAGCCCCAGATTGGGATATGGCCTGGATAAGTATAGCAGCCTCAGTAATTCCTAGTCCCGAACCACCAAATTCTTGCGGCATTGCTATGCCCATATATCCGTGATCGGCTATAGCTTGGCAAAATTCTTCAGGAAACTTCCCATCCTTATCACGCTCTAACCAATAATGATTCCCAAATTTAGCGCAGATTCGAGTAACATTCTCCTGAATTTCAAGCTGCTCTATCGTAAAATCTATGCTCATAATTTCTTTAGACGGTCACATTGAAAACGTAACTGGCCTCGACACCAGCTTTGAATTACTTATTACCATATTATTAGTTCTCTTCTTTACTATTTATCCGCTAAATTGCGTTACGATTTAACTATCACCGGATTAAATTAAATGACATTCGAAATTATACCTCTTTCTGGGAGTATTGGGGCAGAAATCACAGGAATTGATATTGAGGATATAAATGAACAAATTTTTCCCTCTATAAATGAAACGCTATTAAACTACGGCGTTATATATTTTCGTAATCAGGACATTTCACCAGACCAACAGCTTTCTTTTGCTCGACGATGGAATGAACTGCATATCCACCCATATCTTAGCGGTCTAGAAAATCATCCAGAAATTATAGAAATCGTTAAGGAACCAGAAGATCCCAACAATTTTGGGGACCATTGGCACACTGATCAAATATTTACCCCCATACCGGCGATGGCAACTATGCTCTATGCAAAAGAAGTACCCCCTGTAGGAGGAGATACCATGTTTGCTTGTATGGAGCACGCGTTCGAAGCACTGTCGCCTGGGATGAAAAACTTGGCTAGTCGTCTTTTAACTTTCAATCGTTATAATAAAAAAGCACCTCGCTCAAACAAAATGAGCAGCAAAATTCCAGATCCCGAAAAACCATCAATTCCAGCCATCCATCCTTTAGTTCGTCGGCACCCAGAAACGGGACGCCCTTCATTATATATGACCGCTACGGAAACCACCCCGCGTTTCGACGGCATGACATGCGATGAAAGTCTTCCTCTAATTAATTATCTACTACGGCACGCGACAAAACCAGAATTCACTTGCCGTCTAAATTGGGAACTTGGCACTTTAGGCATTTGGGATAACCGACGAGTCATGCATATGGCACTAAACGACTATCCAGGACATCGCCGTGTCATGCACCGAATAACAATCAAAGGTACACGTCCAATAGGATTAAGGGATGGGACATTTTTAAATTAAGTTAGTGAAGGAACAACCAGCATCCCTATATACGAGGTCGCACCAGCAAGTGCCTTATTAAATATGGTCGCTAACTAACTTACCAATTTAACTTTTTTCCCCTCACCATCATAGCCTGTCGCACGTACATCCTGGACCGTCGATGCAAATTCGGTATCGGGGTTTCCAGCTACACGCGTATGTCTCATGATGCGTATTTCTTTATAATCGTACGGACAAGCTCGATGGAGAACGCAGCGGTTGTCCCACATGAAAACATCACCTGGACGCCATTTATGTGCGTAAACTCGCGGCGATTGGCACGCAAAGTCTACGAGCTCATCTAACAGCTTTTGCGCTTCTATTTTATCAAGACCCGGCATTGCGTATGCGTGACGACCTATGTAAAGTGCCCTTCTTCCGGTAATTGGGTGAGTTTTAACTAAAGGTCGAAGTGGCGAACCTTTTGTATGAAAACCATAACTAGCACCTGTCTCAGGCGTGTGTCCTATTTTGGCTTGTGATTCATAAAGAGAATGAAAGGCTTTTAGGTCTTCAATACGAAGGCGAATTTTTTCATCAAGAGCATCATAAGCCGCTCGCATATCTGCTACTTCCGTTTCACCTCCAAAAGAAGGAACTACCTGCGCCGATAAAATTGAGGCTTTTGCCGAAATGGGCATATACGAACTATCAGTATGCCAACCCTCATTACCACGCAAAATCTTAAATCGATGTTCTTGCCCTCGAACGATAGAGCCATCAGCATTCTGATTGCTGATCATCGAGAATTTGAATCTTTTATCAGGATTTGTCAGCTCTAATTCGCCGAACCGACTCGCGAATTGAACCTGCTCATCCTCAGTCAGATTTTGATCCGGAAAAACCAAGACTGCATATTCATGAAATGCATTCTCAATAGTTCGAAAAGTTGAATTATCCAAGTTGGCCAAATCAACTTCAGTTAGTATAGCCCCAAGTGTGGCATTGATTGGTGTGATGGTTAGCGACATGCAACACTCCCCCAAATTAAATCCGCTGCGATCTACCATTTTATTGTACATCCAATTAGTTTAATTTGACCACATCGATTTTACTCAATCGATCTAAACATGGCAGCTATTTTCCAAACCGATTCGGTTTACAGATATGGAATTTAAAGAAAACCATATGTTACGTCTTTTAAATCTTCGGTGCACAACAGGTGCTCAAAAGTACAACGGAAGATGATTACCTTTTGATATACTCAAATAGAAATCCGTAACATGATTTCATTAATTGACGATATATTGAACCCCTGTGGGGGTGCTATTATTTTCTAATGTGTATATTGTTTTTACATTTCGCAAATATTTATTTGATGAATGCAAAAAGGAGTGCCTAATAGTGGAAGTTGGAATTCTTCTAACCTCGCATCCCGATCCCAAATCCGAACCCTACCCGCATCAGGCGATTCATGCCCGGGTAACTAGGGAAATAGTGGAAGCCGAACAACTAGGGTACGATAGTATTTGGATAGCAGAGCATCATTTTTCCAACTCCTATGGCATTCTCCCAGACCCTTTCAGTTACCTAGCTTATCTAGCTGCAAAAACATCCCGAATAAAACTTGGAGCGGCGGTTATGGTAGTGCCATTACACCATCCAATGCGGATCGTTGAAAACGCTGCTTTTATTGATATTTTGAGCAACGGGCGTTTTCAACTCGGGCTAGGGTCAGGCTATCGACCGTATGAATTTGATGGACTGGGAATTGAATACGAAACCCGACGAGAAATGCAACAGGAAGCGATTCCACTAATTTTACAAGGATTCCATGAAAAACGAGTGAATGCGGATGGCAAGCATTTTAAATTCAAGATGGACCAAGCGTATGAAATATTCCCGCAACCAATTCAAAAACCACATCCGCCCTTTTTTATGGGCGCAGGCACACCGGGCTCTATGCAGTTCGCCGCTGAACATGGCTTTGGCCTAATGCAGTCTTCTTTACCGTCTGTGGAAACCATAGGGGAACACGTTGAACATTATAGGAAACACATGAAAACGGCGCCTGTCCCCCTAAATGAAAATCCAGCGTTTGGAAATGTTGATGTGGTACGAATGGTTTACGTCGCTCCTACCGATGCAAAAGCAAGGGAAGAAAGCGAAGCAGGGATTACACACCATATGAAAACCTTTCTTTTGGGAGGTAACACTGGTGGTTACCTAGGGGACGTTACTGAAAAAGAGGATGAATCGCAATTTGCATACGATAGGTTAGTTGAAACTACTATCCTACATGGTTCTCCCGAAACCGTTATTAGGAGAATAGAGGAATTTCGTAAGGTTGGTACAACCTCCATAATGCTCCATTATCCCCCCTATTATGGAGCGGAACAGACTCTCGATATGCTTCGCCTTTTTGCAAAGGAAGTATTACCACATATTCGAGATGAAAATAGAGCCGCAGCGGAATAACCCAGAAGTTCAATTATATTATGACCTGGGGTGAAATAACCAAAGAAGGAATGGCTGCAGCATCTGAGTTAATCGGCAAGCCACTACGAAGATCAAGAATGCAATGGATTGAAACCGCGACCCGCGATGCCATAAGGCATTTCGCATGGGGTGTCGGTGATAATAATCCGCTTTGGCTGGATCCCGATTATGGAGAAGCATCCCCAACAAAGGGATTAATCGCGCCACCTTGTCTACTATATGCCCTAGACTCTACTATAATAGCGCCCAAACTTGCAGGCGTACAATGGATTTATGCAGGAACGGACTTTACTTGGTTCGACTATATAAGAGTGGATACCAAATTTCAAATCGAGGCAAAACTAATCCGTCAACAAATTAAATCTGGACGTAGATATTCCCGCTGGGTATTGCAATCAGGCAAAGTTCATTATTTTTCCGACAGCAAACAACTGATAGGCACGGCTATCGGACACGTAGCACGGACACCGCGAGTAAAACCAGATAACGGCAAAAGCGATGACAGACCGGAGCAAAAAATACACAACTATACAAAGGCTGAGGTTTTAGAAATCGAAAACCAAATATTAGGCGAGTTACGTCGTGGTCCCGAAATCTTGTTTTGGGAAGATGTATCTATCGGAGATATCATTCCTCCGGTAATAAAAGGACCCCTCACTACTACAGATATTCTCGCCTGGTATGCTGCATCACAAGGGGCTTTGCATTACGGTGGGGCACACGGTGACGTAGTCCGTTATCGGCAGCGACATGATGACTATCATATGAATCCTGCCACTGGTGCCAAAGATTCGGCGGGGAGAGGACATTTAGAAACAAGTACCGGAAATGATGTTGGGATGGGCGGCGCATACGACATCGGACCACAAAGAATAGCGTGGGCTCAACATATGCTTACCAATTGGATCGGCGACCACGGATTCCTCCATAAGCTCAGTGTATCTGTTAGGAGACCTAATCTTGTTGGAGATACGATTTGGTGGCAAGGTAAGGTAGAAGATAAAAGGGAATTCGGTTCCTTCAAAATAGTTGATCTTTCTTTAGAGGCAATTAACCAAAGACAGGAAAATTCAGCATTTGGAACAGCATGCGCGATACTGCCCTCGCGAGCCAACGGTCCCGTCCGTTTACCACTCTCAACGGAACTAACGGAAAATTACTAATGATAATGGGCCAATCTTGCCGAAACCTTTCTTTTAGGAGTGGTCTCGATATCAAATTTTTCGGAAATAGTAGATCTGTATATTATGCTTCGCATTGGCTAAAATTACTTGGTGAGCCACAATCTACTGGAAAGCAAAAATCCTCAATTATTATTTTGGATGATAACTGGGAAACTGACGTTGCCGACGAACTAGCCAAGGCCGAAGTCGTTATTAAATTGTGGGATTACCAAGTAGGTTATTCCGGCAGGGGTATACACGCCAGTGCGATATCCGGTGCATCATCTGTAATTGGCTATCCTAACTCCGCCGGAATTCCACTATCATCGGAAATTCCGGAAAAATGGTGCGGCGCCTATGGTATCATATTAGCTCTTGCTGAGCTTTGGCGACGCCGTGATGGCAAAAACAGGAAAAAAGTTTGCTACGATATTTCGGCAGCCGACGTCATGCGATCTTTTTCATTACAGAATGCAGGTGATAAAAAAGAGATGTCACGACGTTGGCGACGTAACGGGCGCGTTTGTGTAGAGCATGGGGGCATCTTTCCGATGGGTTTCTATGCCTGTAAAGATGGCCATGTAGCATTACTCGGTCGATCTCGAAAAGATTGGAAAAACATAAAAGCGGCGATCGGAAACCCAGAATGGGCGGAAGATCCAGCGTTTACCGATCCTTTTTTGCTTGCGAAAAATAGCACCAAAGCTGATCAGTTTCTCGAGGAAACTCTTTCGAATTTTTCAAGAGATTTTCTTTTAACGGAAGGGCTTAAAAATAACGCGGTAATAGCCCCTGTATATACTCAGAAAGAAGCTAATGAACGAAATATCTTTCGACCCACCTTTATTACAAATAATCAGCCGTCTATGCCTTTTCTTGTGCATAAAACCCCCAGAATCCAAATAAGGACTCCTAGCAGAAGAGAGACATCGAATATCGATGCTGCCGACGCACCTTTATCAGGGCTTAGATGCATAGAGCTGTGCTGGATCTGGTCAGGGCCCATGGTTGGACAAATTCTCGCCGATCTAGGAGCAGAGGTAATTAAAGTCGAGTCATCCAAAAGATTCGATCTATATAGGACACGCGGATTAGAACATCTCCGCGGGAAAATGCATGAGCAAACGCGGCTGGAATCCTCTATCTACTTTCATAGTTTGAACCGAAACAAGCTGGGGCTGTCCCTTGATTTAAAAAATTCGGCGGGATTATCTGCAATGCGTGAGTTAATAGGTTGTTCGGACTTACTATTAGACAACTTCACTGTGGGAACCATTGATAGATTAGGACTTGGACCCCACGTGTTAGCAGAAATAAATCCTTCCATTGTTCAATTGTCTATGAGCGGTCCCGGAAGAGGGTCTTCCGTGGAGAATCTACGATCCTACGGCCTGGTACTAAGTGCACTCGGAGGCACAGAAATCACGATCAGAGATGACATTGGCAATTTTATAGGATCACCTACATTCTCCATCAGTGACCCAAATGCAGCGGTTTTTGGTACTATAGCTGCCTTAGCTGGCGCACTCTGCGCCCAAACTAAAGGATTAGGTTGCTCTATAGATCTCTCTCAAATAGAAGCCGCAGCAACTCTAACTGGCACCCCAACAATCATTCCCGATCGTCATGAGATTATATTAAGGACATCGGATAGCGTGTTCGTAGCGGTTAGTATACCAATATGTGAATATGACCGGAATAAAATCACTCGAAAGGTTCTGGAAAAACTTACCAGAGAAGAATTATTTGAAAAATGTATCGAACTTGGAGGTGAAGCGGCAGATTTAATTGAATTAGATGACAGCGATAAATCTAGCCTTTTTAGTAAATGCCCCAGCTGGATAGCGGCCTGTCACCCTTACACAGGAGACGAAATGTTAGTTGCAGCACCCTGGCGAATAAACGGCCGTCGACCGACGTTGCGCAAACCTGCACCGCTGATAGGGGAAAGTAACGACTATATCCTCCGAACCATCCTGAAGCTAGATGAAGAGGAAATAGCTTCCATTAAAAGCTCAGATCTGGAGACACCCGTATGATTAAAATTAAAGGTCATACTCCGCATGCTACTAATCTCCGCGATCTTCTTATTCTTCGGGCTAGTTACGGCAAAAAACCTCTACTAATTTGTCGGGATGAAGTCTTAACCTACGAAGATGCCGATCGACTTTCTAATCGGCTAGCTAATAGATTGATAAATCATGGAGTAAATAAGGGAGACGTGGTAGCAACCTTTATGTACAATTCGATAGCCCAAGCCTTAATTTGGTTTGGTTGTGCGAAAATGGGTGCAGTATACGCACCATTGAACGTATCTTTGGTGAGGGATGACCTTGCTTACAGCCTGAACGATACGAAGGCCAAGCTTTTCATATTAGATGAAGAATTAGCGCCAGCCTACAACGCCGCGACACTACTTTTAGATTTGGAACCTAAAATCTTCGTATCGGGCGACACTCGCGTGATAGAAAATAAGGCTGCGTGTCCGTTTGAAGATCTTTTAACAGGCAGTGAAGCCCTGCCTAACATTAAAATAAAATCGACCGACCCAATGGCGATTGTTTATACTGGAGGCAGTACGAGTATGCCAAAAGGTGTTCTCGTTTCCCATTTATATTATATCGGAGCCGCTATTCGGTACGCTGAAATCGCAGAAGCCACAGAGGATGACATTCATTTCGCTAACTCACATTTTTTTCACATCGGAGGTCAACAATTCGCAATTACGGGTCCATTATATAATGGCATGACTGGTATAATGGAAAAATGGTTTAGTGCGTCAAAATACTGGGACATAGCTCGAAAATATGGGGCCACAATCGTGGATCCAATAGGAACAATGATGGCGGTTTTACTTCGACAACCCCCTTCTTCACTTGACCAGCAGCATAAAGTGCGGGTGGGAGTCGGAATTGCCTCTGGTCAAGTTAGAGGTGAACTTCACAGGAAATTTGAAGAACGCTTCGGAGCTCCTATGCTAGAAGTCTATGCTATGACCGAAGTCGGTGTCCTCATTTGCAGCGAACGAATTAATGATCGACGGGAAGGGTCTTCTGGTAAACCTCACGGGTGGGCAGAAATTATGGTAGCCGACAAGGATGATAATCCCCTGCCACCCAACACTATAGGTCATCTGCTGATAAGGCCATCTATAATCAATACTTATATGATAGAATATATTAACAAACCCAATGAAACATTAGCGGCTTGGAAGAATCTCTGGTACCACTCTGGTGACCTCGGTTATATTGACGACGACGGCTACGTTTATTTTATCGGCCGTGAAGCTCATTGGGTTAGAAGGCGGGGTGAAAATGTATCCGCCTTTGAAGTAGAAAAAGCAATGTCGGAGCACCCTGCTGTACTCGACTGCGCTATTGTAGGGGTCCCATCGGATGTAGGTGATGAAGATATTAAAGCATACGTGCAATTTAGAAAAAACGAACCAAGACCTCAACCAATGGATTTAATGGCTTGGTGCCGAGAACGAATCGCTTATTTCAAGGTGCCGCGATATATTGAAATCGTTGATCAGTTTCCGAGAACTATGACTAAAAACGAGATTGCCCGACACGAGCTACGTGAGCGTGGAATAGGCCATGCCTGGGATGCAACTCTTGATGATTGGGTAATAGAAAATTAAAAATGGTAAACCTATTGGAAATAGCCACAGGGTTGCGGTTTCCAGAGGGCCCCATATCAATGCCCGATGGTTCCTTTTTAGTCGTAGAAATAGCAGCTGGATGTCTCACTCATATTTCGGAAAACGGCACCAAAACAACTATTGCCAAAACCGGCGGTGGGCCCAATGGAGCAGCAATTGGGCCAGATGGCAGGTGCTATATTTGCAACAATGGTGGGATGCAATTCTTCGAAAAAGACGGATTACTTTTTCCCAGTTTGTCGGAGCCAAAACATCCACACGGGTGGATTGAAGCTGTAAACCTCTCCTCTGGTGCTATAGACATTCTTTATACCGAATGTAACGGCAAACCATTAAAAGGCCCAAATGATATTGTCTTCGACCAGAATGGTGGTATGTGGTTTTCAGATCACGGCCATACAAGGCGCCACGATCGTGATCGCGGCGGAATATACTATGCTCTAATAGATGGTTCATTCATTACCGAAGCGCTTTTTCCAATAGATAGCCCAAACGGGATTGGTATTTCACCGAATGGAAAACGCCTTTACGTTACCCAAACGTTTTCAGGACGGCTGTGGGTTTTTGATATAGAAGGCCCCGGTCTACTTAAACGCGAAAAAAGTCAAGTACCTTGGGAATACGGGCATTTGGTAGCTAGTCCCGATGGATATCAGCTATTCGACTCTCTGGCCATCGATTGTATCGGAAATATCTGTGTCGGTTCGATCCCTGGTAAAATTGACGTTTTTTCACCCAAAGGTAAGATCGTTGATCGTTTAAAATTCCCAGACACATTTCCGACCAACATTTGCTTTGGAGGGTCGGACCTTACTACAGCCTATGTTACCTTGTCTTCAACCGGAAAATTAGTGGCTTTTGATTGGAAACAACCTGGGTGTCCTCTTTATTTTTTAAACACTCCCAGCGAAACCTGATATACAAAAGAATAACCTCGACAGAAAGACCAATTGAAATCGTTCATAGAAGATAGTCTGTTAACCTCCAACTTTAAGATCGAGACGGATAATCACAAAGGTAAATCTTTGATTATTAGCACAATAAAGGGTCCTTTTGGTTGCACTTTGGGTCTGACAAGTTGCCCAGGTAGAAATTATACGGACCTAGCCGGCAAAAACTGGCAAGGAAGTCTTTATAAGGACCTTAAAACGATAGACAAGTGGAAAGCCGACGTTTTACTAACATTATTAGAAACCAATGAACTGCAATGCATGGGAGTACCCGATCTATTCAAAGAAATTCGCCAATATAAATATCGATCTTACCATTTACCCATAGAAGATTTAAGACCTCCTGGACCAGCATTTAAACTGGCCTGGAATAAGCACGGCCCAACTATTTTGAACGACCTTAAAAAGGGCAGACGCGTAGCTATCCATTGCGCTGCGGGATTGGGCAGAAGCGGCACTATTGCTGCAAAGCTCTTAATCTCTCTTGGAATTTTACCGACCCAAGCAATTGAGCAGGTTCGTACATCCCGTCCCGGCGCTATTGAATCTAAATCGCAAGAACTTTATGTTCTAAATAATGAAATCCTATAAAGTTAGACTTTTAATCTATTCGATTAGCAGCTATATCCAGAGTGAAATCAAGTAGACCGTCCGCTAATTTATTGAACGAGGCTGCCGCGGGGTTGCCTTCACCGCTTTCTCTATAGCGCCTGAAGAGCTGCCGAAATACAACCGCTAACCGAAATTGGGCTAAAACTCTAAAAATTTTGATATCCGCTACGTCTTTACCGGAAAGTTTAGCGTACTGTTCGATCACATAACGACGGTCAGGGAATCCAACGTGAGTGGTTGGCATTTGCCCTAGTTCTAGCATCGCTGGAGGATCACTTAGCTCTGTCCAGTAACTCAAAAGCACGGCCAGATCCCATAACGGAGGACCACGAGTGCCTAAATCCCAATCGATGAGCGCACGAGGTTCAAGCGTGTTTGCATCAAGTATAAAATTATCCAATTTGTAGTCATTATGAAGCAATACCGGATCTTGATCTAACGGATTAGCTCTTTCCAAATATGCTAGGATTTTGTCCACCGCTTTAGGTGCTTCACCATCCCAAGCAAGCTGAGCTCTTTTTGACCAACCTTGGGCAGTACGATAAAAAAAACCTTTAGGACGACCTAAATCTCCAAGCCCAATGGATTCAGGGTCAATATCATGCAAATCACATAAGACTGTCACCAGCATCTCTGATAAATTAACGCCGATATCCGCATGCTTAATTATTTCAGATTCCAGCTTTCCTCCAATCACGATTCCAGGACGATATTCCATCACAAGAAAAGGGACCCCCAAAACGCTAATATCATCGCATAAGTGTATACATTTCGGAGCCAACGGAAATACATTCTCCAATCCCCGCAATATTCGCCCCTCTCTTAACATATCATTTGCACCAGGAGGAATTGGCCCCGGAGGAGGCCGTCTAAACACTGCTGGAAAACCATTGAGATTAATTAAATAATTAAGATTACCGAATCCTCCCGAAAACTGACGTGGAAACGAAACCGGACCCAACTTTAGGCCATGCTGTGCTAAGTAGCTCGCTAACTTTGGCCAATCCTGGTCTATTCGACGCTTTGGCCCAACGAATACTGATTTTACATTTTTAGACATTGCGCTAACAATCTATTTCGGATCTGTTTTGATTTAAAAAAAAGAAAAACCTGGTTTTATCCTTCAACTCCTCATGGCAAACTCTTTTAAGGCTATAATCAACATCTAATAATCGGGAGAATATTATGATAACCATCCACAATGCCGCAAAAGAAAAACTCGAATCTGGTGCGCTTGCAATTGGGGTTGGTTTGCGACAAAGCCGAACCGTCGACATAGGAAAAGCCATGAAGACGGCTGGTTTCGACTGGCTTTTCATAGATATGGAACATAACTCTATGGACTTGGACATCGCCGTCCAAATTAGTGTGGCAGCTCAAGATGCTGGAATCACCCCTATAGTGCGAGTGCCTGGCTTTCAGCATTTTCATTCCAGCCGCGTACTCGACGGTGGGGCCCAAGGAATTGTTGTTCCCCACGTCGACACACCAGAAATCGCGAAACAAATGGCCGACCAATGCAAATATCCTCCCATAGGGCACCGGTCAGTTGCTGGTGCTCAACCAACGTTAAATTTTCAATCACACCCCATGGCGGAAGCCACGGAAGCTGTTAATTCCGCCACTCTGCTTATAGTGATGCTGGAAACGCCGACGGCCATCAACAATGCTGATAAAATAGCTGCAATTCCGGGCATCGACTCATTGTTAATAGGCACCAATGATCTTTGCATGGAACTTGGCATCCCCGGGCAATTGGATCACCCTAAAGTTATCGAAGCATATCAAACCACCATAGCTGCATGTCAAAAACATGGAAAATATGCAGGCATGGGTGGAGTATACCAACCTTCCTTGATGGAAAAATATATAGGCATGGGAGCAAGGCTAATATTGGGCGGTAGTGACCTCGCGTTAATGATGGCCGCCGGAAAAGAGCGTACGGAAATGCTCAAATCCATCTTATAATTTACACGTTTAAATACTGATCGAATTATTGTTAAAATTATGTCTCAACCTCTTTGGTATATGACTGCTACGGAAACCGCCAGGCGCATTGCAAATAAAGAAATCAGTGCGGTAGACGTTATTGATTCACATCTCACTCGTTTGGATGACATTAATCCTAAAATAAATGCTATCACCAGACCTTTGCATAAACAAGCAAGGGAAGCTGCTTTTAAGGCCGACGTCGCTGTAAAAAATAACCACGTTTTAGGCCCACTCCACGGTGTTCCTATCACAATAAAAGATAATGTTGATGTGATAGACCAAACCAGCCCCAATGGAGTTATCGCGTTTCAGAGTTTAATGGCAGGAGCCAATTCTCCGGTCGTGGATAACCTCCTTAAAGCTGGCGCCATTCCAATTGGTCGTACCAACACGCCAGAATTTAGCCTTCGCTGGCATACAAACAACCCGCTATTTGGAAATACTATAAATCCGTGGAATAGAAACCTAACGCCAGGTGGATCTTCTGGTGGGGCATCGGCTTCCCTAGCGGTAGGAATTGGTTGTATTGGTCACGGTAACGACCTTGGCGGATCTCTTCGGTATCCAGCCTTCTGTACAGGCCTCGCTACCATTCGTCCTACACAAGGGCGGATCCCCGCCTTTAACCCCACCGCGGCTGAAGAACGGCCATTGCTTATGCAGCTAATGTCCACACAAGGTCCAATTGCTCGGTCTATTGCTGACGTTCGGTTAGGTCTAGACGCCATGGCCAAGGGCGATATTCGTGATCCCTTTTGGGTCCCGGCTCCAATGCCTAACACCCCGTCGGGTAGATCTTTGAAAGTAGCCCTAATAAAAAACGTCCCTGGGACACCTATCGCACCAGAAGTTTTAATAGCCATCCAAAAAGCAGGCGACATTCTTGGCGAAGCAGGGTATCAGGTCGAAGAAATTGAACCGCCTGAATTATCCCGGTGTCTAGAGGTATGGGCAGGCCTTATCACATCGGAAACTCGATCGGTGATGGGCAGTGCTATGCGCAAATTTGGTTCTGAAGATATTGTTCGTTCGCTCAACTACTTTGAAAGCTTCACACCGAAATATGGCCTTGAGGAATACATTCGACTTGCAAGTGAACGGACGCGTTTGATCCGTTTGTGGTCCTTGTTCCTTGAAAATTTTCCATTGATAGTTGGACCTGTCTCTAACATTCCACCTTTTGCACCCAACGAAGATGTAGGGACAAAAGACGAAGCCAGCAAAATCTTTCATGCCCAGGGACTACTTGTAAGTATCAATCTGCTAGGCCTACCTGCAGTCGCTGTTTCTACAGGGCTGCATGACGGCCAACCCTTAGGGGTGCAAATTATAGCATCCAGATTTTGTGAAAGCCTTTGTCTTGATGCCGCACAATCTATAGAGGAATCGGTAGGCCCTCTCACGCCTATCAATCCTCATTGGATTTAAAAACCGTTTTACCTTCTAAAAAGTGGTGGGCACGACTGGGATTGAACCAGTGACACCCTCGATGTCAACGAGGTGCTCTCCCGCTGAGCTACGCGCCCAATTTCTTTCTGGATCTAATTCTAGAACCACCGTGTTTATAAATAACGGTCTAAATTTACAAGTACCTGACAGAAAATCATTAATTTCATTTAACCACACTCTATGGGATGACAGTTAAGGCAATTTGGTCTAACTGTACAGTATGTCAATAAAAAGTCATATTTTTAACCCATTTGAACAAAATGACTGTGTGAACATCATTCAACCGGTGAAGCAAACTATCCCAATGGTCGTTGCATCGCCCCATAGCGGAAGAAACTATTCAGTCAATTTTATTCAGGCATCACGATTAACGCCACTTCGACTTCGTTCCTCGGAGGATTGCTTTATAGAAGAGATTTTTTTTACTGCTCCAGAACTGGGCGCACCGCTTATAAATGCATTATTCCCACGGGTCTATGTAGACGTTAATAGAGAACCTTTTGAGCTTGACCCAGCGATGTTTTCAGGACCCCTGCCAGATTACGTAACGACACGCAATGCTCGAATTGCAGCTGGGCTGGGCACGATTCCAAGGGTAGTGTCAAATTCAGAAGAAATTTATCGGAATAAGCTTGATTTCGCGGAGGTTGAACAAAGAATCCATAAATTTTACTACCCCTATCATCAAGCATTGACGCATTTGATAAGCAAAACACAGCGGCAATTTGGTTACTGTATTTTACTCGACTGCCATTCGATGCCATCAGGGATCGGTGGGTTACGAAACAACAGAACAATAAACCAAAAACCAATTGATATAGTCCTTGGGGATTGCCATGCTACTTCTTGTGATCCGGCAATAACCACGGAAGCAGAAAAAAGCTTGATAAATTTAGGCTATACTGTTCGTAAAAATAATCCCTATGCTGGCGGTTTTGTCACCAGACATTATGGCCGTCCTAAAGATGGTTTCCATACATTGCAGATTGAGATTAACCGAGCACTTTATATGGACGAGATGAAAATAGAAAGACTAGAGGATCTGCAAACTTTATCAATTAACATGAAGCAATTTATGGCTAGTCTCGCTGCGTTATCCATTACGCAGCCAAGCTTCGGTGAAGCTGCAGAATAATCAATTTCAATATTGGCATGTGGTTTGCTTCCCAATTATTACGTGGAGGTATTCATGCGTTTGTTAGGTGCTCTTTCCGGGGTGATAATATCCTTACTTATCGCCAACTATTCAGTCGCTATGACAGGCGAAGAACGTCAGACGGCGAATTTATGCAGGTCTGCAATCCAATTGATAGAAACCAAAGTCGACGTTCCTAATGGTTTATTAGACGCCATTGCATTGAAAGAGACAGGTCGCTGGGACGCGTCTCAAAGAGAGAGCGTCGCCTGGCCTTGGACAATTACTGCAGAAGGAAAAGGTTTGTACTTTGCAACCAAAAAGCAAGCATTAGAAGCTATCCAAGAACTAAAAAAGCGGAATATCAATAATATAGATATTGGCTGTATGCAGGTAAATCTCTGGTACCATCCGCACGCTTTCGATAGTTTAGAAAATGCATTGGACCCAAAAATCAATACCACCTACGCCGCGGAATTTCTTCGACAATTAAACGAAGACTATCGATCTTGGAATACTGCAGTCGAGCGATATCACTCAAACGACCCTGAGCGGGGGCGTCGATACAGAAAAGCTGTGTATCAGTTAAAATCTAATGCAACTTCAAAATTAATTAACGGTTCTCACACGCGTCAATCAACATTCTGGAAAAAGAGGCAAGACGCATTAAGAAAAGAAATTTTAGCCGCTAGAAAATTTCGCCTAGAATCTTCTCGTCGGCTTCAACAGGCTAACGCACAACAGAAAGCTCTACTCCGAGAAGCCTTCGAAAATCGTAAAGCAAAAGTTCTTCAAAAGTGGGAAAAAATGCTCCAAAAGCGGCGCCAAAAACTTCGGTCCAACGCTCGGCCGACCTAAAACTCCTTTAACGTTGACGTGTTTCCCATTCTGGGTTCGACCAAACCGACACATAGTTAGGAGCAAGAGGTCTTTTATGTCGAATAACATCAGACAACTTCTCGGCCAACATAATAGTGGGAGCATTTAAATTACCGCTGACGATTTTTGGCATTATAGATGCGTCAACAATCCTTAGTCCTTCTACACCATGCACACAACCGTTGACATCAACCACGGCCATTCTATCCGCACCCATTTTACAACTGCAAGAAGGATGATAAGCGCTTTCCCCTTTCTGGCGAACGAATTCGTCTATTTCGGTATCCGTTTGGATGTCTGCACCGGGAGAAATTTCATAACCTTTAAACTCATCAAATGCTGTTTGAGTTAAAATTTCTCGTGCCAACCTTAGGCCCTTCCTCATTTCAGCCCTATCTGTTTCAGTGGCCATATAATTAAATACAATTTTCGGCGGGATGTTTGGGTCCCTCGATTTGAGTCTTATACTCCCTCTGCTAGTTGGTCGCATGGGTCCAACGTGAACTTGAAAGCCATGAACATCTTGTCGTTCAGATCCATCGTAGTTCATTGCTATTGGGACAAAATGAAATTGTATATCTGGTTGCTGGATTCCCGAAGCCGAACGTATAAAACCCCCAGCCTCGAAATGACTACTCGCCCCCAAACCTTTCCGAGCTAACATCCATTGTAAACCTATTATTATTTTACGTAACCAATGCTGAGAGGCATGAAGGGTAATTGGTTGCTTGCATTGGCTTTGCAAATAAACCTCCAAATGATCCTGTAAATTTGAACCAACGCCGGGTAGATCGCGAACAACTGGAATATCATAATTAGCAAGATGGTCAGCAGGCCCTTTGCCTGAACTCATCAATTTTAGAGTAGTTTTATTGGCTCCGGCACAAAGATTTATTTCACGATTTGCATAATCCTGCTCCAATTTGGTTCCTTGTATATACTGTA
>CAZADS010000039.1:0-37407 GCA_964483985.1 uncultured Thalassobaculaceae bacterium
GTATCCTTCTGTGCTTGCACAGTTGTTTGTGTTTCTCTCCGTTTGGGGTCGTTTGGTGTCTTCTCCCTGCCTATTTTTTCCTCGTAATCATTACGCATACGCTCCATCGTATCCCTTAGCGCCTGCACATTTGATTCAGAATCTCGGCGTGAGGCTTCGTGGGCTGCCTTAAGATTTTCCGCCATTTGATTATAGTCAGCGTTTCCGGTCTCGAGTCTATCTCGAAGCGCTTTGATTGTTTCCTCTAGTAGGCGCTTCTCGCTTTGAATCGCTGAAATGTTATTCTCATTTTCTGCAGTAGACTGATTAATCGTTAATCTCCTATGAGGAATTTAGTGTAAAAGTTTAACCCAGTAATTCCGTTAAGGATATCAAATAGCACATTATCTTCTGGTTTCTAGGGTTTTCCGGACTTCGTCCATTAGCATTCCTGCTGTAATTATATTTTTATTTTTAAGATGTATCCCCATTTTTTCCACGGCACCTGACGTCCACCTATTACATGTATTGAATAAATGAAATGTTCCAGTAGCCGCGTAGAATCTACTACTTTCGGGGCCATAAAGTCCTGAGGCAAGGATTTGATGTTTGCCGTCGTTTTTGGAGATAAAACTACTTTTCATATAGTTTAAAAGATTTTTAAAATCGGCTTGACCGATTAAAACTTTAAGAATGTCCGCGTTAGGAAATGTTTCTTCGATCGATCGGGAAAAGGCATATAAATGCAGGACTGCCGGACCAGGTGTAGTAGCAACTTTTAGGGCGATTGCGATGGAAGGATCTTTTGCCTGATAGTACTCTTTACTGCCCCAACCGATCTCTAAAAATTGCGCATTCGGGAAATCCATCGGCGCTAAAATATGTTTTCTGACTTCGTTATTTAATGGAACGGCTATACCAACGTGCCAACCTATATTTATTAAATACACTTCTCGCCCGGTGTCGGCATTTAATGGTGTGCTGAAAATGAATGACAAGAGTGTAGCTGGAACAATTAAGTAAAAGGTCCTTAATATTTCTTGTATGGATAGAACAGACTTATTTATTTTTCCACACAGAACGGCATAGGGTTTCTGCTTAATATCGTAACGAAACAACTTATGTGTGTTATCGGTTTTAATCTGTCGTATTCCAATTGCTGTGTTGGGAGAAATAGGCTCTTGGTTGAAGTGGTTATAACTCTATTATGCCAAGAGTAACAAATTTGCAAAAGTAACCCAGGCCTAATCTTAGGAGCGTTATATGTCCGAATTCGATTACGATTTAATAACTATAGGTGCTGGTTCGGGTGGCGTGCGTGCCTCAAGGGTTGCTGTGTCTTATGGTGCTAAAGGCGCTATTATCGAAGTATTTCGCGAGTGTGGAACCTGTGTTTTAAGAGGCTGTGTTCCAAAGAAACTGCTGGTGTATGGGAGTCATGCCTATGAGGAAATGGATGATGCAAAAGCTTATGGTTGGGTTGTTGAGGGGCTGAAACATAACTGGAATACCCTAATTGAAGCCAAAGACACAGAGTTAAACAGACTTCATGAGATTTATGTAAGATTACTAGAAAACGCTAACGTGGATCGTTACCACGGAAGAGGAACTGTAGTAAATTCTCACAGTGTCCGCGTTGGAGGAAGGATTTTAACTGCCGAAAGAATAATGATAGCTGTTGGGGGTTGGCCTACGCTACCTGAAGTGGAGGGAATACAGCACGCTATAACGTCAAATGAAGCGTTGGATTTAAAGGAGCTTCCAAAACGAGTTATGATCGTCGGGTCTGGCTATATAGCGGTAGAGTTTGCTGGAATTTTTAAGGGCTTAGGAGCCAAGGTGGATCTCGTTTTTCGAGCTGACAAATTGCTTCGTGGGTTCGATGAGGATGTTCGAATTACATTAACAAATGAAATACTTAAAAAAGGTATAAATATCGTTTCTGAAACACTTCCAAACCGCATTGAAAAAACTAAAACGGGAGTAAGAGTTTTTTTGACGAATTCGGACGCAATAGATGTAGACCAGATCATGTACGCGACTGGACGCGGTCCAAACACTAAAGGACTTGGTCTTGAAACCGTAGGTGTCGACCTCAGTCGCAGTGGTGCCGTGAAGGTAGACGAATGGAGCCAATCCACAGTCCCAAGTATTTTCGCAATTGGGGACGTAACCGACCGAATTAACCTAACACCTGTTGCCATAGCCGAGGGAAGGGCGTTTGCTGAAACCACGTATAATGGAAATCCTATATCAGTTGATCATGAAGATGTTCCCAGCGCCGTATTTAGCCAACCCCCTGTGGGTTCTGTCGGTTTGCCAGAGCATCTTGCCAGAGATAAATATGGTCAAATTGACGTATATGTAGCAAACTTTAAACCCATGAAATATACATTAACTAGTAATCCGGAACGCGGCTTACAGAAGCTTATAGTAGACCGGGCCACGCAACGTGTTGTTGGCGCTCATATGGTAGGTGTTGATGCACCTGAAATTATCCAAGGAATCGGGATAGCAGTAAAAATGAAGGCAAAAAAGAGTGATTTCGACGCTACCATTGGAATTCATCCTACTGCGGCAGAAGAATTTGTTACTATGCGTGATAAAAGGCCGGACGATTGAATGAAGTTTCGATTATTTGGATAAAACAAGGTTTCAAATTAAATGAAGAATGCGTTTGTTGAATCGGAATTCAAGGCAATCAAAACCGAAGAAGAATATGAAGAAACCCTCCGCCGTATAACCGAGATGGTCGACGCTGAGCCTGGTTCGCCAGAAGGTGACGTATTAGAACTGCTTACGATGTTGATTGAAGCTTACGAAGCCCGAAACTAGCGCAATAACCTATTATATCTTTGAAGCCATTCGATCTTAAGGGCTTCTTCATTGGCCCCCTCATCGTATGCTGGAGAAAAGATGTGTTGGGCGTTGCTAATTTTTACGGCCACTATCCCTCGGATTCTAGGGTGTAAATTACTCCATGAATTGAAATGTTCAATTAATTCGCCAAATTTTTTTTCATATTTGTCAATATACTTTGCTAAACCCGAAATCCGACATGTTTGGCGGCGGAAAATATCAATATAGTTTAGCTCGACCGCCGGATTGCATCGAATATTCCTCACTGTATTTGGGGAGCGAATATTGCAAAATGCGAGATTACAGTCATCCAGTATTATAGTCGTTGCCTTCGGTGAAACAGCGGGGAAACCTTCGGGTGATACGGTGGCGACTAGTCCTATCGTGTTTTCCTGAATGATTCGTTTCATTTTATTAGTAAGCATATTCCTTTAGCCTTTAGCCTTAGTTTTTTGCCAGCTATCTCTTAGTGCGATCGTCCGGTTATAGATTAATTTTTCAGGATCGCTGTCTTTATCTAAGTAGAAATAGCCTAAACGTTCAAACTGGATGGGCGCTTCTTTAGGAAGATTGGTTAAACTGGGTTCTAGTTTGCAGTTCTTTAGAACTGTAATTGAATTTGGATTAATTTGGTCTGTGAAATCGGCTCCCTCTTCCGGATTTTGTTTATTATAAAGGGGTTGAAAAAGGCGTACTTCAGCCGTCTTAGCATAATTTTTTGAAACCCAATGAATGGTACCCTTAACTTTGCGGCCATCTGCTGCATTACCACCCTTTGTTGCCGGATCATAGACGCATCGCAATTCGGTGATATTGCCGTCTTTGTCTTTTTCAAAGCCAGTGCAGGTGATCAAAAATGCGTAGCGTAAGCGTACTTCTTGTCCCGGACTTAGCCGGAAAAATTTTCTTGGTGGATTCTCCATAAAATCATCCTTCTCGATCCAAATTTCTCGAGTGAACGGGACTGTATGAGAACCGGAGTCCGGAACGTTAGGATTATTGACGGCGTCTAACCACACGGTTTCGTTTTCGGGGAAATTTTCTACGATCAGTTTTAAGGGATTTAATACAGCCATTCGGCGGTCTGCTTTTTTGTTTAAGTGTTCTCTGACGAAATGTTCGAGCATTGCTAACTCGATCATGCCTTCGTTTTTGGAAACGGAAACTGCGGAAATAAAGTCTCTTATCGCTTCAGGTGGTAGGCCTCGGCGACGCATCCCCGATAAGGTTGGTAACCTTGGGTCATCCCATCCGAGAACATGGCCTTCTGCCACAAGGCGGGTTAGTCGTCTTTTAGATAAAATCGTATGTGAGATCTGTAGTTTGGCAAATTCGTATTGTCGGGGAATGTTTGGGACTGGAAGAGCTTCGATAAACCAGTCATAAAGTGGTCGATGGTCCGAAAACTCTAAAGTACATAGCGAATGAGTGACGCCCTCGATTGCGTCAGATTGACCATGTGCAAAGTCGTAGGTAGGGTAAATACACCATTTATTCTGAGTCCGGGGGTGATTAGTATATAAAATGCGATAGATTACCGGATCTCTTAAATTGATATTGCCAGACGTCATATCTATTTTAGCTCTTAACACACGGCTTCCCTCAGGGAATTCTCCGGCCTTCATTTGGTGGAATAGGCGGAGATTTTCTTCAGCGGATCTCTTCCTGTATGGGCTTTCTTTTCCTGGTTTTGTTAAAGTCCCACGATATTCTCGAATTTCTTCAGCGGATAAATCATCAACATAGGCCTTGTCGTTGATTATTAGATGTTCAGCCCACTTATATAGCTGCTCAAAATTATCGGAAGCAAATTTGGGTTCCGTGTCCCATGAAAAACCCATCCAAACAACGTCTTCTTGAATTGCTTGTATAAATTCCTCTTCCTCCTTTGTGGGATTCGTGTCATCAAAGCGAAGATTACACCGTCCTTTATAGTCTTCGGCTATCCCGAAATTCAAACATATTGATAAAGCATGACCGATATGCAAGTAACCGTTAGGTTCTGGTGGAAATCGAGTGATTATCGTTTGCACTTTTTGACTGTTTAAATCAGCAGTGATTTGGTCTCGGATAAAATTATTAGACCGAGAGCGCGTGTTTGTTTCATTCATGATAATTAGACTGTTTGTTGTTGAGGTTAATTCGCTAATATTAGGGTCCGAAGTGATTTTGCAATTTTTCAGTTGTGCCTGAGAGTATAACCTATATGAAGACTAAGTTTCTTTTCTTTCGTTGACACCGATTGTTTAAAGAGGGCATCCGAGTTTTTTTGATCTTCCTGTTAATTATAAACCTTACTACAAAAATAAAGGTAAAAGTTGAAGCCTATTTTTAGTATGGAAGTTTTGAGATGTGGGCTAGTTCGGGTATTTTAAGAGTGTTTTTATGTTTTTAACTTTCTGGGTTCGGGAATCTGATGACAATCTGGCATGAGCTTCATACTGGTGTGGTACATCCTTGGCTTTGTGATCAATTTGGGCACCTAAACGTCCGCAATTATTCGAATTTTTTTAATGAGGCAATGTTTCACGCTTTGGCTTGCACTGGGTTTCCACAGTCAGTCGTATTAAAACACGGCGGTCATAGCGTTGCAGCGATAACCCGCACAAATTTTATAAAAGAGTTACCAATGGGCTCATTGGTTAGGACAGATGGTGGGTTGATTCGAGCAAGCAATAAAACTCTTACTTTCCTTTGTAGAATGTATAATATCGAAACCAATGAAATTCATGCGACTATGGAGTCGCTAGAAGTTTTTTTTGATCCAAAATCCCGAAAATCAGCACCAATCCCCTCGGCTTTAGGGCCTATCATTGAATATCAACTTAATGGATCTGACCCTGTCCCCGATTTGTCGCCATTACCACGAGAGGAAATCGTTATGTCTAATTGGTTACAACTACATCGGGGTGTTTGTTTTCCTTGGCATTGTGATCAATTTGGACATATGAATGCGAGGTGGTATGCACATTTTTTTGATGATGCAATTTTTCATATTTGGCCTCGCATTGGCGTTGCCTGGAAAGCAATGGAAAAACAAGGAGTGCATACCGTTACGGCTAGTACTACCACTCAGTTTAAACAGGAAGTGAAAGCGGCTGATCTGATAGTCATTGAGGGTATGGTCGCTAGATGCGGGACTAAAAGTGTGACGTTTCGGCAACGAATGCTGAATGTTGATACAGGAGTTACCCATGCTCTTCAAGATGTGGTCGAAGTTTTTTTCGACCCTAAATCAAGGACATCAGTGTCTATACCGGATGAATTGCGCTCGAATATTGTTAAATATTCGACGGATGTAGATTAGTTGCCCCAAGTTTTTCTTCCATTAATTGTTTATTATTCTTCGCATAACAAATAATGCTTTGATCCTATTGAATATATCATTTCGAAATTGCCAATTATAGAATTGGAATAGCCTTGATTGGATTTCGCCGAAAAGTATTTGAATTGATTAGTGCCCGAATTTTCTATGGTTGGATTATACTTCTCATAGCTGGTTTCGGTGTTTTTGCAAGCGGACCCGGACAGTCTCACACATTTAGTGTTTTTATCGGTCCCATTTCTAGAGATTTGGATATTGGCGCTACAGCTATTTCATCTGCCTATGGTTTAGCGACCTTGTTTGCGGCTTTTGGGTTGCCTCTCATGGGAAGACTAGTAGATACCCAAGGTGTTTATCGAACGTTTTGTATAGTCGTGATCTTATTAGGATTTGCATGTATCTCATTTGGGTTGGCTTCGGGAATTGTTTGGTTAACTTTAGGGTTTGGTTTCTTAAGATTTTTGGGGCAGGGATCGGTAATGCTAAATAGCAGTAACGTGGTTTCTCATTGGTTTAGTCGTAAACGCGGTTTTGCAATGGGATTGATGCTATTGGGATTTGTATTTTCGATGGCAATACATCCTCCTGTTAGTCAATGGCTAATTGATCAAGTTGGTTGGCGAAACGCGTGGTTCTGGCTCGGTGTATCTACTTGGATTCTAATGTTGCCATTGCTATTGATTTTCCTACACAATGCTCCCGAGCCACTGGGTTTATCTCCTGATGGGTTAAATATCCAAAAAACGGATAATTCCGATGTACAAGACCAGCATTCAGCAGGATTCGGACTAAGTTTAACGGAGGCATTCCATACTTCGACATTTTATATTGTGGCCGTAGGTCTCTTCACAATGTCAATGTTGATAACCTCGCTTCATTTTTTTCAGGTACCAATCTTTGAACAAAAGGGTCTCACTCCTACAATAGCAGCTTGGATATTTCCATTATCAGCTATTGTGGCGGTTTTTACTCAACCGTTCGTCGGTCGAAGCCTTGATCGCTTTCCCACACATAGAGTGTTCGGTCTTTCCTTAATAATGCTTTCGCTTTCGCTATTTGCTATTACCTTCGTCCAAGATTTGATCACTGCTTTGGTTTATGGGGTGGTCTTTGGAGTTAATAACGCCTTTAATATCACCATGTTTGGCTACGTTTGGCCTCGTTATTTTGGGAGACGCCATTTGGGAAGCATTCAAGGAACAGGTCAGATGATTGGTGTTGTTGGAGCATCTGTGGGTCCGATTCCTTTGGGAATAGCCTTTGATTTATTCGGCGATTACGATGTAATGCTATCCACTCTGGCTTTGGTTCCATTGGTTGCAGCGATACTCGTGCAATTCTTAAAAGACCCACAGTTACCAGCTAAAGGGCACAGAAACTTATAAAAACATTTGCGGAGTTTTCAGGAGAACGGAGGGTGCGTTGATGACCAAAGTTACGGAATCACAAGATGCTACATTGGCATGTTTGGAGATTATTGAACAACAAGATAGCAAAATTAATGCAATGATAACGGTAACTCGTGATGAAGCTATGCGTCGCGCTAAAGCCGCCGATCAAGCGGCGACGGATGGGAGGTGGCTTGGTCTGTTACATGGCATGCCTTTTGCGATAAAGGATAATATTGCGACGGCGGGCATTCTAACTACCTCGGGATCAGCTTTTTTTAGTGATCACGTACCAAATGAAAATGCGCCAGTTGTAGATCGATTAGAGCGTGCGGGTGCTGTTATTGTTGGCAAATCAACATTGCATGAATTTGCGTTTGGAATTAGATCAGACAATACCGTTTCTCAACCCTGTCGTAACCCCTGGCATACCGATCGGGTTCCCGGTGGTTCGAGCGGGGGCTCCGGAGCCGCAATTGCTGCTAACATGTGCGTTGGAGCGCTTGGTTCGGATACAGGGGGATCCGTTCGGTTGCCGGCTTCCATAAATGGTGTAAGTGGTCTAAGACCAACTCATGGACGAGTCCCCAATTATGGCTCCACTCCTGTTAGCCCAAGTTTTGATACGATTGGCCCAATGGCGCGTTCAGTTGCGGACGTATCTAGAATATTTTCTGTCATAGCTGGATATGATAGACGGGATCCATTTTCAGCGAATAAACCGTTAGATAATTTTCTACCGAGTTTGAACGCTGGGATAGAAGGTTTGCGTATTGGAATTCCCCGTAATTTCTACCTAGAAAATATTCATTCTGAAATAGAAACCGCCGTTCAGCGATCTATAAACTTATTAGAAAAATTAGGAGCTAAATTAATTGATGTTGACGTTCATGGTGCAGCTGACATGCAACAGTGGGCAACAATTATGATTTTCTCCGACGCATGTGCCTATCACGGTCAGCGCTTAAAAGAACGTCCTGAGGGTTTTTCTCGGCCAGTCTACGAACGGATGATTACCGGCTTGTCTTTTTCCGCTGTAGACTATTCAAATGCATTACGTGCTCGGGAGAATTGGAAGAATCAATTAGGTCGACTGTTTGACGAAATTGATATTCTTTTGTCACCGACATTACCAACACTTGTACCCCCAATTGAGGATGATAAGTCTCTTTTAGAAGCGACAAAAGATGCTACGCGTAATACTTACGCGGGTGCCTTCGGACAACTCCCAGGTTTATCTATTCCATGTGGATTTTCGTCAGACGGTTTACCTATCGGGCTCCAGTTGGAGGCGGCATGGTGGAAAGAGACAACGTTGTTACGTGCTGGCCATACTTACCAAAGCGAAACAGACTGGCACTTGCAAAAACCATACCTTAGTTGATCAAGCGTATTACCCAACAATAATTTGGGCGATGATTGTGCATCAATTTATTGGAGAAAACTAACGTTTAAACTAATGTCACGTCTATATGCTTGATTTCTGTACTGTGATAGTAATTGGCTTCCTTCACTCATTAAGAAGTCATAGATCTAGTGTTATTAATAATTGATCAACATTGTCACCTCTGGGATTCTCCGACGTATTAGGTGAGAAAACAGACGTGTTCTAAAGCAGTTTTCAAGGGACAACATTCAGAACGGTTACATAAGAGTTTAGACTGTTTGTAAATAGATGCTGTAAACTGTGCTGGATGATAAAAAAGGGGGTCACGTTTCATTATGGTGCAAACGATTTTATAATTGGGACCTTTGAATACCCATAAGGAGTACAAAAATGTTATTGGATTTACCTACCGCGGCTCTTTACAATTCATGGGCTAATAAACGATTATATGCGGTGGCTGGGCAGTTATCCGCTAAGGAACTGGAAGAAGATCGACTTGGTTTTTTTAAATCGATATTGGGTACGCTAAACCATATATTAGTCGCGGATTTGATTTATAGAGAAAGATTAGAAAAAAAACCTACTAAATTTACCCGTCTGGACGAAATTTTGTATACAGACTTTGTTGAATTAAGATTTGCCCAGTTTGACCAAGATGATTGGTATGTTGACTTTTGTAGGGCAATGGATCCTTCGGATCTAGATGATACTTTATCATTCGATACTGTTGAGACGGGAGAGTACTTTAGCCTTCCACTTCGGATTTGTCTCACCAATTTGTTTCAACACCAAATTCATCACCGAGGTCAGACCCATCATATGCTCAGCCATGCCGGTTTAGAGCCTCCTCCGTTAGATGTAGTGCAATTCGGCTCTGACCTGTAGTCTTCTAAAAAATGAAGATTCATGATGTTGTTGTTATCGGTGCGGGACAAGCCGGTTTAGCAATCAGCTATAGGTTATCCCATGCTGGTATCGAACATGTCGTTCTGGAAAAAGGAAAAATTGGTAATGCATGGCAAGTAGATAGATGGGACTCATTTTGTCTGGTCACGCCCAATTGGACCATTACACTACCTGGTGCGGAATACGGTGGAGATAAACCTTATGATTTTATGGGTAAAAAAGACTTCATCCAGCATTTAAGGTCTTGGGCCGATAGTTTTAAGGCACCGGTTTTGGAAGGAATTGAGGTAAAGAAACTGAGGTTTTCAGGGGGTCATTTTATTTTAGAAACAAATATGAAAAATTTTCAAACCAAGCAGGTGGTAGTGGCTACTGCGACCCACCAGTCGGATAAATATCCTGATTTTTTAAATAAAATACCTAATCACATTTATGTATTATCGGCGTCTAGTTATAAAAATCCTCCCTCATTGCCGAGAGGTGGAGTTCTTATAATTGGCTCAGGTCAGTCAGGGTGCCAAATTGCGGAAGAATTAAATGCTTTTGGGCTTGATGTTTTTTTATCGATTGGACGAAGCGGGCGTCTTCCCCGCCGATACAGAGGGCGTGATTGTATAGAATGGCAACGTGATATGGGAGGGCTAGATCGCACTCCTGCAATGTTGGCAGATCCCATTCAGCGATTTTGGGGCGATCCGCATTTGACGGGTTCTAATGGCGGACGCACACTCTCATTACATGAATTACGAGCAAATGGTGTGAAATTGTGCGGGAGGCTACTGTCGGTTGAAGGGACCAAGGCAGTATTTGCTGCTGATGTGGTAAATGGAATAGATTTTTCAGATAAGTATGCTACCGACTTTAGAACTTCTGTGGATGAATTTGTCTATACTTTTGGGCTAAATGTGCCCAAACCTTCAGCGGAGGAAATGTTAGGTGACCGGCAGGCAGGTGTACTAGAACCTGAGCCGATAAAAAGTATTGACTTAGTAGAATCTGGCATTTCAACTATAATATCAGCCACGGGTTTTAAATTCGATTTTTCGTGGATCGAATTACCTATTCTTGATGTTTCAGGTTACCCGATTACGGTAAGGGGATTAAGTAAAGTGGCAGGGCTAAATTTTTTAGGTTTAAATTGGATGGTTAAACGTAAATCTGGGATAATTTACGGGATAGCTGAAGATTCGCAATATCTTGCAGGCCGCATTATCGAAAATTATAAGTAGGTTAATCCAAAAATACCGACACCAATTTTTGTTGGCATCCCATCACCAACTAATTTCTTTTTGTTAAATACGTGAAACTACGTTATAGGCAAAATCTTCAACCAACCTATACTGCTGTTCCAAAGGTGCGATAAAGTTTATTGCATCTAATCCTTGGGATTCTAGTTTGCGCAGTTGTTCTATCATTTCTTCTGGTTGGCCTGCGACGGTAAATGCTTTTATGATATCGGGTGTAATGAAACGCATTTCGTCCGGATCCAGATAACTGTAATGGCTTTGATGCAATTTCATGTGGGCCCGTTTTGATTCTCGCTGTTTATGAAAGTCGATATATTCATCCCAAAACGGCTTTATATAGTCGGGTGGCTCATTTCCCGTCTCTTTCACCCAGTCAACAACAAAATGGACGTTAGCCATAATGGCAGGTCCCCACAGTTGAATAACCGAATCGTCGGTTAATTTTTCGTCGTGTTTAAGCATAAGAATATTAACTAAAGCAAAAGGCTCGATATTTTCTAAAACCCGCCCCGCTTGGGCGGCTCCTTTTCGGACATTTGCAATTGCTTCAGGAATAGTGCCGCCTCTCGGGATGCCAGTGATTAGTCCGTCACCGATTTCTCCGGCTAAAGTTTGAGCTCGGGGGCCAAACCCACCAATATGTATTGGAATATAATTTTCCACGTCTATATATTTGAATTCCTGGTTCTGAAATTGAATTGGGTGCGTAATGCCATTCAGGGTGTAATCAACTTCCCCTCCCGTAAGAAGTGCTTTCACTACTCGAATATATTCTGCAAATGCCCTTACACCCATCGGTCGTTGTCCCATAGCCCGCATAGCCGTGTTACCAGTACCGATACCTAAAAACGTTCGTCCAGGTGCTATTCTATTAATTGTAGCTATAGCGTTGGCCGTAACGGGGGCCAAGCGAAGTCCTGCAACAGCAACCCCCGTCCCTATGCGAATAGTCTGTGTTTGATGTGCTGCCAAGGCCAGTACAGCCCAGGCATTAGAGCGAATCATTTGGGTGTCCGATACCCAACAAAAATCGTAGCCAAGATTTTCGGCTCTACTAATTAGACCGATTTCATCAATTTTAGAGGTTGTAATTCCAAATTTCATTAATGGAAACCTTTGTTTTATTTGGAATAATAGCGACTTGATATTGTTGAGGTATGTTTTAGGAAATTTTTAGGTTGCCATTTTTCTGTTTTTGTCCAACCAGTCATCGACTAGAGCAACCGTCTGATCAATGGCAGATGATTTCCTGTCATAAGTAGCGGCGATAGTTCGTACTAGACGATCCACGCGTTCGATATTTGGGGCCCCTGCAGCCAAAGCCCTCGCTGCAGAGGATGGGCTAATAAGCGATTCCGCCGCTTTAGCATATTTTTCAAAAGGAACCATGTCGGCTGGATTGGCACCTAATGAAACGCAAAGATCTAAAACCCATTCATATACTGATTTCGTTTCGGCTAAATCCACGTGTACGGCATCCCGTATCGTCCTCATCTCAGATTGTTGCACACACCGATAATTACCAGCTAATAGCATGCACCATTTCGCCATTGGAACAAAAATGGATTCATGGACACGTAATTTAACAGGTAATTCCACTAGACCCTCCCCAGTGTCGAAACGAGCGTGCTCTATGTCGTCTTCGATTTGATGGAGAATGGCCGTATGTTGATCGCTAGTAAATCTTGCAGACTTAAAATTAGTTGGAAGTCGAACTTGTAATACATTGACAGGTTCATCAGGCGGTCGGAATGCTTGAGGATCTGGACTGCATAGCGTAATTAGATCAGGGTCTAGGCTGTCCCACACAGTAGCATCCGCATAGCATTCGCGAAGAGGTTTGGTGTCAAGGCCATTTATCCTTTTCAAGTAGGTTAGTGGCGGCATATTCATAATTGACATACAGGGAATTTTAGCTTTTCCAATTTTATTTATTAGATCTCGTACATCAGGAGACCTATATTGGGGTTCCTGCATTGCTAGTACAGCTAAATGAAATTCGGATGGGTCAATATCTGATGGGCCACTGGCTGATAATTCTCCATTGAGATCCCGTGATTTTATGTCGACGAGTCCATCTCTCCCTTTTATAGGCATTCGGACGATTGTACCTGCTTCATTAATTAAATTGGCTTCGGCAGGCAAACAAACAAGCTTCGCATTATGCCCCGCTAAGATAAGTTTGGTAGCTAATAATGAGCCATAGGAGGCCCCTAGCAAAAGAATGTCGTATTTTTCCGTCATTTGTCTTTATCCCCAAATTCTGAATATATATGCTTACGACTTAGCTGGTTTTGCTTTTTGAGCCAAATCCAAGTTGATAACTCGTTTTATTTACCGAATAACAGTCAATAGTAGGATGCCTTCGGTTGCAGGGTGTATCAACTATTATCTAATCAATTCCAGTATATAGATAATAGTCAAAATCTATGAATTAATAGAATACTGATTAGAAATTAAAAATGCTAACACGGAATTTGATCAATCTATATTTCGTTGAATTACTAAAGCGACACCGATTACCGTGACTAACATGCCGAAAATCGAAGAAATAGCTAGTACTTCACCAAACATAAAATATGCCATGATCGCTGCGGTTGGAGGTGTTAAATAAAACAAAGCAGCTACGTTAGATGCTCGGTTTTGTTTTAACATGAATAAAAGCAACGTGTGTGCACCGAGCGATACTATAAAAATCATCCAAATAAGAGCACCAAGGAATTTTAAATTCCAATCGACTCTTAATTCTTCAAACAGCCAGGCGCCTATCCCGGTTAAGACCATAGCCACGGCGGCCTGAATAGTGTTGCCTGTCAGCAAATTCATATTTCTGCAAAAATGTCTCTGGTAAAGAGTTCCTAACGTTATGGAACACACCCCAAAAGATACTAAAATAATACCTAGGGGATCGACGTCATTTGCCTTTAGTTGATCCCAAACAATAAACACTAGGCCGCCAAATCCAAGTGTTATTCCGATCCATTGTTGATTTAGAATTTTATGGGTAGATACACTATTGAGGAAAATAGCGGTAAGTAGAGGTTGTAGCCCCAAAATTAACGCTACTAAGCCCACTGAAACCCCTCGATCCAGGGCAATAAAGGTGCCACTTAGATAGAGTGTTTGAACCAAAAACCCAACGAGGGCTATATGTCCAAAATCAGAAGGTTTCCTTGGCCATGTCGCTCTGAATAACAAGCTAAGTAGGGCGAAAATGGCCACCACCGTCCCGAATCGCAAAAACATAAAAGTTAGGGGGTCGGTAAAGGGTAACCCAAATTTGGCGCCAATGAAGGCCGAACTCCAAAGCAACACGAATAATATTGGTGTAGCTTTGATCAATCCATTCATTTATGAAATTGAGCTATTTAGAAGCGGTCACCATAATTTCCACCAATATCTCAGGTACAGCTAAGTCTGCTTTAACGCAAGCTCGGACCGGCGGATTATCTTTATCAACCCAAGCGTTCCAAACTACGTTCATAGCTGCAAAGTTGTCCATGTCTGTTATCCAAAGATTAGCTTGTAATAATTTCGATTTATCGGTGCCCGCTTTCGCTAAATAACCATCGATACTATCTAAAATTTGTTGCGTTTGACCCGTTATATCTGCGGAGCGATCCGATGCCGTAAGACCAGCAACATAAACAATGTTATCTGTTACAACACAACGGCTCATAATCGGACGCGGGTCGGAAGTTTTATCTATCCGTGTAATTGACATACTAAGCTCCCAAAAAATGGTTTGGATTAATTTAGTTTAAGGTTTTAATTATGGTGATGCTAGACCTTTGGTGGGGTTCTTGATTTTAATGTAAATTATAATTGGTTCCAAAAAGCTTGTCAGGGGTGACTAAGGCACGTCTATACGATAAATTCGGGCAGCCGTCCCGCTGAAGAGATTGAACTTCTCCGTATCGCTGGTACCGCGAGCGAGTTTTTTGCAACTGTTCCAATAAATAGGATAACTATAAGATCCTTTGTCTACTGGAAAATTGCTTTCGAACATACAACGATTAGTTCCGAATAATTCAATACATGTCTCGATATACGGACGCCAGGCTTCTGCTAATCGATCAGAACTGGGTGGATTTTCATTTTCGTGAAAGTCATATCCGTTGATCCGCATACCTAACCCACCTATTTTGATTGTTACATTTGGGCATGAAGATAATTCTTTAATTGAATACGCCCACTGTGCAAATACTTCGTTGGTTTTGTCTTTATAACCCGCTATGCCTAGGGGTCCTCCACAGTGATCAAGTATAATCGAGGTTTCTGGAAAGTCCTGAGCAAGTTTCGTTAATTCTGGAATTTGTGGATGATATAGCCAGGCATCAAAAGATAAATCAAGGTTTTGGAGTTCTGAAAAGCCCTTACGAAAGTTGGATTGAGACAAAAGATTTTTGGGGACGGGGTAATTGGGATTCATGAGTTTAGGGTCTGGATCCCAGGAACTGATATGGCGAATTCCGCGGAATCTTCCACCACCAGCCGCTATGTGGGCTTCTAGTACAGGGCGAACTGCTTCACCGAGGGACAGGTCTGCGTGACCTACAATTCCAGCACACATTCTTTGATCGCCATAAAGACCACTTGCCCCGATAGCTGCAACACCGTTGACAAACTCTGTCTCACCAATAGGAGTCATTTCGATGGGGCCGTCAATTCTATGCATAGAGCGGCATTGCACGAATACTGTGGCCGAGATGTTATGACCGCTATTGAGATCGGCTGCAAGTTCGTCAATCATGTATCGCCAACCAGGTCTGTCCCAAATATGGTGATGGGGGTCAACGATAGGTAAGTCAGGTTCTATAATTTCTTCAGTGCGCCGTGCTAGCCAATCATCCCTCACAGGTAAATAAACTGGCTGGGAAGAACCCGTATCAACTTTGGCCATATCCAATTCCTTTCCCTAGATATCAACGATCAAGCAATGTTAAACAGAAGGCAAGAGTGTGTAATGAGATGTTAATAAATTTGCAATTAGAATCACTTCCGCGATTATTAATTGGTTTTATTAACTCAGTGTGAATGTTTCGTGGTCTAATTGATATATCTTTAGAGTTATTAGACCTTGTTAATATCTTCTACATGAGACAGTTTGTTCGGTTCTCTACAACTCCCTGTTAATCGTTTTCGGGCACTAGATGGTAGTCATGGCAGATATTGTTGACCAAAAATTTGGAACATTTGATTACGTTGTCATCGGGGCAGGAACGGCCGGCTGCTTGCTTGCAAACAGATTATCAGCGAATCCTAAAAACAGGGTTTTGCTATTAGAAGCGGGTGGAAAAGATGACTATTTTTGGATCCGAGTGCCGGTTGGATATTTGTTTACTATGAATAATCCCCGCACCGATTGGTGCTTTAGCACAGAACCCACCGAAGGCTTGAATGGTCGGGCGTTAAGCTACCCTCGCGGTAAAGTGCTTGGAGGTTGCTCGTCCATAAATGGTATGATTTATATGAGAGGTCAAGATCGAGATTATGATCACTGGCGTCAACTTGGGAATGCTGGTTGGAGTTGGAAAGAAGTTCTGACCTACTTTAAGCGATCTGAAAGCCATTTTCGAGGAGCTAGCGACATTCACGGTGGATCGGGTGAATGGCGGGTGGAAAGTCAGAGGCTATCTTGGGAAATTCTAGATGCATTTCGTGACGCTGCTGAGGAAATAGGAATTCCGAAAACCACGGACTTTAACGACGGTGATAATGAGGGATGCGGTTATTTCGAAGTTAATCAACGAAGTGGAATAAGATGGAGTGCCGCAGACGCTTTTTTACATCCCATAATAGGGCGAAAAAATCTCACGGTCTTTACACACGCTCATGTAAAATCAGTCCGGTTTGAGGGAAGAAAAATTAAGAGTGTTTCCTTTTTTCGAGACAAACAATCGGCAGAAGTTCAAGTAGACCAGGAGGTATTGTTGTCGTCTGGTGCTGTTGGGTCTCCTCAAATTCTCCAATTATCAGGTATAGGCTGCCCAGAGCTGCTTCGGGACAATGGAATTGAACCCATTTTGGAACTTTCAGGAGTCGGTGAAAATCTCCAAGATCATCTCCAGATGAGGATGGTTTTTAAAGTTAAAAATACAAAAACCTTAAATTTGAGAGCGAATAGTTTAATTGGTAAGATAGGAATGGTGCTGCAATATTTTTTACTTAAGCGAGGTCCAATGACCATGGCTCCAAGCCAACTTGGTGGCTTTGCTAAATCTGACCGGTATCGTGAGACGCCAAATTTACAATATCACATTCAGCCACTTTCTACCGAAAAGCTTGGCGATCCCCTGCATCCCTTTGAAGCCTTTACCGCCTCTGTTTGTAATTTGAGACCGGAGAGTCGTGGATACGTTCACCTTAGGGGACCCGATCCTCAAGTAGCTCCAATAATTCAACCTAATTATCTTTCCAAGGCTGAGGATCGCAAAGTTGCGGCAGAAGCTATAAAATTGACTCGCCGTATCGTTTCTGCCCCTGCAATGGCTCGTTTTGAGCCAGAAGAATTTAAACCTGGCATTCAATTCTCGAGCGATGAGGAATTAGCCAGAGAAGCTGGTAATATAGGGACTACTATATTTCACCCGGTTGGCACCTGTAAGATGGGGCCAATTACGGATAAACATGCCGTAGTAGATGACCGGCTTCGTGTCCATGGGATTGAAGGTTTAAGGGTGGTGGATGCTTCGGTGATGCCGACTATTACATCAGGTAATACTAATTCGCCTACGTTAATGATAGCTGAGAAAGCCGCTGAAATGATCCTCCAGGGTGAAACAAACGGGCGTTATTAGTCTACGTAGTTAGTTGCTGTTTATTTGAATCATGATGTTAACGGCATTGACTAGTCATGGTCTCTTCCTACAATCTCATGTTTTAGCGTTTTATAGGTTTAAATTAATGTCTTTTTATTCTGTTCCGATTGATATTAAAACTGAAGTTTTTGCTCAAGTACCAAGCAAATTCAGACGCGAAGGAGGTAGACCAGATTGGGGTGCCGCCAATCTTCCTGACCGTGATATAGACTGTTTTCTAGAGGGTCCTAGCTTTGATCGGGAAGGTAATCTTTATGTCGTTAACATTCCATACGGCGAAATTTTTAGAGTGTCCCCATCTGGAGAATTTGACGTCGTTACCCAGTACGACGGATGGCCAAACGGTCTGAAAGTTCATAAAAATGGAATGCTCTATGTAGCTGATTACAAGCGTGGAATAGTTAGGATAGACCCTCATAATGGTGGCGTTGAGACGGTTGTTGAACATCGATGGTCGGAAAGCTTCCGCGGCTGTAACGATCTACATTTGGCTTCTAACGGAGATATTTATTTCACAGATCAGGGTCAGACTGGGGTACATGACCCTACAGGACGAGTTTATCGGTATACGTCGACCGGGGAACTTCAGCTGTTGGTTGGTAACGGTCCCAGTCCAAATGGTTTGGTTCTTAGTCCTGAAGAAAACGTTCTCTATGTAGGGATGACTCGCGGAAATGCTGCCTGGAGAGTACCATTATTACCGGATGGCACTACCACTAAAGTTGGTATATATATCCAGCTTTCTGGTGGGCATGGCGGGCCAGATGGCTTGGCTATGGATGCAAATGGCGGGCTCCTTATCTGCCACGCTGGGTTGGGGTGTGTTTGGCATTTTGATCAACTGGGACAACCGATTCATCGGATTCACTCTTGCAAAGGTTTGATGACAACCAATATGGCTTTTGGCGGTTTAGACAATAAGATATTGTTCATTACTGAATCAGCTTCGGGTAGTATTCTTAAGGCAAACTTGCCGGTTTCTGGGAACCGCATGTATTCGCATCAAGATCAAATTTAATTTGGTCGTATAAAGACACATTAGACCCATGAAGAGATTTGATCCTAATTCTTGTAAAAAGGTGGATACGGTCGGCTGAGTGTCTGGCCCTGAGGCCGCATATACAACTGAAATATAGTGCTCAGTGCTAGATACCGTTTGATAAAGAAGTTCTCTATTTTCTCCCAAGTGTTTCAATAAAAAATTAGGTGAGAGGTGCTTTGACAAGCTCCCCAGAAGCAAGAGATTTTAATAAAATTAGACTTACCAGTCCAAACTGTAGACAAAACAATGGAACTCCCTAAATATCGAACTGGTATTTCAGTAAATCCACAAAGTTTTATGGCCTACCCGAAACAATTAATAGTATGAAATATAACGTCCAAAACAACACATTTGGTTTACCCTTGTTATTTATTTGTAGAAATAAGTGTTGTGTTAGTTTTAATTAACACGTACTATATCTAGTGTTACAGCATGTGGTTCAATGCTGAGTGATTTCTCCAATATTGGAGATTTGCGGTCAGTTGTTTTGGTCGCAACGGGCGGTACCCTCCCATATCCGCCCTCATAACCCTGTGAAGCTCCTAAGGACGAGTTCTCTATCGTCCGGACTTTAAGGGGTGCGTCAGGTTTATGACGCACCCCTTTTTTTAATTCTAAGAATCGCAAAAGGTAGCGTCAGCTTATTCTATTGAGTAAGGTGAAGTGCGTCTGATAATGGAGCTACGACAAATGAGTGGAATAATAGAGGATAGATTAAGAAAGAAGGGGATCGAAATACCGGAAGCAGCAACACCTGCCGCTAATTATGTTCCGTATGTAATTTCCGGTAAACAAATATCGGTAGCGGGACAAATTCCATTTTGGAACGGTAAGCTTACTGGGGTTGGGATAGTTGGTCGTGATTTCACGACGGACGAAGCTGTAAATATTGCGAGAGTTTGTGGATTGAATTTACTTGCACAAGCGAAAGCTGCCTGCGCAGGCGACTTGGATAAAATCTTCCAAGTGATTAAATTAGGTGGATTTGTTCGATGTACGGAAGATTTTGGAAATCATCCTGAGGTTGTAAATGGGGCTTCAAACCTTATGGTAGAAGTGTTTGGTAACTCTGGGCGTCATGCTAGATTTGCCGTTGGGACAAATTCGTTGCCAAGAGGCGTAGCAGTAGAAGTAGAAGGTGTGTTTGAATTAAAATAATAGCTTATTGTAAACTTTAAATTGGCCTTATTTCAAAATGTCCAATCAATTAAGGGGCGGAGGATAAAATCGGAAATATGTCCGATAACACAAATAGCATAATAAACTCACCTTTGTCGGTACGTCTAATAAAATCAATCAAAGAGGTTTCCGAGTCAAACTGGGATGCTTGTGCCGGTTGTGGAAATCCATTCATCTCGCATAAATTTTTATCGGCACTAGAGGAGTCTGAATCAGTTTGCCCTAATACAGGATGGCTACCCCAGCATATAATTTACGAAGATAAATTTGGGAAATTATTAGGAGTTGTCCCTCTATATTTAAAAGGTCACTCTTACGGCGAATATGTATTTGACTGGGGTTGGGCCGATGCCTTTGAGCGAGCAGGAGGTAGGTATTTTCCAAAACTACTTTCAGCAATCCCGTTTACACCTGTTACATGTCCAAAACTGTTGGTAAGGTCTGGTGAAGATGTCGAAAAGACTTCTAAAATTCTAGCTAAAAGTCTTATGAAAGCGACGACCCAACACGGTGTATCGTCACTTCATATTAACTTCCCAAATGAGCAAGAGTCCCAGTTTTTAAATGAACTGGGTTTTTTACGGCGATACGCATTGCAATATCACTGGGAAAATCAGGGCTACGATAATTTTGAAGCATTCTTGAATGAGTTAAGTGCCCGTAAAAGAAAATCTATTAAAAAAGAACGACGGCAGGCTATAGCGGAAGGTATTAAAATCTTAATGTTAACTGGCGACGAAATCAAATCCAGACATTGGGATGCGTTTTATCGGTTTTATATTGATACTTCAGATAGAAAATGGGGAACGGCATATTTGAATAGGACATTTTTTTCACTGTTAGGGGAAAGTATGCCAGATCGAGTTCTATTAGTAATGGCAGAATATGATGGGGAATTGGTTGGTGGTGCGCTGAACTTAATCGGGGAAACCACTCTATATGGCAGGAATTGGGGATGCATAGCAGATTTTAAATTTTTGCATTTTGAAGCTTGTTATTATCGTGCCATAGATTTCGCTATAGAGAGAGGCCTAGCACGAGTTGAGGCAGGCGCTCAAGGCCAGCATAAAATTCAACGGGGCTATTTACCTACGTATACGTTTAGTAATCACTATATTCCAAATCAGAGTTTTCGGAATGCAGTGGCAGAATTTGTGGAGCGAGAGAGAGAACATATGGCAATAGAAAAGCGAGAGTTGGAGGAAGCATCGCCCTTTCGTAAAAGACTTTAAGCAAATTTTGTTGTGAATTGGCGACAGGCTTAGGAAACTTATTTTCCCTTAAAATATATTTGGTGATCAACCCAAGGAAACACAATATTAGACTGCTGCCTGCGCTCAATTGCATAATTTATATAATCCAAAACAGATCAATGTACTTGTGGAAGTTTATTGGCGAGTGGACCATCACGCAGAGGAGTCCAGTTCCTAAATTGCAATTTAATGCTGGCCTTCACAAAATAAAAATAATTTCAATTAAAAATATACAAACTCTTTCCGAGTGAGGCTTTTCTTACTTCACTAATTCTTTTAAGTTTTTCTTTTCGCCATTATTTCGGGTTTTCGACCGCAAGTTCTTGCGCTTTTGCTGGGGCGTATCCTCGTTTCCATGGTACGCAAAACATAAACCATTGTTCTTTATCTTAATTTTAACCAAACCACCTTTCTCTAATTCACCAAAAAGTAATTCCTCAGCCAATGGTTTTTTTATGTGCTCCTGAATCATTCGGGCTAAAGGTCTGGCACCATAAAGTTTGTCATATCCTTTTGCACCTATCCACGCTCGTGCAGCGTCTGTCATTTCAATGGTGACGTTACGATCTTCTAGTTGCGCTTCAAGTTGCATAATAAATTTCTCAACGACTCGGGAAATTATTTCAGGAGTAAGTCCAGAAAACCCAATAGTAGCGTCTAACCGGTTACGGAATTCGGGCGTGAACATGCGGTTGATGGCTTCGGTGTCGTCTCCCGTTCGCTCATTACGACCAAAACCTATAGCTTCTTTAGCAAGATCAGAAGCGCCAGCATTTGTAGTCATTATGAGAATGACATTTCGAAAATCGACGGTTTTGCCATTATGGTCTGTCAATTTCCCATGGTCCATTATTTGGAGTAATATATTGAAAAGATCTGGGTGAGCCTTTTCTATTTCATCTAATAGAAGCACGCTGTGAGGGTGTTGGTCTATTGCGTCGGTCAAAAGTCAGCCCTGATCAAACCCAACATAACCTGGAGGGGCGCCAATTAATCGAGATACACTATGGCGTTCCATGTATTCTGACATATCAAATCGAGTTAATTCGACCCCTAGCACTTTTGCTAATTGGCGAGCTACTTCTGTTTTCCCCACTCCCGTCGGACCCGAAAACAGGTAATTCCCTATAGGTTTTTCGGGTTCACGAAGGCCTGCACGGGATAATTTAATAGCGCTTGATAATGCTTCTATGGCTTTATTTTGTCCAAATACAACGCTTTTTAAATCACGTTCAAGATTCAGTAATACAGTCTTATCACTGGTTGATACGCTTTTAGGCGGAATTCGTGCTATCTTTGCGACAATTTCTTCAACATCCTTAACTGCTATAGTTTTTTTGCGCCGGGAAACGGGAACAAGCATTTGAGCTGCGCCGACCTCATCGATTACGTCAATAGCTTTATCTGGGAGTTTTCTGTCTCCAATATATTTAGCCGAAAGATCTACCGCGCATTTCAAGGCTTCGGCTGTATAACGGACTTTATGGTGTTTTTCGTAATACGGTTTCAAACCTTTGAGTATTTTAAAACAATCATTCAAAGATGGTTCATTTACGTCAATTTTTTGAAAACGACGAACTAATGCTCTATCTTTCTCAAAGTGGCCTCGATATTCTTTGTAAGTGGTCGATCCGATGCATTTTAATGATCCAGCTTGTAATGCTGGCTTAAGCAAATTGGAAGCATCCATGGCCCCGCCTGAGGTTGCTCCTGCCCCGATTACGGTGTGAATTTCATCAATAAAAAGAATTGCATCGGGGTTTTGTTCTATCTCTGAGATAACAGCTTTCAATCTTTCTTCAAAATCCCCTCTGTAGCGCGTACCAGCGAGTAATGCTCCCATATCGAGAGAAAAAATTTTCGCCTTAGAGAGAACTTCGGGTACATCTTCATCAATAATGCGTTTCGCTAACCCCTCGGCGATGGCCGTCTTTCCTACTCCTGGGTCACCAACGTATAATGGGTTGTTTTTCGTCCGACGGCATAGAATTTGTATAGTGCGTTCGACTTCAAATTCCCGGCCAATAAGGGGATCAATACCACCGGATTTAGCTTTTTTATTCAGATCAACGCAGTAAGCATCAAGTGCTTCATTACCGCTTTTATTGACTTGCTCCGCTTTATTTTCATCCTCTGCACCCTCCGCATTTCGATCTTCCGATTGCCCATGAACTTTGGCAATTCCGTGTGAGATGTAATTGACAGCATCGAATCGGGACATGTCTTGTTCTTGAAGAAAGTATACAGCATGACTTTCTCGTTCTGAGAATAAAGCGACTAATATATTAGCACCCGTCACTTCTGCTCGTCCTGAGGATTGCACATGAATTATAGCCCGTTGAACAACTCGCTGGAAACCTGCGGTAGGTTTAGCCTCGTTATGATTCTCAATGCTCAAATTGGCAAGTTCATTGTTAATATAATCTTTTAAATTCGACTGCAATCTTGGTATTTCAACGCCGCATGCTCTTAGTACAGCAATTGTGTCCTGATCTTCCGTTAGAGCAAAAAGCAGATGCTCCAAAGTAGCATATTCATGGCGCCTTTGGTTAGCGTGGTCTAATGCTCGATGTAAGCCATCTTCAAGATTCTTTGATAGCATTGGTTTAAGCTTTCTCGACAGTGCATTGTAGGGGGTGTTGGTGTTGGCGGGCAAAGTCCATTACCTGCGTTACTTTAGTTTCTGCAACTTCATAAGTGAATGTTCCGCAAATACCTACGCCTCGTTGGTGAACATGTAACATTATTTTAGTTGCCTCCTCACGACTTTTAGAGAAGAAGCGTTCAAGCACATGAACCACGAACTCCATTGGCGTGTAATCATCATTTAACATAATGACTTTGTACATAGATGGCTTTTTGGTTTTAGGCTTAGCCTTAACAACGACACCAGTATTGGATTTTCCGTCGCTATTATTTTTATTATTGTCGGCCATCTTCATCTTTTCCTATATACCGAGTGCTGACGGAAACTGATCATATGACGTTAATTATCAATTTTAAAAGGTTCCGACAAACTTTATCATAGATGAGAGAAGAGGTTGCCAGACCTATCACCTCGGCGCAAATGCAAAAATTGTTCAATAAATAAAAAGCGCTTTATTTCTCCCTTTTCTAGTGAAAGAAATGGTGAATATTCAATTTGCTGTAATATTATAAATACTGATCAACTCCAATTGCTAAACATGGTATTTTGAATGCAATATTTGTATTTGGGACAATGGTTATAATTGGCAAACGTTTACTGTAACGTTAGTAAAAATACACTAAGTAAAAGCCTAAAATGGTCCACGACGTTTAAGAAATAAGGTAATTATTGATATTCAGTTGTTTTGTTAGTTTAAAAATATTTCTTTTTTTTCGGATAGTTATAGACATTAGTTGAGATAAAGATTAAAATTCGCCGCAAGTTTTGAGGATTATGGAGAGACTGTGAAGCCTTTCTATTTAACAACTTTAGAGTTGCGTCTGATTTCTTGAAAATTCTGGCGGTTTATGTCTAAATTTATTATCATTGTAAGTCTGGTTCTATTTTGTTTTCCCGGAATCACATCGGTTTCCGCAAGATATGCATCATTAGTTGTTGATGTGAATTCTGGGAATGAATTGCATGCAAGAAATGCAAATATAAGGAAATTTCCTGCTTCTTTAACCAAAATAATGACGCTTTACTTAGTGTTTGATGCTTTGGAAAAGGGCAAGCTGCATTTGAACTCTCGGCTAAAAGTCTCTCGCCGAGCTTCTAAACAGCCTAGGATTCGTTTAGGACTTAAAACTGGGGAAACGATTTCCGTACGGGATGCGATTTTAGCTTTGATTACGAGATCGGCTAACGATGTAGCAACAGTAATCGCAGAAAATATGGCTGGGACCGAGTTTCGTTTCGCTTCACGCATGACTCAGAAAGCCCGCAAGCTAGGAATGAATCGGACAAGTTTTCGTAATGCTTCTGGTTTGCCGAACAGAAGACAGTTGAGCACTGCTAGAGACATGGCTAAATTGGCAATCGCTATAAGAGCAGATTTTCCGCAATATTATCATTATTTTCGAACGAAAAAGTTTAGATTCAAAGGACGTTCATATCGAAACCATAATATGCTGTTAGGGCGTTACGTAGGGACAGATGGAATTAAAACAGGTTATACCAATGCGTCTGGATACAATTTAGTTGCTTCGGTCAAGAGACAGGGACGACATCTCATTGGCGTTGTATTTGGTGGCCGAACCAGCATGCGAAGAGATCGACATATGGTACGGTTGTTAAACAGGGGTTTCACTAAGGTAAAAAAAATCAAACAAATTGTCCATCTACCGCCGCTTCCGCAGTCACGGCCGGTAAACATAGGCAATGTGAAGCGGGAAAGTAATAAGGGTGCAAATGACAGCGCTAAATTGTGGATTCCTAAATCTAAAAATTGGGGAATTCAGGTTGGTGCATACTCTAATCCTCGACCAGCGCGATCGATCATCCATACCGCGCGAAAACATCTTGGATTGCTTGCTGCGACTCAATTCGATAAAATTGAACGCCTCCATCGACGCCACGGTGTGATTTACAGAGCTCGCGTTCTGGGTTTTGCGGAAACAGAGGCTAAGAATGCTTGTTTTATTCTGATTGCCAAGCATTTGCCGTGTGTTCCTGTCTCAATAGACGTTGATTTAGCTGAAGCGACTAGACGGTGAATTTTAAAATTCTGGCACTTTGAGGCCTATGCTATTTAACGCCCATTCTAAATCTTTTTTGACGCGTTTCAGACCATTTTTCGTGCCGGATTCGCAGCGTGCTACTAGAACATTCTGAGTATTTGAAGCGCGTAATAGCCACCAGCCGTACTTTGAACTTACGCGTATGCCATCGATATTAGAAACTTGAATATCATCTCTTTGTTCGATGATTAGTTTCAAATCTTCTACTGCAGAAAACTTTCGGCTTTCGGCACATGGGAATCTAAGTTCTGGCGTGTTAACCATTTTTGGCAGATTATTGCATAGAGACGACAAATGTGTCGGCCTATGGCTAAGAAGTTCGATCAGACGAATACCAGCGTAGAGGGCGTCATCGTATCCATAATAACGGTCTTTAAAGAAAATATGACCACTCATTTCCCCTGCTAATTGCGCTCCCGTCTCAGTCATTTTTTGTTTAATCAAGGAATGTCCCGTGCGCCACATTAACGGTTTTCCGCCGAGACTTTTAATATGATCAAATACAATTTGACTCGCTTTAACATCGGCGATTATTGTGGCATTAGGGTTTTCTTTTAGGACGTCCTCGGCCAAAATTGCTAAAAGTTGATCACCCCAAACGATGGCTCCATTGTTGTCTACTACGCCGATTCGATCTCCATCGCCATCTAAAGCTATACCGATGTCCGCGTCCTCCCTTATTACAGTTTTCGATAAGATTTCGAGGTTTTCGGCTATTGTTGGATCAGGGTGGTGATTAGGAAAATCGCCATCGACCTCTGAATACAAGATATTGTGTTTTCCGGGTAGTTTTCTACACAGCATGCTGACCGCGGGCCCAGCTGAGCCGTTGCCACAATCCCAAATAATTGATAATGGTCGACCCGTATTCAATCCAGTTAATAATCTAGTGATGTAAGAATTGGACACATTTATTTCAATTTTCCCCCCTGATCCTATTAAAAACGAGCCAGTTTTAGATATGTCTCCAATATTTTGGATATCTTGACCAAAGAATGGATCGATTCCTATCATGAACTTAAAACCGTTATATTCAGGCGGGTTATGTGATCCCGTAACCATTATCCCACCCTCGGTTCTTAGATGATGCACGGCAAAATATAGCTCTGGCGTTGGACAAAGCCCGATTTGAAAGACGGTTAATCCCGTGGATATGAGGCCACTTATAAGCGATGTTTCCATACTGGCTGAGCTATGGCGGCCGTCTCTACCCACAGCAACGCTTTTGCCACCTTTTTGTAAAACTATAGTTCCAAATGCTTGTCCGATAGCGTACGCATCTGCATCAAATAACGTGCTGCCTACGATACCTCGAATATCGTATTCACGGAGTAAAGAAGCATCCAACACATGTTTGTGAGTCACTTTGAGTTTCCATCAGATGATACACTTCTACCAATACAAAAATATTTAAATCCGGCTGCCATCATTTCAATTGGGTTATAAATATTACGAAAATCTACAATGATTGGCTCCTGCAAAAGGGATTTTACCCGCTTAAGGTCTAGACCTCGAAATTCATTCCATTCTGTCAACAATGCTACTGCATTCGCCTGTTGCATTGTATGGTAAGCGTTTTCACACCAGTCTATTCCCGTCAAATATTTTTTTGCTTCGCTCATGCCTTCAGGATCATATGCTCGGATTTTGGCGCCAGCCTCCTGCAAAGACGGAATGATTTCCAGACTAGGAGAATCTCTCATATCATCTGTATTAGGTTTAAATGTTAAACCGAGTACGCCTATGGTTTTTCCTAGAACATTACCTCCACATGCATGGATAATTTTGTTCGCCATTGTTTTTTTGCGTCGATGATTAATGTCTACCACTGTTTCGATGATTCGTAACGGAGTCCCAGCCTCTTGCGCGGTCCGAGCGAAGGCAAGCGTATCTTTAGGAAAGCAAGACCCTCCATAGCCAGGGCCTGGATGTAAAAATTTGTTACCAATTCTACCATCCAATCCGATGCCTTTGGCAACATCGTGAACATCCGCTCCGACTTTTTCACAAAGGTCGGCTATTTCATTAATAAAAGTGATCTTGGTTGCAAGAAAAGTGTTTGCCGCATATTTGATTAGTTCACTGGTTTCTAGACTGGTGAAAACGATAGGCGTTTCTATGAGAAAAAGTGGGCGATATAATTCCCGCATGATGTTACGCGCCCTATCGTTATCTGCTCCGATTACAACGCGGTCTGGACGCATAAAATCATTTATTGCCGCGCCTTCTCTTAAAAATTCAGGGTTAGAGCTCACATCAAAATCGGCATCTGGCCGACTATCGCGAATAATTGATTCTACCTTACGGCCGGTCCCTACGGGCACAGTAGATTTAGTGACCACCAAAGTATAGTCAGTCAGTGATTCCGCAATTTCTTTGGCGGCTTGATAGACGTAAGTTAAGTCGGCATGTCCGTCTCCTCGTCTACTTGGTGTTCCTACAGCAATAAAAACGGCATCGGCGTTTCCTACAGCCGATTTAAGATCAGTTGTAAAATCTAAACGCCCCGCATTCACATTGTTTTTAACCAAGTTTTCAAGACCGGGTTCGAAAATGGGAATTTCGCTATTCTTTAATTTGTTTATCTTGTATCTGTCTTTATCTACGCACGTTACATTGACGCCGAATTCTGAAAAACAGGCGCCCGTAACCAGACCGACGTATCCCGTACCAATCATCGCAATTTGCATCTTTATCCTTGTCTAAACTAATCGTTTGAGTATTTTTTCAACGTGATCCTTGAGCTCGGGTCGTTTCAAGGCATGAGCAATATTGGCTTCAAGGAACCCAATCTTATTACCACAATCAAATCTTTCTCCCTCAAATAGAAACCCGTTTAATGGTTGCAACCCTAGCTGCCTCGCTATGGCATCTGTGAGTTGAATTTCGCCACCTGCTCCAAGATCAAAACGACCAAGATCTTTGAAAATTTGAGGTTGTAAAATGTACCTTCCAATAACAGCCAGATTTGATGGAGCTTCCGATTCGTCCGGTTTTTCGACCAAACCTCGTATTTCAATCAATCGTTCCTTCCTGTCCCCTGGCGTTATGACACCATAAGACGAAACTTCGTTAGGCGCGACCTCCATCACCGCAACCATATTACCCCCGCCCCCCTCGTAAGAATCTAACATTTGTTTCAAGCAACCTTGATTGGAAAGTATTAAATCGTCGGCCAACAAAACAGCTACTGGTTCACTCCCGATAAAATTTCGCGCGCACCAAACTGCATGGCCAAGGCCCAGAGGTTCTTGTTGTCGTGTATACGCTATTTGACCAGGATTAGGAATGGTGGCTTTGACTAAGTTTAGTGCCGTTTTTTGTTTCCTGCCCTCCAGCATTGATTGTAATTCAAATGCATGATCAAAATGATCTTCAATTGCGGTTTTCCCCCTCCCGGTAATAAAAATAAACTCCTCAATACCAGCTTCAGCAGCCTCTTCGACCGCGTATTGAATAAGTGGTTTGTCTACGACGGGAAGCATTTCTTTTGGCATAGACTTCGTTGCAGGAAGGAACCGAGTTCCAAGGCCACCAACTGGGAAAATTGCTTTTCGGACGGAATTGGGCATAAGAACTCCTGAAAGTAGTGATAATTTTTATGTTGGGCGTTAATATTGTTTGCAGTTTCGGGTAATGCCATAAGTTTATGCAGAATCCAATCCAACTATCCAATCTGGTCTAAAAGCACTTCTTTTGCCGTATTGATTTGCGTTGCAAGGAACGTTGAGCCGCCACGATCAGGGTGATTAGCTAGCATCAACCGCCGATGCGCTTCTCTAATGGATTCTTCGGTAGCGCCCTCCTGAAGACCGAGAATTTCCAGAGCTTGCTCGCGATTCATTTCAGTTTTTTGACTGTTATTTGTAAAACTCGCCCGCCAGTCCACACCATGAACTCGATCAAGATAGTTTTCTAATAGTTGGATAGATTGAGGGTCTGATTGGCACTCGTTCAGTAATTTTAATAGATCAGGGAGTTTTAGGTTCTGCAATTTAGCGCCGGCGAAGCTCCCGCTGATGATCTCACCAGCCATGGTTCCACTATCGTGATCAAGTGTCATTTCCAAAAATGATGTTGTGACTTTGGAAAATTGGCCTGCAACAGGTCCAGCGGCCGTGCGCGCCGCGTTACGAAGCCTGTTTTTAATTGCACGCCAGCGCATAAAAATAGGTAATAAAACTAAAGCTGCGGTCCAAAGAAAAGAACCACTACCTCGTACTAAGAGGGCTATTGCTCCAGCGGCCATTATTGTTATTAAAGTCCATTTAATAAACCAACGTAATTTAGCCGGATGGGTATTCAAAAGCCAATAGCCTAGTAGGCCCAGGCCAAGTAAAGTACAAATCCCAAGAACGAGCATATGTAACATAATTAAAGCTCAATTATTTTTAAGTTGATGGGACAACAAAAGCGTGCCTCCACCCTTGGCCTCCGAATATTGATCCAAAGCCTTTCTTCCTCCAGCTGCAAATACGGCAGCAGCACTTAACAGCTCGCGCAATTGCTCTTTACTTGATGAGTCGAACGGACAGTATGCTCCTTTAGTGAGTTTTGCTAACTGTTTTAGCCCAATCTGAGCGATAGGATCTCGTCCTTCATGAAAACAAAAAGTGGGAACACCAAGTACTCCAAGTCTACCGGCCGCTTTACAGACTCTATCAATATCCTCTTCAAATGCGTCACCAATAAATACTAACGCTTGTACTTTCTGTTGTTGCGTTTCCTTCTCAGCATGCCAAAGTAGCTTTTCGATTTGAGTCTGACCGCCGAGGCAATGAACAGCCGTCATTTGCCTTAGAAGTTTATCGGCGTCATTCATCCAAGTGCTGCATCTAAATTCTCCAAAACCCCTATAATATGCAAGTTGGATTTCTAATCCGCCAAGATTTGCCGTTTCTCTGAACATTTCAGCCTGAATATGAGATGCTCGGTCCCAGGTGGGTTCACGGCTAGCTGTGGCATCCATAGCAAAGATTAAACGACCTTTCGTACGCCCTCCCACTTGTGGTGCCATCTGTCGGACTTTGTTAAGAAAAGCATCAATATCGCGATTAGGCGTTTTATGAGATTGGTTTACAAACTTGTCAATTTCAGTTTGTTTAGAAATAGTATTTTGCTTCAGTGATCGCGAGCGGTTGGCACCCTGTAGTTTATAAGGTTTTTCCATTTTCGCAGCATCCAATGTAAACGTTTTATACCTATTATGGCTTCTCATTGTCTAAGAAATCCAGTGATCATCGCTCTTTTGAGAAATTAAACGCGTAAAATGTTATAAAGGTATTGATATGAATCGAATTAATATTCGTCAAGGAACACTATCGGACGCTAATGACATTGTTGAAATGGCCATTGCTCTTTCGGCTCATGAGGGGGAGCCAGCCCCTCCCTTTGGCGCAAGGGAGTTCGGACTTTATGGGTTTGGGGAAAAAAAACTTTTCGATACATTTATAGCTGAATACAATACTATTATCGTTGGATATTTATTATTTTGTGACTCTTTTCACGTTGGTGCAGGAACTCCTGGGCTACATATGATTGATCTTTTTGTGAAAGTTCAATACCGAAAGCTAGGAGTAGGAAGGGCATTGATGAAGGCTTTGGCCCGCACTTGTTTGGAAAGGGAAGGTACGTGGTTAACCTGGGAAAGTGTTCCTTATAATACTGAAGCACTTAGCTTTTATAGTAGCTTGGGAGCGAGAAAATTCGCTGCGGCTAATTTTGAATTGGCAGATTATGCTCTAGTCGAAATGAGTCGCATCCCATAATCGGGGGAATAGGTATCCTATTGGGAACCGTTAAGTTTCTGATCTACAAAATCCAGTCGATCCTGACCCCAGAAAAGTTCGTTATCAATAACATAAGTTGGTGCTCCAAAGACTCCCTTTTGAATTGCGTTTTCAGTATCTTTTTCAAATATTTTCATAATTTTTGTTGAACTTGCATTATCTATTATAAGGCCCGAACTAAGTTTGCATACGTCACAAACTTGCTTAATAATTTCGATGTCGTCTATATTTTGATCCTCCTCCCATAGAGCTTTAAGAATAGCATTCGATAAGGTCAGCGCATCCTCCCCCATTTCCCTAGCGGCGACTATGGCTAACGAAGAAATAGGTGCGATTGAGGGAAAATTTTTCGGTTGGATATGCATGATTGAATTTCTGCGCTGTTTCCATCGTTTTAATTCCATTAAACGATAGGCTTGCCGTTGTGGTGCTCTTTTTGGCAAAGGAAGGCCCCCAGAAACTGGAAATATACTGCTAAAATTTACAGGGAAGACATTTACTTTAGCTCCTATTTTTTGAGTCATTTCAGTGAATATGTTACTCCCTAGATACGTCCATGGACTAGATGTGGACATATAATAATCAACAATTTGTGCCATTTTTTTTCCAATACCTGAATTTGATTTTGTAACGGTTAGGATAAAACCTCGACGACATGGTCTGCAATAGCAAGTGAGCTAGTCATTCCGGGAGATTCAATAGCGAAAAGGTTAACTAATCCCGGTATTCCATGATCTTTAGGCCCTTGAATCAAGTAGTCGGCTGCAGGTTCCCCAGGGGCCTGAATTTTGGGCCTGATGCCTGCGTAGCCGGGCATCAACGCACCATCAGGTAGGCCCGGCCAATATTTTCGGACGGCCTCATAGAATTTTTCTGCTCGCTTGGGGTCTACATCATAATTAATCTTGTCAATCCACTCCACATCTGGGCCAAATCGAGCTTGATTAGCCATATCTAAAGTTAAGTGCACTCCTAGTCCTGCTTGCTCAGGAGCTGGATAAATTAAACTTGAAAATGGGGCTTTGCATCCGGATAAGGAGTAATAGCTACCTTTACAAAAATAGGAAGGGGGGATGCGGGATTTAGGAAACCCTTTGAATAAACTGATAAGCTTCTGCGAATGAAGTCCCGCTGCGTTGATTACGGTGTTCGCATTTAGAGTCATACCAGCGTCACCTCCGACTTTTAAGGTTATACTTCTTTCGTCTACACTTCCACTGTCAACGGGAGAGAAAAACGCGATCATAGCACCTTTATCCTCGGCTTCTCCTTGTAGGCCGAGCATAAATGAATGACTGTCAGCGACTCCGGTAGACGGAGACCATAGGGCAGCTACACAATGTAATTCCGGTTCACGAACAGACACTTCATTATAGGATAAAAATTCCAGGTCACTTACTCCATTTTGTTGGGCTCGTTTTTTTATTTGGTAAAGCGTTCCAATCTGGCTTTCAGATGTGGCAGCGATGAACTTTCCTAGTTGATTGTGTGGAATATTATGTTCTTTCATAAACTTATACATCTTCAACTTACCTTCCACACAAAAGCGCGCTTTGAGACTGCCTGGTGGATAATATATACCGGCATGAACGACTTCCGAGTGTCGTGAACTGGTTTCCGTACCTATTGCCTCTGCCTGTTCGAGCACGACGACTTCCCGTCCTGAGAAAGCAAGCGCACGGGCACAAGCCAATCCCACTACTCCGGCGCCAATTACTATGCAATCAACCTTTTCGGTCACATTATTCTCCAAAAATTCAACATATAGTGGATAAACATCTGTAAGGTATATCGTCAAGATTAGAAAATGAATTGAGAAGCTAACGTATTTTTTTTACAATTTTTCTTTATATATTCCGTTTTAATTGGGAGCATAAATAACTGTGGATCTTATACCAGCAATTCCAGAGAAAGCCGCGGTACATGAGGTGGCCGAAATTTATGCAGACATTAAGGAGACCCTTAATGTCGATGTAGTCAATCTGATATGGCGACATCTCGCGACTATCCAGAGCGCTCTGCCTTGGGTTTGGAGTGCCCTAAAACCAATTTATAAATCCGGTGCTGCCGAAGCAGCGGCGGCAGATTTGGCGCATAATCTTCAACTGCCGAATATTGCTACGTTGCCTTCATCAATTTTGCGAGTTGTTGGAGTGTCGGAAGCGGATAAAAGTATTGTGTGTGGTATTCTAGATACATACAATCGCTCGAACACCTTAAACTTGGTGGCATTGTCAGCTCTGATGGGACAACCATCATTAGAGGCAGTAACCATTCCAAAGCGCAAAATACCAAAAATCCAAGTTCCGATTCCGGCACTTCCGGATCTTGATGCCATGGAACCTGATGTTCTGAACTTGGTATTAGAGATCAGTAAGCTTGGCGCAAATCCAAACGACCGGATAATCCCCAGTATGTATCGGCATCTATCTTTCTGGCCTGGATTTTTAGCTGTCGCTTGGTCTTTAATTTCACCGCTAGACTCTAATGGTAGACTTAAACTATTAATCGAAGAAAGTTATAAAGTGGGACACCTATACGGAGATATCTTAGCTAGAAATATTCGATTAGGAACAGAACCTGATAATGCCAAAACCGCGATAAATGCCATAGAGGAATTTCGCCACACTGCCATCTCTAGAATGGTTCCTATAGCAATGCTGTTACGCCGATCAATTGGTTAGAAGTTTCAAACGGAGTTGCATTGATCGCCTGATTTGTTTTATTGATTAAATATTGTTAAATTGGAGAGTCTTATGTCGCTTCTGCGTCATTCTGTCTGTCCCCACGATTGCCCTAGTACTTGTGCTTTGGAAATAGAGCTTCTGAATAATCGGACGATCGGAAGAGTCCGAGGTGCAAAATCGAATAATTATACCGCGGGTATAGTTTGTGCCAAGGTTGCTCGATATGCCGAGCGGGTACATCATCCGAATCGGTTGATGGTTCCACTAATTAGATCGGGAGCTAAGGGGGACGGAATATTTAAAACAGCTTCTTGGGATACTGCCCTCGACGTGATAGCAGGCTCTCTAGAATCGAAATGCCAATTGGAAGGTAGCGAAACTGTTTGGCCCTATTATTTCGCGGGTACGATGGGAATCATTCAGCGTGGAGGCATACAGCGTTTGCGCCACGTAATGCGGTATTCTCACCAAGCTACCAACATTTGTACAGAATTAATTAGGAATGGTTGGACGGGCGGGATTGGTCAAGTAATGGGGCCAGACCCCCGTGAATTGGCTGAGTCTGATTTGATCATAGTTTGGGGTGCTAATCCCGTTTCAACTCAGATTAATTTAATGACTCACATTACCACTGCTCGACGTAAACGGGGGGCTCGTTTGGTAGTGGTCGATGCATATCGCAGTCCGACGGCGGAGGTTGCGGACGAATTATTATTGGTTCGTCCGGGCACTGATGGAGCAGTCGCGACTGCAATCATGCATATTCTGTTCCGCGATGGATTAGAAGATAAAGAATATATGGCTAACTACACTGATGATGGGCAAGATTTGAAAATACATTTGCGTTCTAAGACGCCTCAATGGGCAGAAAAGATTAGTGGCGTTCCTGCAACTCAGATAGAGGATCTTGCTAAAAGGATAGGGAATACCGATCGGACCTACATTAGAATAGGTTACGGATTTTCCCGCTCTAGAAATGGTGCTCACCAAGTCCATGCTGTTACTTCGATAGCGGCAGTGGGTGGTAAGTTTAGGCATCGTGGCGGTGGGGCTTTTACTTTGAATAGAAGTATTTATAAAATGAATAAAACAGTAGTAGATGGCTTGGATTCAATTGATCCAAATGTAAGAGAATTAGACATGTCTCGAATAGGTCCCATTCTGACTTATGAAGACGAAGTTGTTCGTAGAGGGCCTCGTGTCACGGCGATGTTGGTGCAAAACACAAACCCAGCTGTCATAGCGCCAGATACTAATCGTGTAATTCGTGGTCTAAAAAGTGAAGACCTTTTTCTCTGTGTGCACGAACAATTTATGACCGAAACGGCTCAAATGGCTGACGTGGTTCTTCCAGCCACCATGTTTCTGGAGCATCACGATCTTTATCAGGCAGATGGCCAAATGCATTTACAGGTACATGAACCGGTTATTGATAGTCCTGGCCAAACGAAATCCAATCACTGGGTTATTTGTGAATTGGCAAAGCGGCTTGGAGCAACTCACAAGGGTTTCGTTATGAGCGAGTGGGAATTAATCGATCAGACCCTTCGCGATTCTGGTTGGCCAAACGCTAATGAAATTTTATCTAAAAAATGGATTGATGTTCAACCAGATTTCGAAGAATCCCACTTCTTAAAGGGGTTTCCTACCAAAAGTGGGAGATTCCAATTCCGGGCAAACTGGGAGGCATTGGGACCGTACGGAAGTAATGATCGAGCTTTTCCGGATCATTACCCAACGATAGATGAAACGACTCAAGATCGACCGTTTAGATTGATTACCTCTCCTTCTCGAAATTATCTTAACAGTAGTTTCACTGAAACTTTCACTAGTAAGAAAAAAGAGGGACGTCCGACCGTTCTAATTCACCCTAATGCCGCTATCGACCTTATTGTAAAAGATGGTGACCTTGTCAGACTTGGGAATGAGCAAGGCACCGTCGTGGTTCATGCTAAAGTTTTTGACGGAGTCCAACCAGACGTGGTTGTTGTGGAAGGCGTATGGCCAAATGTCGCGTTTAAGGAGGGTATAGGCATAAATTCATTAATTAGTGCGGATCCAGGACCTCCAAATGGTGGTGCGGTATTTCATGATACTGCAATATGGGTTCAAAAAGCGTAGCTTATTAATTAGGTTTTTCCAGAGTCAGGTCCTCCCCGTTTAGGGCACGCTCAATTAGGATTATGCTTTCGGGAATTCCGTATAACACAATAAAAGATCCAAACCGTGGACCTTGATTTTGCCCCAAGAGAATTTGATAAAGCGCTTTAAACCAATCCCGCAAATTTTCAAAAGGATGCCTTTTCCCAATTTCATAAACAACACTTTGTATTTCTTCTGCACTGCTATTGGAATTAAAGCTGGTAAGATTATGTGCTAAGTCCTCTAATGCAGCTCTTTCTATTGAGTTTGGAGTTCGATAGATTTTGTTAGGACGGATAAAATCGCGATAATAGCATACAGCATGCTCAGCCAGTCTCTTCAAAAATGGGTTAGCTTGTGGCGACGCGTTTGGTGCGTACCGCTGAATATAACCCCAAAGGACTTGAGTATCTTCTGCATGGCAGACGCTGGCGAGATTCATCAACAAGCCAAACGTGAGCGGGACATCATCAGTGGGTGCATAACCCTTGTGTAAGTGCCATATGGGGTTTTCAATCTTTTCTTTTAATTCTTCTGTAGCAAGTTTTGATCTGAAAGTAACATACTCGTCCGTATTTTTTGGGATTACATCAAAATATAAGCGTTTTGCGCGTTTGGGCTGTTGGAACATGAATAAAGAGAGGCTCTCTGGGGGTCCGTATTTTAACCAATCTTCGACAGAAATTCCGTTTCCCT
>CAZADS010000040.1:0-4332 GCA_964483985.1 uncultured Thalassobaculaceae bacterium
TAGCTCCGAAGTTTTCACCCACATGACCTAAACCTCGCTGCGCATGGAAATGAGTCCCATCCCAACTAACTATGCCGGCAGCTTCTTGGCCTCGATGTTGTAATGCATGGAGGCCCAATGCTGTATGAGTGCTGGCATCGGATGAACCAAAAATCCCAAACACTCCACATTCCTCATGTGGGTGATCCTCATCTTTAAACTCAGCTATTCTATTCACACTAATTTCCTATGCCTTAGCTTGGATGTCAGTGGATTATCCATCGTAAATTTCTCCATGCCAACTCTATAAGTTCATCACTTGAGGTTTCTAAAGGCGCGATCCATTGTTGACCGTTGATCCACAGTATATCCCGGTTTGGTGATTTGGGTACTGGGTTTTACAGAGGGCTCATTCAACCGCTCGAAACTCATGGAAGTCGGGTCTACTTTTGAGTCAAGGTCTAAATTATTAAATCCAGCAGCAAAATTTGTTGGTAGCACCCTTAAAATTAGACTAGCACTCGTTTGTATAAGCGGCAGGGATTTTGCATTTTTTAGCCAATTTGGGTAGTCACTATCGCTTATGCCCCATTGCAACATCAAAAAACAGATGGATATAACAATTATTCCACGGGCAATCCCGTATATAAAACCAAGCGATCGATCCACAGCGCCAAGTCCTTCCAGCTTCAGTGCCTTGGCGGCATAGTGGCTGATCAGTGACAAAAAAATCACCGTAATCAGTCCCAGTAAAATTCCCGATATCCATGGAGTGATACCTGGGTCCGGTATTAGTTGTTCGATGTATGGCACAAATAGATGATATCCATAAAGGCCAGCAAAAAAAGCGGTAATCCAGGCAGCAATTGATAGAATTTCTTTTATGAAGCCACGAAAAAAAGCGAGAAACCCCGAAATTAGGACGGTCATCAGCACTCCGATGTCGGTCAAGTTAATCGGCATTTCACTCATAAATGGACCCTTTTCTGATTATTGAACTTCTTGGGAAAATGACTTTGTGAATTCGCTGTTATGTTGACTAAACATGTCAACTAGCTGTTGTAAATTTGAGATGTGATTAATCTGCAAATCGGTGTCAAAAGCCATAGTGTTTTTAGTGGTTCCCGTTGAAGGGCAGAAAGCTTTTTCGAATCCAAGTTTGGCCGCTTCCTTGACTCGAGCTTCCAAGTGGCTAACAACTCGTACTTCTGCAGATAGTCCGATTTCCCCAAAAATTATACATTTCTTCGGTGCAGGTTTTCCAAAAAGGGATGATAAAAGGGCCATTGCTACCGCTAAATCAGCTGCTGGTTCCGATATTTTCATGCCACCGGCAACATTTAAAAATACATCGCTTCCGGAAAAAGAAATGTCGCACCTCGTCTCTAATACTGCCGTCACCATCGCTAACCTTCCAGCGTCCCAACCAATAACTGCCCTCCTTGGGGTGCCAAATATTGATGGTGCCACAAGAGCTTGAATTTCCACTAGCAATGGGCGACTCCCTTCCATGCCACCGAAAACACATGCCCCAGATACATCTTCTCTTCGCTCGCCTAAAAATAGCGCCGATGGATTATCTATCTCGATTAATCCATCTGACGTCATTTCAAACACCCCAATTTCGTCCGTTGCTCCAAAGCGATTTTTAACCGAGCGCAAAATTCGAAATTGGTGTCCACGTTCACCTTCGAAGTATAACACTGTGTCCACCATATGTTCCAAGACCCGGGGACCCGCGATTGTGCCATCTTTAGTGACGTGACCGACAAACAATAAAGTTATTCCTCTTTTCTTCGCGACATTAATTAATTGTTGTGCTGTTGTTCTCACTTGGGCGACGGTTCCGGGCGCCGAACCTAAAGTATCGGTATAAATTGTTTGTATTGAATCAATAACTACCGCTTTACGGGTATCTCCGATATCCAACGTTGCGATAATATCGCTAACATTAGTAGCGGAAGCTATACTGATTGGTGCGGTCTCTACGCCGATTCGAATCGCACGCATTCTTACTTGATCTATAGATTCTTCGCCTGTTATGTAGATGCAGTCAATTTCATCGGATAGATTAGATAGAACTTGAAGCAGCAGAGTTGACTTACCTATTCCCGGATCTCCTCCTATTATCACTGCTGAGCCTGGTACTAGTCCCCCTCCTAGGACACGATCAAATTCTTGTATTTTGCTTGTATTTCTGCTTACCCATTCAAGATTTCCGGAAAGCGAAGCTAGATCAATCTTACTACCGCTGGAACGTAAATTATGTTTAGAACTCCCGATATTAGGCTCCGTTGTTTCTTCAATTACAGAGTTCCAAGTTTCGCAAGCGTCACATCGGCCGCTCCATCTAGGATGAAGGGCGCCACAATTCTGGCAGACATATTTCCGTATTGTTTTCTTCACCCGTTGGTTAACTCCAAGAACAAACGTTTAATTTCTCAATAATAAAGTGCTTCCTCACTCATCGATTTTGCCCTGAATGAAATTATTTACTTGTTGGTTGCGTGATTGATTAATGTGGTCAGCTGAGCCAACCCAAATTATCCGCCCATTTTTGAGCATTGCTATCCGATCTCCTATTTCTTTTGCACCGTTCATATCATGTGTAATCGTAACAGCTGTGGCTTTTAAACTTCGAACGCTATATAAAATTAAATCGTTTACTACTGAGCCCATAATAGGATCGAGTCCAGTGGTTGGCTCGTCAAAAAAAATAATTTTTGGGCGTGTCGCGATAGTACGAGCGAATGCTACTCGTTTTTGCATGCCGCTTGATAATTCACCGGGATACATGGGCGCTATATCAGCAGTTAAACCTAGTTGGGTAAGTTTTTCCATTGCTACGGAATTAGCCTCCGATAAAGACATGCCAAGAGAATTAATTGGGCCAAAAGCAATGTTTTCTAAAACCGATAAAGAATCGAATAAGGCACTGTTTTGGAATAACATTCCAAATTGGTGCCGAATAACTTTTTGATGAGACTTGGTTAGGTCTGTTACACTTTTTCCCTCTATCTCAATAGTGCCTTTGTCATATTCAACAAGTCCCATTATGCATTTGAGCAACACAGATTTTCCAACTCCGGATCCACCGATTACTACAAGGGACTCTTCTGCAAATACGTCAAGGTTTACACCATTCAAAACGTTATTTCCGCCAAATGATTTATAGAGTTCAGTTACTCTAATGATAGGTTTAACATTGTCTTTTGATTCGTTCATCGTGCAAAGAATAATTCTGTTATGGCGTAATTTGACACTAGAATTAATATAGATGCCGATACTACGGCATTAGTAGTAGCCCGGCCTACACCTTGAGCACCTCTACCTGATTGAAATCCATGGTAACAACCCATTAAAGTTAAAAGAAATCCAAACACTGAAGCTTTCGCAAGACCGGAAAAAACATCAATGGGTTCCAAAAATTCAACACTGCTTTGAAGATATTGAACGGGGTTGAATCCTAGTTTGTATACACCAACAAGATAACCGCCGAAAACACCAATTATATCTCCAACTAACACCAGGAAAGGGAGGCAGATCACGCCAGCTAGGACCCGTGGCACAATTAAATATTTGTAGGGATTTGTCGAAAGAGTGATCAAAGCGTCTATTTGTTCCGTAACTCTCATAGTACCAATCTCGGCAGCCATTGATGCACCAATTCGACCAGCAACCATAAGACCAGCGAGCACGGGTCCCAGTTCTCTTGTGATTGATAGGGCCACTACGGTGGCGACAGTTCCTTCGGCTGAGAATCTTGCAAAACCGGTATAACTTTGGAGAGCGAGTACCATGCCCGAAAAAAGTGTCGTTAACCCAACTACCGGCAACGAGTAAAACCCAATTTCGATTATTTGGCGAAGTAATAAGCGGGGGTACCACGGGGGTTGTAAACAATGGATAAATACTAAACCAGTGAATAAACCTAACCGACCAGCTGCATCCGCAAAGTTTAAAAATGTATTGCCTATTTTGGCGATGGGATTCATGGAATTGAAGACCTATATTGATCCATCCCTTTTCTTAATTCAATTTCTTTAAGAAGTATAACGATATTCTCGATGATAACGATTTCCTAGGCTAGTAAAGATTTCGTAAGAGATAGTTCCCGCAGCCTCCGCTAGGTCGTCTGGAGTAAAGTTTTTTCCGAGTACTTCCAACAAAGTGCCCGGATGCACATCATCTAAAGGAGTATCGGAAATGTCTACAGTAATTAGGTCCATAGAGACTCTCCCTACAACTGGCAACTTTTTGTTACCAAAATAAACATGTGTTTGGCCACTTAAAGATCTAAAATAGCCATCTCCGTACCATACAGCGACAGTTGCAATTCGGCCTTTTTTTGTC
>CAZADS010000041.1:0-45510 GCA_964483985.1 uncultured Thalassobaculaceae bacterium
CTGGCGATGGGGGCAGCCGCTGTGTCAATTGGCATGGCGGGATTGATGGCTCTTTATTGCAATGCTCCTATTTATGTTGAAGATTATGAAGCACTCGGTACTGCTCCGGGTGCCTGCAATCTGTGTCAAACTGGCCGTTGCCCGGTTGGTATTGCAACGCAGGATCCTATTCTAGAGGCCAGACTAGATCCTGTCGAAGGGGCACGACGTGTACGAAATTATCTGTCTACTTTGACAATGGAATGTCAAACACTCGCTCGGGCTTGTGGCAAAAGCCACGTTCACAACCTTGAGCCTGAGGATCTGGTAGCGTTAACCATAGAGGCTGCCGCAATGGCGAGAGTTCCTTTGGCAGGGACTGAATGGATCCCCGGGTGGACTTGAGTAACCAGAATTCTTTGGGAAAGGATTAAAGATGGCTAGTAAATTAGAAGCCTTTGCGAAGAAAAATTTGGTAAAATATTTCCTTTTCAATTTTACAGATTTACGGGGTGTCCAACGTTCTAAATTAGTACCTGCATCGGCCGTTGGTGCAATGGAACGTGATGGAGCTGGATTTGCTGGGTTTGCTGCCTACTTGGATATGACACCTGCTCACCCAGATATGTTTGCAGTCCCCGATATAGAAAGTGTTACTCAGCTTCCGTGGAAGCCTGAGGTAGCTTGGATAGCTTGCGATCTGATGATGGAAAATAAACCTGTTGAGCAAGCACCAAGGAATGTTTTGAAAAAAGTATTGTCAACAGCAGAATCTCAGGGATTGCATGTAAAATCCGGTGTTGAGGCCGAATATCACCTAGTTGAACCAAGTGGTAATGATATATCGGATCCCCAAGATAGTGACGTCAAGCCATGTTATGACCAGCAGGCTTTGATGCGCCGCTATGATGTGGTTTCTGAAATTTGCGATTACATGCAAACACTAGGTTGGGCTCCCTATCAAAACGATCATGAAGATGCTAACGGCCAGTTTGAAATGAATTGGACATATGACGGTGCATTAATAACAGCGGATCGCCATGCTTTTTTTAAATTTATGGTTAAGTCAATAGCAGAACAACATGGCCTTCGAGCGACCTTCATGCCTAAACCATTTTCAAACCTTACCGGTAATGGATGTCATGTTCATATGTCTGTTTGGAATCAGAAAAGGAAAAATTTATTTTTAGACGAAAAAGCTGAACTTGGTTTATCAAGTCTGGCGCTGGAATTTCTTGGAGGAGTCATAGAACATGCTGAAGCCTTATGCGTTTTGACTAATCCGATTGTAAATTCATACAAGAGAATTAATGCTCCAGTTACAAATTCCGGAGCGACGTGGTCTCCAAATACGGTGACCTGGTCAGGAAACAACCGAACACATATGGTTCGCGTTCCCGATGAAGGGAGATTCGAGTTTAGGTTGGCTGACGGTGCGGCTAATCCCTATTTATTGCAGGCCGGTTTTGTTGCTGCTGGGTTATTTGGTATAGCAAAGAAACTGGATCCGGGAAAAAGAATTGATTTAAATATGTATACCGACGGTCACAAGATCAAAAACGCTCGAAAACTACCACTATACCTTTTAGATGCAATTCGTCTGTTTGAAAACAATAAGGATTTAAAGGAAATGTTAGGAGAATCTTTTTCTAACTCGTATGTTAAACTTAAGTTCGAAGAGTGGGATACTTATTCTCAACATCTGAGTGATTGGGAACGCCAAACCGCGCTCGATATTTGATTTTTGACGATAATTAGTTAAAAATCAAAATGGAGCCGTATATCAGAGTGTCACGTTAGGCGGATTCTAGAGTTGAGAAAAATGCATTATGCGCAAAAAGTTAAACAGGAGGAAGGCATGACAAAAAATTGGGAATTTTCTCATAATCAGGGCTCAGAAGCCGTATGGACCGAAGGCCTAAGGGAAATTTTTGAATACCGAGATCTTGGTATTAAGGACGCCACAAAGGGAGATTACATCGCTCACATTGTAAAAGCCAATGGAAAGGAAATGGCGGATGAAGTGCAACATTGGCACGTTCACGATTGCACTTTTCAATTTGTCCTCGTCTTAAATGGATGGGCAGAGTTTGAATACGAGGGCGAAGGAGTCAGACGACTTGAGAAGGGTGATTGTATCAATCAACGGCCGGGTATACCGCATAGGGAAATTGCATGTTCAAAAGATTACGAAGTCCTAGAGATCGTGGCTCCTGCCAACTTTGAGACTCGTATTGTCGAAGCACCTGCCGCAGCAGCAGAATGAATTAAAAATTTTAATTCCGTGGGATCGGTAATGCAATCCGGTCCCACGCTAACATCTATTTTAGTTATAAAAAATGGTGTTAGTCAGGCTTGGGTATTTTGTTGTCATCCTCTAATTCGGTCCAACCATCTTCACCCAGGATTTCGACAGGCCTGAATATAGTTTTATAAGCCATTTTATTTGTTTCTTTTATCCAGTACCCGAGATAAACATAATTCATTTGGGATTTTCTTGCGTAATTTAGTAACTCGAGTATCATTAATTTTCCTAAACTCCGGTTCTTCAGTTCTATATTGAAGAAACTATAAACGGCGGAAATTCCATCTTCTTGAAAATCAATTAGCATCACTCCCACTAGTTCCTTGCACCTTTTTTGTCGTAATTCCAAAACTCGTGTTTCAATAGGAGAATTTTCTATCATTTCACAAAAATCCGCATAGCCCATTCGGCTCATTTCGCCATCGGTGTGTCGTGACATCTGGTATTGCTTAAAAAGAATAAATTGTTCCTTCGTGGCGAATGGTTGGACCCAACTAAATTCTATATCTAGGTTCTTATTTTGGACACGCCGAAATGACTTGGTCCAATTAAAGTCTCTAACCCTTACTCGAATAGGCACACATGATATGCAATTTATACATGCGGGTCGATAACACAAATGTTGGGATCTTCGAAATCCAGCTCGAGCAAGAATATCATGGCTGCCTTTGCCGTTACTTGAGGAAATGTCGACCATTAGCCTTCTTTCCATTCGATTTTGGAGATATGGGCAGGGCATCGCGACCGTATGAATAAAAACTAACGGGCGGGCAGTTATACTATTGAACATTGATTACTCGTTTCATCGCAAATATAGAGGAGTGATCGTGACAAGTTTATATAATCTTGGCAATGGTGGACGTCAGCTAATTTCGAATCAAACCTTGATAAAACGTTTAGAAAGTTTTAACCACCGGACTTGTCAGCTTTGATTCTTTTATTCGAGCCCGTTTGAGCACGAATCGATGGAAGAGTTGTTTCGGTTGCAGTGGGTGCTTGTTCGGCAACGTTCTGATCGGTTGATCCAGATGAACCGCTAGATTCGCGAAGCAAAACGATGCTAATTCGTCGATTTGCTGCCGCAAGAGGGTCATTGGGTTCGATAGGGTCTCGATCTGCCATCCCTACTATTTGTTCTATTCGATCATCACTTACGCCGAACTCGCCTAACACTCTTCTGCTTGCGTTTGCTCGATCGGCAGATAGATCCCAATTAGTTCTCTCGGAGCCAGGAGCAAACGGACGCGCATCCGTGTGCCCTGAAATTTTAATTTTGTTAGGGAGTTTTTTTATAATTTCTGCGACTTTCCGGAGTAGTTTTCGGGTTCGGGCATTCATTTCATCGCTTCCCAAAGGGAATAGCGCAACCTTTTCTTGATCCAGCAATTGGATCCTTAAACCTTCACCTGCAGATTGAATTTGCAAGCTTTCAGCAGCCTCTTTTAGCTCTGGGTCATCAGACTCATCCACTGCTTTTCGGATTAGTTTCTCTGCTTCTGCAAATTGAGCGGCTTCACGTGCTGCCTCCTGTTGTTGAAGCAATTTTTCAAGTTGCTCTTGACTAATGGTACCTTCTTCGTCCGCATCACTTCCTGTTCTAGATTCGATATTTTCTGGGTCATCTGAATCTGCTTCAACCGATTCGGTATCTTCAGCTTGTGGGCGAGCTACTTGAGGTGTACTCACCATTGGCGGAGATCCTGCTGATTTCAGGGCCCCAGGTTTCGTTATGGAGGTTCCTCCAAGTAAGCCTCCCGATCCACTTCGAGTTGATCGAGAAATCGCAGTTGGGTCAAAATAGTTTGAAATACCCATTTTTTGCTCTTCTGTTGTAGCATTTAAAAGCCATAAGAGCAGGAAAAATGCCATCATCGCCGTTACAAAATCAGCATAGGCGACTTTCCAGGCACCACCATGATGGCCACCATGACCCCCCTTGACCACCTTTTTGATTACTATTTCAGCGTGATTATCCAACTAATTTTGCTCCGGTTCCCAAAGAAGCTATCCCGTTCTTGATGACAAAACGTGGCTTAAAGTAGCTAACAAACAAGCAATAATCATACCGGAGGTAGGGCAGCGACAGCTTCTTCGACTTCAAAAAATGATGGTCTGTCTTTTGACATCAAGATCTTTCTCGCGAATTCAATGGAAACCGCCGGAGCGTACCCAGCGACATGAGCGAGTAATCCCGCTTTTATACACTGCATATATTTTCCATCTGCCGTAAACGTATTATTCATATTTACGGCTAATGGGGAAACAAACCCGTATGATAAAAATATGCCTAAAAACGTACCGACCAATGCCCCACCAATCAATTTTCCTAGAATTTCTGGTGGTTCTGTGATCGAGCTCATTGTTTTAATAACCCCAAGAACTGCAGCAACAATTCCAAGTGCTGGAAACCCATCTCCCATAGTTTGGTAGGCGGTCACAATTGCTGCATCTTCTTCGTGATGAGTTTCCAACTCTTCGTCAAGTAGATCGGCTAACTCGTGAGGATTGTCTGTGCCAAGCGTCATCATCCGCAAGTAGTCACAAAAAAACTCCAATGCATGATGATCGGAAGAAAATTTTGGAAAAGCTTGGAATAGCGCACTTTCCTCTGGCCTTTCTATGTGTGACTCGATCGCTAACATGCCCTTAGTTTTTGCCAGTTTGAATATAGCGTACATTAGGCTTAGTAACTCTAGATAATCTTCTTTACTGTACTTTGGCCCTTTTAATGCAGCTTTAAAGGCTCTGCCAGAGTCTGAAAGTACATGTTTAGGATTAGCTACGATGTAAGCACCGAGGCCGGCGCCTCCGATTATCACTAATTCAAATGGTTGCCATAGCGGTCCAAGCTTTCCCCCCATTGCCATATATCCGCCGATCACAGACGCCATAACAACGGTCCAACCGATAATAACGAACATTGGCGATCTCCTGAGGCTTCAATAACTGTGCTCAAATTCAGTTCGCTAGATAAATTAAATATCTCTCAATTTGCAAGAGTTTGCAAAGACTTTGACACAAATTTTGGAAATATAATGATTTTAGGGATTGCACCTTGATTCCAGCAGGGGGGTGGAAAGTCAATTATTTCTGACTCAGATAATACATTTAAACGTGACCTAAGGTCGATCAAATCATATAGATTGTTTAAATGCTAAGTAGAACTGGGGGATTGAAGCATGGCGCTTGATCAGAGGGAATTTAGAGATGTGATGGGTACATTTGTAACAGGGGTTACAATAATAACGACGAGCGTGAGTGGATCTGCTCATGGGATTACCGCAAATTCGTTTACTTCCGTTTCTCTAACGCCCCCTTTAGTGTTGTTTTGCCTTGGCCATGATTCGACGAATTTTGACGCGTTTATGGCTGCTGATTGTTTTGCTGTTAATATTTTAGCGAAAGGTCAGGAAGAATTATCCACTCGTTTTGCTTTGTTTGAAGGTGACCGATTTGAAGGAATCGAATGGCATTCTGGGGAAACTGGGGCCCCAATTATAGACGGGGCTGTTTCTGTGGTGGATTGTCGATGCCAAGCAAAGCACGATGCTGGCGACCATATTATAATTATCGGTCATGTTATAAATGCTAAGATTCTTTCTGACAGCGCGCCACTTCTTTACCATAAAGGGTCTTATAGTGAGTTGGTTTCAAAATGAATTGAATTTTTGAACGAACCGAATTGCAAAATTAACCATTTCCGGTTTTAAGCATTGATAAGATCACCTCTCGGTTTTGATCTAAGTTGGGGGAAGGTGCACGTGTCGTTGGATCTTCGAAACCAGAAATTTTTATTGGGTTCCCAGCCAACTCCATTGGACCAGTTATCGGGTCGTTGACAGTAATAATCATGTTTCTAGCTAAAGTTTGCGGATGGTCAGCGGATTGTCCGACATTGTTTATAGGACCACACGGAACACCGTAGTCGTCAAAAATAGAAAGCCAATGCTCTGTAGTCCCTTTGATTAGAATCTCTTCCATCTCAATTTTCAATTCATCGACATGTCGGTTGCGCAGGTCGTTAGTGACATAGCGCGGATCCTTCGACCATTCTGTTTTGCCAAGTGCTTCGGCTAGTTTAATAAACAGGGCATCATTTCCAGCAGAAATTATTATATAACCACCGTTGGTTTGATAAGCTTCAAAAGGCGTAATTGAAGGATGTCTAGCCCCTAAAGGTCCTGGTGCCTCCCCGCTAACTTTATATCGCATCACGGCGTTTTCTAGGAGGGCTATTTGGCAATCTAGCATCCCAATGTCGACTTTGGTTGCCTCTCCCGTTAATTGACGGTGGAATAAAGCCGCTTGTATTCCGATAGTGGCGTAGAGCCCGGAACCTATATCGCCAATTGACATCCCGATTCGAGTTGGCGGAGTGTCAGGGTGTCCAGTTACACTCATAATGCCTCCCATACCCTGGACTACCATATCGTACGCGGGTCTGTACATCTCAGGCCCGGAATGCCCAAACCCGGATGCAGCTGCATAGATTAAACGGGGGTATTTGCTATGAAGCGTTTCCCAACCCAGACCAAGTTTTTCCATGGTGCCAGGGCGAAAATTTTCGACGATTACGTCAGCGTGTTCCAAAAGTTTCCAAAATATTTCTTTGTCCCCGCTTTCTTTAAGATTCAGGGCGAGGCTTTCTTTTCCCCGATTTACTGATTGGAAGTAAGCAGATTTCCCATTAATAAAAGGTCCATAATGTCTAGCGTCGTCGCCGCGTTCTGGAGGTTCAATTTTAATTACTCTAGCCCCCAGTTCTGAGAGCATCATTGTGCAATAGGGCCCTGCTAAAATTCGAGAGAGGTCAAGGACCATGATCCCAGAAAGAGGGCCTTCTGGTTTTGTGATCTGGTTGTCTGCAGGATGAGTCATTATTTACGCCCCCAAATTTTCAACGCGTTCTGTTATAAGTGGTTGCATGATGCGATATAGAAAAACCATAGGTTTGGCCTTTTCCTCTTTTTATATTACATATCCGTTTCCTAATTATCTGCCTTTATGGGGATGCCTTATCATTTTTTTCAATATATATTAAAATTTATGTACAAACCTGCTTGAACCAAGCGCGGTCCATGCTATGTATCGGTTAAGATCAACTAGATCTGTAGGAAGTCATAATTTGTCCTGAAAGATTAAAGTTAAACATTAAGCTTTCGTAGTCTGGCTAATTGCGGTAGTTTTTGGCGGTGACTGCGGGCACTATCAAACGGAGAATCCCGATCAGCAGTTCACTCAAAATACGTTAGGAATTTTATGCTGGATCGAAAATAGCCAGCGGGATTTTTTATGACGAGTTTTTTAGACATTTTTTTGCTGGAAGTTCTCGGAAATCATGAGCCTCGACCAAAATAGAATAGAAGAGCAAAGTCGCCCAAGAGCGCCTTATTTAAAGGCGACGGATATCAAGGATCCCGATTATTTCCATAAAGTCGTCGATTGTCAGTGGGCCTGCCCTGCTCACACGCCGGTTCCGGAGTATATCCGTTTAATAGCACAAAGGCGCTACACCGAGGCTTACATGGTCAACTGGGAGTCCAATGTCTTTCCAGGGATTCTTGGACGAACGTGTGATCGCCCCTGTGAACCTGCTTGTCGGCGTGGGAGAATCGAAGAAAAACCTGTTGCAATCTGCCGACTCAAAAGGGTAGCTGCTGATTATCGAGGTGAAATAGATCATCTCATGCCTCAAATCTCGCCTAAGATAGGCAAAAAGATTGCGTGTATTGGTGCGGGACCGGCTTCCTTGACCGTTGCGCGTGATTTGGTTCCATTAGGGTATGATGTCGTGATCTATGATCGTGATAGTTCGGGAGGTGGAATGATGCGGAGCCAAATTCCCGCATTTCGTTTACCCGAATCGGTTTTGAATGAGGAAGTCGATAGAATAATCGATTTTGGGGTTGAAACGCAGTTTGGTCAGGATATCACTAGTTTAAAAAGAATATTAGATAAAGATTACGATGCAGTATTTGTAGGGACGGGAGCTCCGAAAGGGCGCGACATAGATATACCAGGGCGAAAAGAAGTAGCTCCTAATTTTCATATTGGCATTGATTGGCTAATGAGTGTGGCGTTTGGTCATACAGATAAAATAGGTAAGCGAGTGATTGTTTTGGGTGGTGGCAATACGGCTATGGATTGTTGTCGTACTTCAAAACGCCTCGGAGGAGATGTGGTGAAAGTTATTGTACGCAGCCCCTTCGAAGAGATGAAAGCTTCACCTTGGGAAATTGAAGACGCCCAGAATGAAGATATCGAAATCATTAATAACCATGTGCCACTTGAATTTGTTTTGGAGAATGGAAAACTTGCTGGTGTGAGGTTTGAAAAAGTCCGCCCGGAATACGACGACTCTGGCCGTCGAAAATTAGTGCCGGCGGGTGAGGATCCAGTGTTTGTGCCCTGCGACGACGTTTTGTGTGCTATTGGGCAGGAAAATCATTTTCCATGGATAGAGAGAGACATCGGATTAGAGTTTGATAAATGGGATATGCCGGTTGTTAACCAGACGACATTTCAATCAACTAACCCTAAAGTCTTTTTTGGCGGAGATGCGGCGTTCGGACCAGAAAATATTATTTGGGCAGTTGCTCACGGACACCAAGCAGCGATTTCGATAGATCGGTTGTGTCAATCCCATGATGTAAACGATCGGCCAGCCCCTGATGTTACCCTTGTGAGTCAAAAAATGGGGATGCATGAATGGTCATACCATAATGCTATCTCTAATGATGAACGATATCTCGTCCCCCATGCCGAAAAGAATAAAGCCTTAGGTAATATAAAGTTAGAGGTAGAACTTGGGTTTGATGAAAAGCTTGCTTTTGAAGAAGCAATGAGATGCCTCAACTGCGATGTGCAGACAGTTTTTGAAGAATCCAAATGCATAGAATGTGACGCTTGCGTTGATATTTGCCCAGTTGATTGTATAAACTTTATCCCCAATGGGGCGGAGTCGGAAGTGCGATTGGCACTAAGAGTTCCAGCGTTGGATAAGAGCCAAGATCTATACGTGTCAGAAAGTTTACCGACCAGCCGCGTAATGATTAAGGACGAGGATGTTTGTTTACATTGTGGTTTGTGCGCTGAAAGATGCCCAACTGCTGCATGGGATATGCAACAATTCTTGTTGAATGAGGCACAGGCGAGTAACCAAAGGCTTTTGCGATGAAGGTGAACGATTTTGTAATTAAGTTTGCAAATGTAAACGGGTCTGGATCAGCAAGCGCTAACGCATTATTTGCTAAAGCCGTTTTTCGAATGGGCGTTCCAGTGGCGCCGAAGAATATTTTTCCGTCTAATATCCAAGGCTTACCTACTTGGTTCGAGTGCCGAGTGAATGAAAAGGGATACTTGGGGCGAAGAGATGGGATCGATATGATGGTGGCTATGAATCCTCAAAGTTGGGGAGAGGATATATCGTCAATCGTGCCAGGTGGGTATCTCCTTTACGATAGTACTTTTATTCGTGAAATTGAAAGAGATGATATAGCTACGATTGGTGTGCCTTTAACAAAACTCTGCAACGAGCGGTTTAGTATTCCGAGAGAGCGACAGTTGTTTAAAAACGTTGCCTATGTTGGTTCCTTGACCGCGCTCCTAGATATGGATTTTGAAATTGTTCGGGCAATGATTAGTGAACAATTTAAAGGTAAAGACAAACTAATAGCGCCTAATATTGACGCTCTTGAACTGGGTAGAAATTACGCCTTGCAGCATTTCGATTGTCCGTTGGATATGCGTGTCGAGAAATCTGAGGAAGTCAGTGATAAAATATTAGTGGAGGGTAATACCGCTGCAGGTCTCGGATGTGTTTTTGCTGGAGCTACTATAGCCGCATGGTATCCAATTACCCCCTCAACCTCACTTGCCGAAGCTTTTGAAAAATACTGCCATCAACTTAGGATTGAAAAGGACACCGGTCGGAAAAAATTTGCAGTCGTCCAAGCAGAAGATGAATTGGCTGCCATAGGCATGGCTATTGGCGCTAACTGGAATGGAGCTAGGGCATTTACAGCCACTAGTGGTCCAGGTATCTCTCTTATGAGTGAATTTCTTGGTTTAGCATATTTTGCGGAGGTTCCCGTTGTGTTATTCAATATTCAGCGGGGGGGGCCGTCCACCGGAATGCCAACTCGGACGCAGCAATCGGACATAACAGCTTGCGCATATGCTAGTCATGGTGACACTAAGCAAGTGTTGTTATTCCCGTCAGACCCGACTGAATGTTTTGATTTTGCAATAGAGGCATTTGATCTGGCTGAGCGATTGCAGACCCCGATTATAGTCATGAGTGATTTGGATCTTGGGATGAATGAGTGGACCACAGCACCGTTTAAAATTGATGTTAATAGAGATTTTGATAGAGGAAAAGTGTTAACAGCGGAACAGCTTGATGAGATAGATCAATTTGGTCGATACCTTGATGTAGATGGGGATGGTATTCCATATAGAACTTATCCTGGCACTCATCCGGAAAAAGGAGCATTTTTTACGCGAGGCACATCCCACAATGAATATGCCGGATACACAGAGGACGGTTCAGTAAATGTGCGAGTTATGGAACGTCTGACCCGAAAGTTCGATACGGCGAAAACGTTGGTTCCTACTCCGCAGTTTGGTCAGAAAGGTCAAAATGCGACGATAGGTTTAATTCATTTCGGTACCACTGCTATCGCTGTGCCAGAGGCAATGGAAATTTTGGCTCAACGCCAAATTTTCATGGATACCATGAGAATACGTTCCTTCCCATTTTCTGAGGAAGTTGAACGATTTATCAGAGATCACGATAGGGTATTTTTGGTTGAACAAAATAGAGATGGCCAAATGAGATCGTTGCTCATCAATGAATGTAGTATTGACCCCGCTCATATAGTGCCTATTTTGAACTATGACGGTTTCCCAATTACTGCGCAATGCATTGCCGACTTGATAAACGATAGCCTTTCTAAGACTGAATTGAAACGGACCGCTTCAGATTTTGCCGCCGCTGAATAATTTAACGCATTGAGTAATTGGAATGTTTATATGACTTATCTGGCAAAACCAAAATTCCATCACCCAAAGTTACCACGTAATGAGTTAGGTTTGACCCGCCGTGATTACGAAGGAGCCATGTCAACGTTATGTGCTGGGTGCGGACATGATTCGGTCAGCGCGGCAATAGTCGAAGCATGTTATGATTTGAATTTACCTGCCCATAAACTAGCAAAAATGTCTGGGATAGGCTGTTCGTCAAAAACACCGACATATTTCTTATCGAAAAGTCATGGGTTCAACTCGGTCCACGGTCGAATGCCGTCGGTTGCGACTGGGGCGAATTTGGCCAACAGCGAATTAAAATATATTGGTGTTTCCGGTGATGGTGACACAGCTTCGATCGGATTTGGGCAGTTTGCTCATGCTGTTCGGCGTCAGGTTGACATGTTGTACATTGTCGAAAATAACGGTACCTATGGTCTGACGAAAGGACAGTTTTCTGCTACGAACGATAGAATATCGGTAGGTAGAAAAGGTCAAAAAAATGCGTTTGATGCTATTGATTTGGCTGCAATGGCTATTCAGCTTGGTGCTAGTTTCGTAGCGAGAGGTTTTTCGGGTGATAAAGACCAACTTGTTCCACTTATCAAAGCAGCATTATCTCACAAAGGATTTGCCTTTATCGATGTGATTTCGCCGTGTGTGACTTTTAATAATCATAGTGGCTCGACGAAGAGTTTTGAATTTGTGCGGGATAATGAACATTCTGTGACAGCGACGGATTATGTGCCCTATAGAGATGCTATTACAGCCGACTATGAGCAAGGCTCGGTTGTTGACGTTATGTTACATGATAATAGTCAAGTTCGTTTACGAAAGTTGGATGAGAATTATGATCCGTCTAGTCAATCTGGCGCGCTGCAGCAAATTATGGCTCATCAGGAATTTGGTGAGGTTGTAACTGGTCTTCTTTATCTTGATGTTGACGACAGCGAGCTAAAGGAAAAAATGATGATGGTGGCGGCTCCATTAAACACTTTAGGTGTGGAGGACTTGCGTCCAGATTTGGTTTCCTTGGAAAATATTAATTCCGTATTGCGTTAGAGTGCTCCTATTTTTTTGAGGCTTATTGATGCCGTTTCGGCGGCAGACGCCGCGTTTCTAGCCAGTTTTAGTCTATCTTTCCTCCATTTCCAACGCGTTCGTGGGGCTTGTATCTCAATTGCAGCAATAGGCTGTGACTTGCTGTTAAAGATTGGCGCGGCAACTGAAAACGTCGTCAGGTCTTCTTCTCCCTCTACTAGCGAAAATCCATTCTTTCGGGCTAATTCGATTTCGACTACAATTTTCCTAGGATCTATCAATGTTTTCGATGTTAAGGTTTTGAACGGACAACTGAAAACTCGGCTTACGACCTCCATCGCGGGATAACCTGATAATATTGCGCGCCCTGCTGCACTAGTGCAAATACTGGTATTCGACCTCATGGGAGTTGGATAAACGGAGTTGGACATCGTTTCAACGCTAGAGATTATTTTTATAATTTCGAATTGGCTTAAAGTGCAAAGCCAGCTAATTTCGCCGAACTTTTCAGAAAGATTTTTTAAAATAGTGAAACTAATCTGAGGGAGAATGCCAAGGCGCTTATAAATATGCCCTAATCGAGCGTTATTTAAGGCTGGTCTGTAACGCCTTGTTCCCGATATTCTTTCTAAAAAACCTAGTTTTTCAAGAGTGTAAACATATCTTTGTGTCGCGCTAATGCCTAACCCAGTTTGATTTGATATTTCGGTTAACGTTAGTGGACTTAAAGCAGATTCAAATAACTGCAAAACGGCCAATCCCTTTTCTAGGGATTTTATGTAAAGGGAATTTTCTCGGGTGTCGAACATGGATTACTCAGATTGAAAAGTTCTGTGCGTTTATTAGGACTTAATTACAAAACACAACGAATGATGCGATTAAAACCAGTTTTCTACTTCAGGTTTTTAATGGGAATAATATCAAATGCGAGTGATATTCTGTCTTCTTGTGATTCGAATGGTAGTGTGTAGTGGAATAACGACGATGGAAAAAGACATATATCTCCGAGATTAATATCAATCATTTTCGTAGGGTAAATCCTATTGTCATTTGGATATTTATCCGAGTGAAGTGAAAATACAATGTTACCGTCGTTGGGGCGAGTTTTTGCTGGGATATTCAAATAAAGGCTCCCGCTTAACCATCCCTCTTTATGCATATGCGCGGCTAAATGCCCGCCTTTTCTAATGCTTACTAACCAACCATATAATTTAAAATTTTTTGGCCAATTGGTTATAAAGCCTTGATTTTTATCTTTGTATTTATCCAAATATTTTTGGATTTGCTCATCAATGATTTGCTGAATTTTTAAAATAAATGGTTTCTCTGTCAAAAATAAATTTCCAAATGTTTGTGATCCATTTGTCAAAAGGCCTTGGGTTTTTGCATTTCGCTTGTCTTCCCGGGCATGAGTTCTGATTTCCTCAATTAAACTAGGGGTAAGTCCATTTTGAATAGTGAGGTTGGAGTGGTAAACATAGTCCAAAGGATGAGAGCAGAATGGATTATTATCCGGCATGCCGTATCTTATAGCGGCGTGACTGACGAGGGATCCAAGCAGGGGAGAACATGTTCCTAATGCCTTAAGTTTTTCAAATTTGCGAGAAAAATTTTCCGGGCCACTGGTAATGTATATACATTCTAGATCATTTATTTTACTGTCCCCATAGTTGGTTAAATTAAAATGTTGAGAAGCCTCTTTATAATCACCAAGTTCAGATAGAGCATTACCGAGGTGGTATCTAGCAGGGTCATACGTGGGGTTGATTTCCAAAGCTGTCTCATAGCTGCCTGCAGCGTCTTTGAGCTTGCCATTTCCTCTTTGGATATTTCCCAATTTGTAATGTGCTTCAAAATAATCCGGTTTAAGTTCGATTGCTCGAGTGCAGCTTGAAATTGCTTTCTCGACGTATCCTAGATCATTAAAAGCATTGCCCAAGTGATTATGAATTATTTCATTATTCTGATCGAGTTTTAATGCATCAGTGTACACGGCAACGGCTTCTTCATTTCGGGAGAGTTCATTAAGAGCTATTCCCAGATTATTGTGAGCCTCAATATTGTTAGGTTGGAGGTCGACGGCCATGCGGAAATGGTAAATGGCTTCCTCTAGATGACCTAACCGATGATTGGCTGCTCCGAGAATATTAGCTATAACGGGGGATTTAGGAAATTGTTGAATTAACAACTTTCCAGCAGTGAGTGCCTCCACCCAGTTTTGGGCATTATAATGCTTAACAAGTTCGTTTAACTTTATCTGCCCAATAACGATTGCTAAATTGTGTTTAACGTCTGGGTGGTTTGGGTAAACTTTTAGGGCGCGGCGATAAAACTTTTCCGCTTTAATTAGATTTCCGTCCTGGTGAGCTAAAAATGCTTTTTGGAGTATTTGATCAAGATTGTTGGACATAATGTACCCAGTGTTTGCAAAAATAATTTATGCTTAGGTGCTAGCGACCTAAGTTTCAGAGTCGCGCCGGAAGTGAATCTGGACGGAGGAAAGCGTTTCGTGTGGAATCACTTGTTTGATTTTCGGCTATTGTTTCCCTTGGATTAATTTCTAAAACTATTTTCTTTCTGGCGTAATCGAATAACATTTTAAATCTTAGCCCTAAGGGCGGGCGTTTATCATACCATTTAAAGTGCGAGCACACCTTTGTTTTCTAAATTAATTTAGCCCGATATGGTTTTTAAATGGACTATTTTAATCAGGCGACTGAAATCAAGATTAAGCGAAAAACCTTTTGGTGGCATCCAAGTCACTTGAAATTCTTTCGTTTAAAAGAAAGTTGAATAATAATAACCTATACGTTGAAGGAAAAATTTAAATCACTACAACAACTTTGTTTGTCCCATAGTTTGAATTTCAGTAAGGTTTACTTATGCGATCACAGGCTGGAAGTTTTCCTTTTACAGATGCAGATGGGACAGTTTGGCTTGCGTTTGTCGATTGGGGACTTCGGAGGCGGGATCGTATAGTGGTTTGTGTGCATGGCTTGACGCGACAGGGACGCGATTTCGATGCGCTGGCCAAAGCCATTAGCAGAGATTTTCAGATTATAGAAGTCGACGTAGTCGGCCGGGGAAAGAGTGGGTGGCTGTCGGCTAAGAAGGGCTATAATTTCGAAACTTATTTACGGCATATAGAGGGATTAATGGACTATCGAGCTTTTTCATCTATGGATTGGGTCGGTACTTCGATGGGGGGCATTTTGGGCATGTTGATGGCTTCCCGCCCAAATTCCCCTATAAAAAAATTGGTGCTGAATGATATAGGGGCTTTCATTCCGGGGACAGAACTGGAGAAAATTAGTTTGAAAGTTGGATCTCAACAGAAATTTATATCTCTGCAAGAGGCATGTTCGTATTTTAAGGAAGTTCATTCGGAATTTGGAAATCTAACAGAAGCCGAATGGTCAGAATTAACTATCCATAGTATTAACCGGGAATCGGACGGAAATTATAGTCTCCATTACGATCCAGAAATTGTTACGGTGTTTGGTGAAAAAATAAAAGATATAGATTTGTGGGCGACTTATGACCAAATAGAGTGTCCCGTTCTTTTATTGCGTGGGGAAAGGTCATCGGTACTGAATGCAGACACGGCAAGGGAAATGACAAAACGTGGACCGATGGCCGAACTAATTGAGTTCCCAAATTGTGGTCATGCTCCTGCTTTAATGAATGAAGAACAAATAAAACCCGTATATGACTGGCTTATGAAAGATTTAGACGAGGGCGGTAAATAGGACTGAAAAGACAATAAGTGATGTAATACATGAAAAACGCTAACAATACTTCAACCCGCTCGGGAAATTATAGAGGATGACGGAGATAAAAATCCCTGAAACCCCTAAAACGTTAAAAACCGTGCAGGAGGGGGCTCCATATTCAAACTTTTCTGAATCATCTCTTGACGATTTAGCGCTGGGGGCCATTCAGGAATTGGAGAGTGGCGATCGGGAATTTGCGGAAAAAATTTTTAAGCAAATATTGAACGAAAATATAGATCATCCGGGAGCTTTACATGGTATGGCTCTTGTCGCCCGGCAAAAGGAGCAATGGGAAATAGGGACCGAATTGATTAGACGGGCTCTGATGATAACTCCACAAGATGGATTTATGCACAATACTATGGGGCTACTTTTAGAAGGGGGAGGACGCATAGAAGAAGCGGTGGAAGCGTATAAATTAGGACTTCGTTTTGTCCCCAAAAATATTAGTCTGCTTAATAATCTTGGAAGTGCATACACAAAGATGGGGAGATCGAGGGAAGCTCTTTCGTCGTTTAAACACGCAATCGACCTTGGCGCCTTAAGTCTTGAAGTGCTGTCAAATTATGCTACAGCATTATCCAATTTAGGCCAATTTAAACGAGCTGAGCCATATTATAAAAAGATGCTCGAACTTTTCCCAGAGCCCGGGAGGCATCAATTTCTTTACGCCGGTCAGTTGCTAAAAAACGGTTATTGGAAAGATGGTTGGACTTATTATGATAGGCGTTTTCTCAATCAAGAGTATCAACAATTTAGCCCTTATTTTAATATACCAATTTGGGATGGTTCAGAATTGGACAACGGTTCTCTATTACTTTGGGGCGAGCAAGGAATCGGGGATGAAATTCGTTTCGCAAGTATGATCCCGGAAATTCTGCCTCAATCAAATAAGATTTTCATAGAGTGTTCAGCCAAATTGGTCCCGTTATTCAAGCGATCGTTCCCTAGTGCGGAAATCATAGCCGCACCTGATGCGTTAAAAAAATGCGAGGGAGGGGAATTCGATCTGATGTGCCCGCTGGGCGCACTCGGGAAAATTTTCAGAAATGACGCCGATGACTTTCCATGCCATGATGGTTATTTGATTGCGGATAAGTCGCTGACGTTGGAGTTTAGAGAGCGATTGATACGACTTGGGCAGGACGCAAAAATAGGTTTGTGCTGGAGAAGCGGTTTGTCTGGGGCATTCCGATCGGATCATTACGTTGAATTTGCACAGCTTGAACCGATATTTGAGCTTAAAAATAAGACTTTTGTTAATCTTCAATATGACATCACAAAAACCGAGCTTGATGATATTACCGCCAATTTAGGCGTGCACCTTCACCATTGGGATGATGTGGACCTTTTAAATGATATAGATAGGGCAGCTTCGTTGACTAAAGCACTAGATTTGGTGATTAGCGCCTCTACGTCAGTTTCTTGCCTCGCAGGAGCCTTAGGGGTGCCAGTTTTGGAGTTTCGGCCAACTCCAGTCCCAGAAAAATTTTTGATAGACGGGCATTGTCCGTGGTTTCCTAGCATGCGATATATTAGCAAGAGAAGTCATGAACCCTGGTCCAAAGTTTTTCGACAAATTGCTCTAGATATCGGATAGAGAGGCTGGGTTATTGAGCTCCTAAAAACCACTGGTTAGAAATATAATACTAAAAAGAATATAATAAAAATAATGGCTCTAGGTATTTTCCTAGAGCCATATTTTAGCGAAATGGAGTTAAGATATTTCTAACGTTTCACTCGGATAATTTCATCAAGTAATTGGTCGCCAGTTGAAATAATTTTAGTGGCAGCGCCGTATGCCCGTTGAGTGATAATGAGATCTGTAAATTCTTGGGCTATGTCTACAGTTGAACTCTCTAATGCGCTAGAAGATATTCGCCCGGTTCCGCCCTCTGTTGGCAGGTTTAGAAGGGTATCTCCAGAATTTGCAGTTACTCGGAATGCGTTTCCTGTCACACCCTCAAGTTTATTCGCAGCTGGTACTGTGCCGACTGGTAGTTGGTAAATAATTCTTGACGAGCCATTAGCGAATAGGGCCGTTAATTTCCCTTGGTTGTCAAAATTGACCGATGTTAGGCTCGTTGGTCCTGACCCATCTTGGGACAATAGTTGTTCGGAAAAGGCTGAAGCGTATTGTGTAACCCCAGTTGGTTGATCAAAGTTGCCAAAATTAACATTTATTGTGATGTTATCGACGACTCGGTTGTCAAAGTTGCCGCCCGCGGCTTCAATACCATTCGCGACCGCGTTGCCGCCTAAGAAGACGATTGAGGAAGTCATAGCAGTTCCTGTTGCCCCAGCAGCACCGCCTATAGTGTTAGGTGTACCGTCTGCGTTAAACACTATCGTTTGAAAAGCGCCGACACCCGCGCCATCTGGGTTTCCGGGCACTGTCGTTGCTGCATTGAGAGGGTCTACCAAGTCAGCACTGAATCGGTAGGTGTTGGCAGCATTTCGGGTCCAGGTTAGGCGCATTAGATAGTTGTTTCCTAAACTATCGTAAACCGTTAGGAAGTTGCGACTGGTGTTTTGGTTAAGTGCTTCTCTCGAATCCAGATTTACAAAAATTTCGGCCTGGGTAGTCGGTTTAGCCACTTGCTTAAATTTGGAAAGGTCCACTGATTCAAGGCTAGACAACAGTCCCTTGGTTGTCTGGTTAACCAATGAACCGTCGGAGTTGGTCAGATACCCTTGCAGATAATATCCACCGGCGTTTCTAAGACGGTCGTTTTCATCTTCTTTGAAGCTGCCAGCACGAGTTAGCAAATATTCATCATTCACTGTGGGTGTAGCTGAACCATTAACGACGAAAAATCCGTTCCCATCAATCGCTATGTCCGTGGCTGACGAACTGGATTGAAGTAGCCCTTGTTTTTCAGGGTCTAGAACTGTTATCGCAGAAACACCACCCGCCGTAGCACTAGTGCTAAGGCTTTGAGTGACCAAAGATTTGAATTGGACATCGCTGTCTTTGAACCCAACGGTGCTAGCGTTGGCAATATTGTCTGAAATAACGGCAAAATTAGTTGCTTGGGATGCGACTGCCGCGACTCCAGCAAAAAGTCCAGAGTTTATACTCATTTTGTTTCTCCATTAACGCTATCGGAACAGTGTTCCGAAAAGTTCATTTTAATTTTTGGCGCGTTCTCGCCATTTTGGGCGTTTTGCGTGATTTAGTTATTTCCTGGCCCTACTGGCTTGGAGTCTTTTTGACTTTCATTACTTCTGTAAGCGCGACCTTTATATTGTCGCCCACTAAGAGTTTGGGTGTTTCGTCATCGGTTTGAACCCCATTTACCTGACCCGTACTGATGACCTTGCTATTGATTTGATTCCCCGATGAGCTAAGAGCAACTACCTGCAAAGTATAGTCTCCGGGAGTTAATGATGCCCCGTTGCTATCAACAAGGCCCCAGTTAAATCTATGTCGCACGCCCGGAGCTGTTTGGCCCTGCTCGGTGTAAACGAGCTTTCCGGTTGCGTCCAAAACTTGTAAGGAGACTGATTGGGCGGATTGATTGAATTCATAATCCCAATTTGTCCCAGCTGGAGATACAGTGATTTTATCGCTTTCGAACTGTACTTCATGGCCTATGAAGGAAACGGCCGCGGCTTCAGCATTTCCCGTTTGCAGTCCTACGAGCGTCTCTAAATTTTTGTTTTGTGCGATCTGTTGCTCCACAGCCGCAAATTGGACCAATTGGGCAGTCATTTGATGGGTATCCATCGGATTGGTTGGGTCCTGATTTTGCAATTGCGTGGTTAGCATTACTAGAAAAGTGTTTAAATCACTTCCAAGGCCTTCCAAGGCTTTATTGGCGGCGCCTGATTTTTGGGGAAGAGGTGTAACCGGTGTGGTTTCCATAAACTTAATCCTTTAAGCTAAGAAATTAACAGTGCCGTCGGGCGTTAAGCCGATGGCTGTAGCTGGAATGTTTGATTCATTTCCTTCCCGGTTTGACGAAGCATTTTCCTGTGATTCCTCATTGGGCGTTTGCTCTGTATCTTGATTTGCTTGATGCATTGCATTCTGGTTTTCTCGGCCGTTGAGGGTAAAGGTTAACGAATTTTGGTCTGTTTTAAGGCCGGCATCCTGCAAGGCACGGTCGAGGGTCCTTAAATCACGTTGTAGCAAATCTAACGTTTCAGGTTTTTCAACCAGTATTAGGGCTTTGGCCCTGCCATCGGCTGTGATGTCCAATTTTACTTCTACTTTTCCCAAGTCTTCAGGTTTTAGTTGCAGCCGGATTTGACTATCCCCGTTTTTGATCGCCTTTGATATTTGAACCGAAACCTGATTGGCTGGCGGAGATACGGGCACGCGAGCTATTTGAGGGGGTTCACTGACCCTGCTGTTAGGGCCGGATGGGATTATTTGGTGACTTCCACCTCCTCCATTAGGGACGGAATCTATTCTCGTCGAGGTTACAGTCTCTCCCGACGATAGTTTGGCTGCCTTCGCTACTGGAATATTTCGAGATGAGGAAAGCTCCAGCGAAAATTTGCGATTATTCTGGTTAATTACCGGCGGGTTGGATGGCGGATTCACCAGAGAAGCTGGAGAGTGGAATGCAGAGGACGCATTATTGTTAGTTACTGTTGGATTGATGTTTTGAAAACTCGGTTGGTTACTAAAATTTATCGCCTTCTGGTTTTTAATATGCCCTACGTGGAGAGCGCTTCGCTTGCCAAGATTTTGAGCAGCTAAACTCAGGCTCGTTATTTCGCCTTTCTCAACGGGGCGCTCTTGAGGGCCCAAGACTAATGTTTGGTGAGTTTGCAGGTTCTGTTTCTGAAGAGAAGGGCTAAGGTTGCCCGCTGTGTTATTTTTCTCAGTTCCGGGTTTATCTACGTTATCTACCGTGTTGATTAGGTCTCTATTAATAGAATGTGAATTCTGAAAAGGTTGTGAATTGGGTTTCCCATTGAGTTGCAGTGCATTTGAAGCGGGAAGGTTAACGTCAGTTCTTTTGGTAGAAGGGTCTGCTTCGGTTAATGTTGCGGTTTGAGGCACGGTGCTGGCTAAGGAACCATTTTTAATTGGGGTCGTTATAGTGGGGTTGATATTTTGGTTAGAGATTGGCTGTTGTTTTACTCCGGTTTTTGGTGTGCTTTGATTGGATTCAATATCTAAACTTTGTTGAGCTTGGACAAGGTTTTTTCCAGAGGCACTCGATGGTTTAGCGACTATATTTGCTACAGTTTTTTCAATTTTGGGAGCCAAGCCATGATCCGATGGAGTGGCGGGTTGTTTGGCTAAGTTTAGTGAATGTGAGTTTGATTTTATAATCGTTTGCTTGCTTTGAGATGGGCTAACGTGTTCTAGCGGCCCCTTTTTTAGCCTTTGGAAATCGACTGAGTTTTCTGTTCTGTTCTTATCGGGATTTGCATTAATTATCCGAAATTCCTCTGAACCATTCGAAGGTTTGGCAATTACGCTGGCGTTAGCGGCGTTAGTTTTGTTTATTAGCGTTAAACCAACCGGGGTGTTGTTATTTTCGGACATCGATTTCCCCAGTCCGCCTAACTGGTCGGATGGAATCGCCTGATGATTGCTTGTTTGCTGGATCGGCTCATTTTTCTCAGATTTAGACATTCCCGCAATAGGTTGTGCGGCCGGGCTACTGCCATTGTTTTGGGCTGGGAAAATTGGGTTATTTTCCCCATTAGCGGTCTTTGCTAAATTGTTATCATTATCTCGGGCGGGGATCGGGGTGTCGTGATCTTGATCATTAAGGTGAGGTTCATTGTCTAATGATTTATTTGAATCGTAATCTTGGAGATCCTGCCTATTATCAGACAAGCGACTATCTAAATTTAAGTTTGTTTTGGTGTCTTCGGAAGTGGGCCTAATGCCTAGTTCTTCGTTATTAATTTGTCGAGGGGCTGCTAAATCTGAGAAATGAGCCGACATCTCCTTTATTAAAAGGGCTCCAAAAAGTTCGGAGGAAGCTCCAGTGATTCTATCAAAATTGATTTTGGTCGTTTCCAATTCGATTTGGTCGATTGACGGCATCATGTGCTAGCCCCGTTTTTGTTTCGAAAAGTTACATGCAAATCGGATGCCAGTTTTATTTTTATTTTTTCGAGAAAATAGGACGTTTTTAGTTAAAACACTTCCAAAATAGGTTCACCCTTTTAATAAGAGGGTAAATTTTTTACTGAACTGGTAAAATTTGCCGACCGTGTTTAGTTCGAAAACATTAGACGCATAAAGTAACAGGCCTGATTTTACAGAGTTTTTGATTAACACGTTTTCCTTTAAACAAAAGAAAACATACCGTTAACACCCGTTTTAAAATATTTTTTTTGGTATTCTAACAGATTGGCCGACTTTTTGCTTTTAAATTGGCAATAGCAAAAAATACAAAATAAGATTAATTAACCTAAAATAAAAAATAAATTTACATAAAATTGTTGACATTTGTATTTATTAGTGACATATAGGTTTCCGAATTAGCTACTAACAGCCGGCAGAAGTCAGCTGTAACCTTAGAATGAGGATCAAAGTATGAATATCCAAGTGACTAATGCTCCTTCCACGCGGTACTTTCTTAGTTCGCGGGATGTGATTAACTCCATTCCAGAAATTAGAAAAAGAAAAGAAGCCCAATCAGACGCCGGAGACCGGCGTAAAGCGGATAGGGATGGGAAGCAAGGCTCTCAGCCTGGTACGGATTCTTCCGCTATAGATATCAGATCATGATTTTAAAATGATTTCTGTAAGGAGATCCAGGTTCCGCACGATTTGGAGTGAAACCTTAGAAAGAGGAGATAAGCAATGGTTATTGGCAACGAGATTCTGCATCGTCCGCAGTTTTTGCCGTACCCTAAGTTTGATCCACTGAGTCTGGGTGTTTCGAATCAAATTACAAAAGGACCCAGTGTCAAACTTATGGCAACTACGTTTCAAAAAGACATTAATGATAAATTAGATACAAATTTAAGTAAAATACTTGACATATATGTGTAACGATGGCACTAAAATGTCAACGAGGCAAATAAAGTGCCGGCAGAAGCTGGCTTCAACCTTAGAAAGAGGATTTGAAGAATGACTATACCTAATTCAGTTCTAACTAATCCCTCGTCGTTTACCGCTCTTCGTACATTGAATACTATCAACCGAAGATTAGATACGGCGGAGGCCCGGGTATCAACCGGATTGAAAGTCACGGGAGCCGTAGATAATGCTTCAGCCTTTGCTGTCGCTCAGGGTATCAGGGGCGAATTGAAGGCATTAGACGCAGTCGTTCAGGGGATAAACAGTACACAGGCTGTTGGCAATGGTGCACTGGCCGGTGCTGAGGCAATTTCTGATCTTTTGTCTGACATACGGGTTAAACTTACCGAACTGTCCAACCAAAGCATCACAACCACCCAGAGAACCATCATTAAAAACGATTTCGATGCGCTGTTGTCTCAGGCATCAAACTTTGTCTCCAATGCTGTGTTTAATGGCAAGCGTCTTTTAACTGGAGCGACCAACGTTAACACGTTGTCAAATTTAAGTGGTGGTACATTATCGTTAACAGCACAGCAACAAGTTGGTTTGCGTATAACCAGCCTAGCCGCTGCAATAGTCGGCACTGCTACAAACGCCCAAAGCGTGCTGACAGCACAATATTCGAATCTGGAGTCATTTGTTAATACGGCTCTCGGGTCGCTAGGGGAAGAAGTTCGCGCGTTGCAATTGCAGACCACGTTTCTTGAAACTCTCAGGGACGCGGCAGATGTTGGTTTGGGTAATATTGTCGATGCTGATTTGGCTAGAGAGTCAGCTAATTTGACGTCGGCGAGAGTTCAACAGGAATTAGCTGTACAAACACTTTCGATTGCAAATCAGCGACCCCAATTCCTTCTTGGTTTGTTTAGATAACCTAATTCGAAGTTCGAAACGGAAGAATGAAGTTCTCATTCTTCCATTTCGAGAATACCAAGACTGATCTTATAAAGGATTAAAAAAGTTGAAAAAATAAAGTGGATGATCGAACTGGAAGATTATCCAAAATTGATGTTTATTTTAAAAACTTGACAGAATCTACCATTTGCAGCAGGCTTACCCGTGTGTGTTGGAACAGAATCCAGTATACGTGGGCAAAATGCCCTTTATCCTTAGAAGAAGGAAACAGAAATGGTAGCTAATTCTGTATTTACGGGTGCCGGCGCTTTAGCCGCGCTCAGAAATCTCAGTGACGTAAATAAACAACTGGCTCAAACCCAGAGCAGAGTTGGTTCTGGCTTGAGAGTGGCTAGTGCCATTGATAATACCTCTAGCTTTGCAATTGCTCAGGGTATTAGAGGAGAACTAAAGCAGGTTGATTCTATCGGCCAAGGGCTGGCTACGTTAAAGGCAATCGGTGATGTTGGGTTGGCTGGCGCCAAGGCAATATCTGATCTTTTGCCGGAAATTAGTGCAAAGTTAACCGAGCTTGTAAACACCAATCTAACGACCGCTCAACGTACACTTATTCGATCGGAATTTGTTAGGCTGGCATCGCAAGCGAATGACATTGTTGCAACTTCCGTTTTTCGGGGCATCCGACTTTTAACTGGCACCGCTAGCGCCACGGCACTTGCGACAATAGATAATAATGCTCTTACAGGCGGAGGTACGCCGGGGACTACCCCTGGTGGTGCTTTGAGGGTAACTGCTGTTAAACTTGTGGGGACACAGATAACGTCCTTGGCTGCAGCCATTACCGGAACCGCGACCAATGCCCAAAGTGTTATTTTAGCGCAATACGCTGGTTTGGAATCGGTTGTAAATACGGCTCTTTCTTCGCTGGGCGCTGAAGTTAGGGCTATTACGCTTCACCAGAGCTTGTTAGAAAACTTAAGATCTAGTGTGGATGCCAGCTTGAGTTCTTACGTTGACGCTGACCTGGCGAGGGAGTCTGCACGTCTCACGTCCCTTCAGGTTCAACAGCAATTGGCTGTGCAAGGAGTAGGCATTGCCAATCAAAGGCCGCAATCACTTCTGGGGCTATTTAGATAGTAAAACGATATGGAGGGGGATAGCTTCAATTATCCTCCTCTTTTTCGAGTATATCCCGATTCGCTGAAATTTTCGGCGGATATTTGCGCGCCGGGAGGGAGAATCGTGGTGCTGGACTTTTCACTTAGAGCGTGACCAGAATCCTGTTTTTTCGTTTGAGATTTGGGTTAAGATGATTTTTGTCGATATACTTTTATTTAATAGTCACTAAATAAAAGTAAATAAATAATGGATCTGTTTTGTAAAATATAAGAAAAGTGGTTTTGTATCCAAGTATCGAGAACTTTTTTGTCATCGCCCTAGATCCTGGCGGACATGGCGGCTTATACCCCTAATACTTACCTCTCTATAATAATCAAACATACCGTAAAAAAAATGTTGTTTACTTTTCTTGACAATGATTCCGCTATTGCGTGACAATTAGTCATCCATCTAATGGAATAATAAGCTATGCCGCTTAAAATTAATGTGAAATCAGGTGAAAAATTTATAGTAAACGGCGCTGTTATGGTGGCCGGCGGGAAAGGGGCGGCATTAATCCTTCAGAATGAAGCGACAATTTTGTTGGGTAAAGATATAATGCAAGAGGAAGAGGCTACCACGCCCGCGCGCAGAATCTATTTCTCAATTCTCGTGATGTATCTGGATCAAGATAACGCTCAAAGCTACCGCGATACATTTATGACTTATATAGAAGATTTCATGGAAGCGACCACGATCGCGGAAGTGAGACGCACCCTGCTTCATATAGTTGAAGACGTTAATAGCAAAGTCTATTATCGAGCTCTTAGAACGTGTAAGGCGTTGATGAAATATGAAGATGAATTGCTGAAGATTGGGCCAATGGCTCTGGAGGACAATACGTCATGTCAGGAGTCGACGCCTACACCCGCGCGCTGAATTATACGGGCTCATCGCGGAATACGGAATTTCGTTTGCTTGCCCAGGTAACGAAAGCACTGATGCAAGCAAAGGAAGTTGAGACCGAAGCTCGCTCTGATCCGAAAAAAATGGCGCTATTCTCGGATGCTCTTAACTGGAACAAACAAGTTTGGGACGCATTTGTTGAGGACTGCGGAACGGAAGGTAATCAACTTCCAAAGGAGACTAGAGCGGCGATCGTCAGTTTAGGAATATGGGTGACAAAAGAGACTATGCTAGGTCTATCGGGGGATGGAGATTTAGATAGTCTGATAGCTGTGAATCGTGATTTGATGAAAGGTTTGCAAGCGGGCTCAAAATTGAAACCGGATGTCGAAGAGGCTTCAGTATCTGATAATACGGAAACTCGCCGTCACACATCTATTATAGATTTAGCTTAGTAGTCTTTAAAGAATGCCTAATGAAGAAGGATCCGTGGATAAGACGACGGATGGTCTAACGCCGGAACTACGCCGCCAGTTATCGGAACTGGAAAATATTTTCGGTGCCGCTCTTGCAAAACACGAAGCCGGACATTTGGAGGAAGCGAAACCGCTGTACGAAGCTGTTCTGCGTATCTTACCTCGGCATTCAGACAGTTTGCACTTATACGGTACGCTTCTTCATCAACAAAACTTGAATCAAGAAGCAGAGTCATTTCTCCGCCAAGCTATCCTTTTAAGTCCAGGCATAGCTTCTTATTATAACCATTTGGGATCCGTGTTTCGTGCCCTTGGTAATTTAGATAGGGCTTTATTGGCATTTCAGATCGCTGTTAAAATTAGGCCCAACAACCCGGAAGCGTTTTTAAACCTAGCCATCACCTTCGAAGATAAACAACACCCCGAAGCTGCGTTGGAAGCCGCGAGGCTAGCGTCGTGGCTAACCCCAGATGACGCAAACTGTAGATTAAGGTTGGGCGTTCTTCTTCAAAAGTTGGGTTCTATGGACGAGGCGCTGCGGGAGCTGTTAGTCGCGCAAACTATGTCACCGCTCGTAACGGAGACATATTTGCATCTCGCGATCGTTTATCGAGCGCTTGAAAACAATATTAAAACGTTAATATCGGCCCAGCGTGGAATAATTTTGTCTCCTGGGACAAGGGAGGTTTATCCGCATCTGTCCGGTTCTATAAACGAAAATCTAGAAGGATTCGACTGCCTAAGTTGGGCTTCTCGTGCTATCTACTTAAAGCCTTTAGACAGCAAATTATGGAGCAATCTTGCTGCGGAATATAACCTCGTGTTTCAGTTTAAAGAATCAGTTGATAAGGCCAGACGCGCGATTATTTTAGATCCAACTGAAGATCTGGCATACAATAACTTAGGGGTGGGATTGTACCAAATCTGCAAATACTCAGACGCTGTCAGATTTGCTCGGTCAGGCCATATTGCATTTCCTTATTTGGCTGAGCTTGAATTTGTTCTATCCCAGTCTGCGTTTGCAATCCGTGATTATGACCTAGCATGGCATCATTGGCCTTCTCGTTATCGATTAGAAGAGGCACCCCAGCGTGTGGGCCTGCCTCCTAAACGCTGGGATGGGAAACTAATTTCGGAGGATCATCTTCTTCTTTGCTCGGAACAGGGAATCGGTGACGAGATAATGTTTCTCAGCTGTTTACCCGATTTATTGGAGACGATTGAAGACGTTACTTTAGAATGTGAGACGAGATGGCATTCAATATTTAAACGTACATTTCCTTCCATTACGTTAGTGTCTCGGCAGGTGTATGGGAACGAAGTAGGTAACGCAGTTTACGATTACCGTGACCTGGTAAAGCGTGGCGATTACAAATACTACGCGTTTCACGGCGATTTACCGGCTATTTTCCGACGCGATCTAGATAAACAAGCCCCGAGAGGAGGATATTTAAAAGTCGATGACAAGGAGGCAAATTATTGGAGTCAGCGATTGTCGTCTTTTAGGCATTTACCGGTGATTGGTATTTGTTGGCGAAGTGGATTAGATCTTACTCGTAAACGATCTTTTTATTACCCTGATGTTTTAGAGCTTTTTTCCCAGCTCCCTTATAATGATTGTGTTTTAGTAAGCCTTCAGTATGGCGAATACCGGGAGGAAATTGAATCTGTAAGGAGCCAACTGGGAGTGGTGGTGCATGATTTTCCGGAACTAGATCAAACACATGAATTAGACCGTGTTGCAGCGTTGATGAGTTGCTTGGATCTTGCTATTGCGCCAAGCACAACAGTTTGCCATTTAGCTTGTGCTGTCGGTATCCCGACCATTGGTATGGATAAATCAAATTTCGACTGTATTAATCAACGGGATCCGCTTTTCTCTAACCTTCTACCTGTTATGGATGGGACTGATTCCGTCAACACAAGTTTGGCTGCTAAAAGAACATCTCAAGCCTTAAGTTTTTTTCTAAGACATCGTAAATTACCTATTGTAGCACCCGGCAATTCTTAACCATTAGCTAAGGGAAATTCCTGCCGGTTAGGTCTAAAACAAGCCAAACAAAGAAAATACTTCTTTTATTTGGATTGTTTTAATTACGTAAAATCAATGAGTTAACGATTTCATTTCAATTGGCCCAGTCTTTGCTGATTAATCGGCAGGATCGGTTGGTCCGTTGGTTCAACCGAGGGGTTATCGGACCTAAAGAATGAACGTTCGTTAACGCCAGCAACGCAGATGGGATCAAGGAAAGGTGCGTGTTGTTGGACCCTCGATAAAATGTCAGAAGGAAATAAACGATGGTCAACAATAGTATCCTTACAAACCCGGACGCTTTTACGGCGTTACGGACGCTTGAAAGAACAAACAGCAAACTTGCGGACAGTCAAAGGAGAGTTTCTACAGGACTTAAGATTAGTGGGGCCGTGGATGATGCGTCAAATTTCGCTATAGCTCAAGGCGTGCGGGGTGACATCCGAGCACTCGGCGCTATTACGCAAGGTCTGAACAACGCAAAAGGTATCGGGCAAGTAGCTTTGGCCGGAGCAACTGCGATTTCTGATTTACTTCAAGATATCCGGCAAAAATTAACGGAGCTGGCAAATGAAGGATTGACTACACAACAACGCCAAATTGTTAAAGATGATTATGATGCTCTACTATCCCAGGCATCTGCATTCGTTTCTAACGCTGTTTTTAATAACAAAAATTTATTAACGGGCGCTAGTAATGTAAATACATTATCAAATTTGAATGGCGGAACCTTAAGATTGACCGCCCAGACTAATGTTGGTCTTCGAATTACCAGTCTTGCCGCGTCTATTCTAGGTACAGCGACAAACGCGCAAAGTGTTTTAACCTCTCAATATAGCAATTTGGAATCGGTGGTTAACACGGCTCTTGGTTCACTTGGTGCGGAAATCCGGGCCCTTAATTTTCAGTCAGAATTCTTATCAACCGTGCAGGATGCAACCGAAATAGGCTTAGGTAATATCGTTGATGCAGATTTGGCGAGAGAATCCGCAGCATTAACCGCGCTGCAAGTTAGGCAACAGCTGGGAGTCCAAGTGTTGAATATTGCTAATCAGGCGCCACAGGTTCTGCTTGGGTTGCTTCAAAATTGATGTAAATCAATTCCGGAGCGCAACGTCTGATCTAAGGAAAACTTTTAATGCATGGTTATGCAGCCTACGCAAAAGTTCAATCGGTAACTCGTTCTCATAGAGATACCGAATATCAGGTCTTGGCAGCTGTCACAGGCGCTTTAACCCGAGTTCGAGACGGTGAAGGCTCTTTGCAGGATAAAATTAAAGCTGTATTGTGGAATGATAAGGTTTGGAGCACATTTATGTGTGACCTTAGTTCGCCTGATAATAGTTTACCAAAATCTCTAAAGGGTGCACTTTTAAGCTTGGCAATTTGGGTTGCTAAGGAAACCCAATTAGTAATAGATAACAACGCAAATCTTGATGGATTAATAAATATTAATAAACAAATCATGGAAGGCTTGAGGTCTTGAACTATTCTCAAGGAAACCATGGTGTTTTCTACAGATTCTTAATTGCATTCCGTTGAAATCGAGTGAGCCACGTCCGCACTAACTTCCCACCAGTGTCGAGAAGACGTTTTGGTTATAATTCTCAATTTCGGTGTCCATGGTTGGCCCTTTGTGCCCAATGATGTCCAGTCGTGCCCTAATGCCATCCCGAAGGACCTAGTGCCAACTGCGCCGGCCAAGGCAACTATGGATGTCATTGGACCTACTACCACGTCTAATTCTCTAATTAAGGCGGCTAGCTTATCTAAATCGTCTCGTAAATTTATATCGGTAGGCCTATAAATTTGTTTCCCATAATGCTTCTCTGCTTTTTGTAGATCAGCTTCGCAATCCCCGTGTTGTAAATTTATCGGACACATATCAGGGAGTGAAAATATAGGACCAAGATTCAGTATATCAAAATAATAGTGCGCATAGGCTTGGTCAGGCATAATGCTTTGAAAGCAGAAACCAATTTTCAATTTAGATGATGAGAATCGCATTAGCTTTTCACTCCATATTCCGCGCTCAGAAATATCAGGAGTTAAATAACTAGAATGGTTTCCAAATGATTTTATAGATGGTCGAACATGGCGCGGAAGTTCTCCAAGGGCAGTATGGAAATTTATACCATGAGTTTTAGTAAACTCGCCATAGTTCATGGTAGATGGCGATCCAAATGTCCTGGGCAATTTTGCAACGAATTGAAGCTGGGGGAAACTTCGTTTGTATAATGCCAGCAGCCGATGATCGCATTCCACTATACATGGCGCCGTTGCCAAAGTTGCTAAATCATTGAAACAGGAAGCGAATCTCAACTCGTCGCCTATTCCCTGTTCGTGAAATACCAGAAGTTTGCCGCTTTTTATGGGTTTGCCATCCCACTCATTAGGAAGCCCACTTCTTTCTACATGGACTTCGGGTTTTAAGTGTCGCCACCGATATTCTACCCAGCCTGAGGATAAATTGCCATTGGTTAGAAGCGCGTTTGCATAGTTATACCGCACCGATACGTTCTTGGGTGCTATGAATAACGCCCAGCGTGAAAGCCGAATGAGATTATTTCCGCTATTATCCATTAATTCAATAAAAGCAGCGTTGATGATCGGCTCTAAACGACTCGGAGCCAAAATAATACAACGCCTTAGGTCGTGTTTGGCTAATTCGCCCTTTGCTTGTGATTCGAAAACCGAAGAACGGACAAAAAATGCATTTAATAAATCCTCGTGGTTAGAAATCACGATATTCAGCACATTTTCTGCGGATTTATATTCGCCAATTATGTTAAGTGCTTCCCCGAATTTAGTTTGCCATCTCATTTGGTGAGGTTGGCAAATAACAGCGTGTTTTAACGCAGAAATAGAATCATGAGCTCGGTTAAGACTAATCAAGGTTAATCCTAGATTAAAAAAAGCTTCTCCGTTTCCGGGGTTAATCTCACAAGCGTGTCGAAAAGCATATTCTGCTTCTTCGAGTCGTTTCATTGACATAAACGCACAACCATAATGGTTAAACGCGTCACTGTTGGCCGGATTGCCCGCAATTGCCCGATGCAGATATTGGATTGCGTTTTGTTGATGCCCAGTTTGGTGCATCGCGACGCCCATGTATTGAAGTGCTATCGGTTGATTCGGTAATATAGCTAAAACCTCTCCATAATATTTTATGGCTAGGGTCAGCTCAGAGGCTTCGTGATGCTTTAAACCTTGCTGCAATTTTTTAAGGACGTCTTTGGACATTCCATCGGTACTGCGGTTCATCTGAATATCCTTTGGAGATTATGGTCTCTCTAAGTGTGAACCTCTTTATTATAGCTTGATGGGCATCGTTTTTGCACCTTTATGGTAATCGTTTTAATAGTATCGTCCTTCCATTCCTGCGATGAGAAAAATTTCACTTGAGCGTAATAAATCTTTTTAATCAATTGAAATTAGGTTGAATGTTTGAACCCAAAAAGCAAAGGAAACTTGGCCTGATATTTGCATATATAACTCTACCTAAAGGTTCATTAGTTTATGATAACTTTTTAGAGAGGCCAAGACATGAGCTTGACGTCTTCACTCATTACCGCGACAAACGGCATACTTGGAGCCCAAGCCGGTATAGACGTAGTGGCTCGAAACATCGCAAATGTTAGCACAGAGGGTTATACTCGGAAAATCTACAGGCAATCAAACTTGGTTTTAGGGGGCGAGGGCAAGGGCGTAAAAATAGAGGAGATAGAACGCCAAGTCACATTTGGGTTGCAAAAGGAAGTACGGGAACAAAGCTCGGTCATTAAAAAATTGGACGTTCTGGTTGAATTTATGTCAAGAGTGGAACTCCGCTTTGGGCGTCCCGAGGACCAGGTATCATTATCAGCATTAGTTTCAAAACTTAAAGGGGCATTTCAGGACTTAGCGACAACGCCTGAGGACCTAAGCACTCAAGTTGCCGTTAAAACTGCCGCAAATAATTTGGCTAGAGGTTTCAACGATCTCAATGACCAGTTTCAAGGGTTGCGTGCAGAAGCCGATTCAAGAATTCAGGATCAAGTAGCAGATATAAATTCGGCAGTTACAAATGTTCAAACCCTAAATTTGGATATTGCGGAGCGATCGGCTCAAGGGAAATCCGTCTCTGATTTAAAAGATCAACGCGATAAATTTGTCCGCCAAGTCAACGAAAAATTATCGATCAATTATTTCGAAGTAGGCAATGAAGTTCTTAGTATATTTACAATTGGGGGCCATCTACTACTGGATGTGGGTCACAGAGAGCCGGTAACTTTTGCAGCCACGTCGGCTTACTCAGCGGCTACGAATGGGCAGCCTCTTAGAATTGGAACAGAAAATGTAACTGCAAAAATTACGGCTGCAGAAGGTTCAATAGCCGGATTGTTATCGTTAAGGGATACAATACTTCCTAACATTCAAGCGACATTGGATGATCTGGCATTTGAAATAGCAAATAATTTCAGTACCGTTCAAGTGAACGGGACAGCAGAGGTTGTAAACCTTTTCACTAATGGTGCAGGGACTGCTCCCCCTGGCGCTTTTACGGCCGGCTTTGCTGGTGAAATCCAACTTCGCACAGCCATTAATAATGATCCTAAATTACTTGCTGATCCCCAGCCGGCGGCTGGATACACCTCAACGGGTCAAGGAGATCCGTCAATTGCGCTGGCTTGTATTGCTGTCTTTGAGGCCCAATGTGCCTTGTCGCGTGCTGCTACGGATAATGATACTTTGGAAGGTCATTTTGCCACGTTTATCGCTGATGTTTCAAGTCAAAGTGGTGAATTTGAAAGCCAATTTACATTTCAAACTCAATTTCGTGATGGGTTAGAGGCGCGGCTAAACAATGAAAGCTCTGTCAATACCGATGAGGAACTGACGGCACTGATTCGGTTGGAAGCAGCGTTTGGCGCTTCTGCTAGAGTCTTGAGCACCGTCCAACGTGCTGTCGACGAGTTGCTGAGTATTATCTAAAACGTTAAAAAGGCCAGAGTTATGAGAATTTCGACCGTTACATCCAATACCATGCTGGAAACCAACGTCCGGTCTCTCCAAAAGGAACTTTCCAGAATTCAACAGCAGGTTAGTACTGGGAAAATTGCCGAGGTATATTCTGGTTTAGGAAAAGAAGATGCCAGAGTTTCGATTAGATTAAGGGATACTATTGATAGTAGGGAAAGTTACATAGACAGCATAAAGTTAACAAAAACCCGTATGGCCGTTATGGATGCTGCATTATTGCAGATGCAGGATTTGACCACTGAAATTCGCGTAAAGTTGATAGAACAAACGCAGGGGCAATTTTCATCCGATCTTCCTATTATGCGGGCTTTTGCTAGCAGTGCAATTGACAGGTTAGCAAGTCTATTGAATTCTGAAATTGCCGGACGGTATATTTTCTCGGGACCAGCGAATGGCACCGAACCTGTAATTAACGCGGATACTATGAAGACAAACTTTCAAGCAGCTGTGAATTCGACTGTGGCGGGAGGGAATTCGGCCAACACGATCTTGGGTAACGCTAATACCTGGTTTAATACGAATACAAATTGGAACCGATTAAACGCTCTTCCCACTACTAATAAAACTACGATCCATTCTGGCACGGGACTTAATACAAGTTATGGCGAGATGGCACATCAGGAAATATTTGCGGATTTGTTTGAAGTGTTAAATATTTTCGCAGAGGTGGATATAGCCGCCGGCTCGGAAGCGGAATATCGCTCATTAGTAGATACCGCTCGTACAACGGTTGAAACAACTTTTGATTCTATCGGACAAAAAATTGCAGAATTAGGAGGAGTACAGCAAAGGCTTAATTTGTTGGAGGATGAGCACCGGGATACAATTGTCCTACTTAACGAACAATTGGCTGATATTGAAGATATTGATCCTTTTGAAGCGGTAAATAATTTTCAAATCTTGAGATCTCAAATAGAGACAACTTATAAAGTGTCCGGCGTGTCCCGCGGTTTGTCCTTGGTTGACTTTATTTAAAACCACTAACGGTTTTTCCAGAAAAATTAGTGGCGGAAATAGTTTAATTGTTTTGTTATTTAAATTAGTATTTAATGCTTCTTAACTCGTAGATAAAGTGCGTAGTTAAGCCGCGCTCCGTTTGGACTAGACATAACACTCTTTTTCATATACGATGTAGTGTCAAAGGCGAAAAAATAGCCTGGTTGTTCTCCAGAATGGAGGGTTGAGGGAGATGGAACTTCAGGTAAATGGGCTGGCTACAGCCGGCTCGCGGTCATTCTCTGGTAACTCAGAAACAGAGGTGCGCCCTATAAGTGCCAAGGGCGTGGAGCTGGGTGAATCCCAACGACAGTCAAGTAACGGGCGGTTTTTGAGTCCGCTCCTTGCGTTTGATAATCGTGCTTTTGTGGTGATATTTCAGGTCCGGGATACCCAATCAGGTGACGTAGAAAGGCAATTTCCGCGACAAAGTGTTGTTGAGAGTATGAGAGTGGAACAAAATCCGCCGGAGATAGAGATAGCTCCGGAAGAAAGTAGTGCAAGTAGTGCACTAGGGGGAGAACTTACGATTGCTGAAGAAGCGGTTACAGGCCCTTCGGTAGGGCGTGTGGATAATGTTCCGAGCGCTGCTTTTATTGGTAACGGTGAGAATGTTAAGTTGAATACTGGTGGGCCGGAAATCGGCCAGTCTTCAGCAGGAGTGGCTGACGGGCTAGGGCCGTCGAATCAGGGTGTTAACATCCTAGTATAAAATTTTTAAACACATTGATTTTGAATTAGTGTTCTCGGAGTTTGGGCGGTGTTGGACTAGTAATATTATTACATGTTTAAACTTTAGTTGAACGTATAATTAGATAACCTCATAGACAAGCATACAATATAATGGGTACAATTGGCCCATAAATGCAATATATTGTATTTATGGGCCACTTTTAAACGTTTGTTGATGACGAGGTATCAAATGGAAGAAGAAAAGGCGACTGTTGTCGATGAGCTTCTATCCGAAGCCATATCCCATCATGAGGCCGGTCGGATTGAAAAGGCGCGTGACAGTTATTTAAAAGTCCTTGAGATAGAACCCCGTAACAGTAAAGCATTGGATTTAGCGGGACTATTATGTATGGAGTGTGGAGAGACTGACGCGGCTCGGGATTTTTATGAGTCTGGCCTCGAAGTTGACCCAAATCATGTGGGTTGCCGAGTGCATCTCGGCTTATTGCATATGAACGGCAATGAATTAGAGGAGGCTGAATACCAATTTCGGGAAGCTATCAACGTTTCTGCGGAGGATGCGAGTCCGCACTTTTATCTCGGTCTACTCTTGCGGGGGATTCCAGGGAGAAGGAGCGAGGCATTTGAACAAATGCATGAAGCGGTGATCTTGGAGTCCGCTAATTCGCTTTATTTGTCTTGGCGTGGTACGCTCGCTTGGGAGTTAGGTGATGTTGAGCTTGCCCTGGTATCTTTCAGAGAAGCTCTTGAGCACGATCCGACAAACGTTGAGGCCGTAGCGCAGTTGGGGTCTGTTTTCCTAGAGTTAGAAGAGTTTTCCATAGCAGAGGATTGTTTTCGGGCAGGATTGAAACATGATCCAAAACACTCAGGCTGCCGTGCGAGGTTGGCTGATTTGCTTGGGAGAATCGGTAAGATAGACCAGGCGCGTGAGGAGTTTACACAAGTTATTTATGAAGCTCCAGACGATGCTCAGGCACGTGCAAGCTACGCGGTATTTCTTGCTGCCGTGGGTGAAATAGAAGGGGCAAATAAAGCGTATAACGAGGCCATCGCGATGGATGAACGTAGTGTAGATGTACATTTGTCTTTATTGGAAATGTTTAACCGCTTAGGTAATATTGAGGGCATTAAACGAATGAAAGAAAAATTGCAGGCAATGGCACCTGATGATGCTCGGGTAAACGCAGCAATCGTTTAGTGAAATATGTGGTAAGGCGACTGAGGACAAGCAAGCATTATGAATTTTTTTGATAGAGCTTTTTAATTGGTATTATTAGGTTTCTGTTGAGAGAGCAATTGTGGCAGTTTCCGCTTTAAAATAAGCATCGTAGCCTCGTGGTCGTTGACCGAAAGCGGCAGGCGAAGATTTAACACCGCGTTGTTCTTTGACGGCGTCAATAATTAAATTGATGACTCTATCTGTGGCATCATATGCGCCGCGCAATGCGATCATGTTGTCGGATAAAACTTCTCTGAAATTTTTATATAATGTTTTGAGGTCGGCTCTTTCTTCCGATGTTAACGAATTGAGGATCTCTGGTTCGTTTTGAACTTTATTTTGTGCTTTGGTATACGCTTTAGTAAATTGTGCCTTCCTGGTTTGCAAAGAGCCTAGATCATTAAAAGCCCTGGCTGCAATTAGGCTATTTTCCTGTGACAAAACCTGCATGAGATTGTTAATGCTTTCGGCAAAGGATTTTATATCTTCTCTTGCGTCCATGTTATTTCGCCTCATTTAACGCTAATAATTGACGTTCTATAGAATCCGCTAGGCCAATACCACCTGACTTTGCGACCAAATTTCCATATTCCTGTGTGAGCATGTCTCGAAAGATGGCTTCTCCATTTCCACCGCCCATCAACCCATCGGTTTTTAACCCCTTAAACATGTGGCCTAACATCTGACCGAGAAACATACCCTCGAATTTCTCGGCAACGTGCCTAATCTTTTCTCTTTCCGTTGCGGTCCTATGTTGAGTAGGATTCTGGGCCTTGGTTTTTGATAAAATTGCATCTGGGGCTATCAAATTTAGGTCGCTAGGTAGATCCATTCGCATTTATATTTTCCTCTACATTAATTCTATTTCGGCCTGTAAAGCGCCGGCTGCTTTTACCGCTTGAAGGATGGAAATCATGTCCCGTGGTCCTATACCCAGAGCATTTAGGCCATTTACCAGTTCTTGGAGAGTAACGCTTTGAGGCAGGACCGTTAGGCGCTTGTCTGCATCTTCATCAATTTCGATTTGTGTCCTGGGTACTGTAACTGTTTCTCCTGTTTCGGAAAACGGCTTAGGTTGTGATACCTGAGGAGTTTCGGTTATACGGATAGTGAGATTTCCTTGCGCTATTGCTACAGTGCTAATCCTGACGTTTTCTCCCATAACAATTATTCCGGTCTGTTCGTCAATTACCACTTTAGCAGTCATGTCAGGAGTAACCTGCAATTGCTCAATATCAGTGATTAGTGCTACCGTATTCCCGCGGTAGGCATTGGGTACTATTAAATTCACAGTGGCGGGATCTCGAGGTTGGGCGATTGGCGCGCCAGCGAAGGCGTTGATTGCCTGCGAGATTCGACGAGCAGTGGTAAAATCTGGATTTCTTAAAGATAGTTTCACGGTAGCCATACGTTGTAAATTGAATTCGATTTCCCGTTCAATAATGGCGCCGCTTGCTATACGTCCATTGGTTGGAACTCCTCGGCTGACTGTAGCGCCTTCCCCTTCAGCTGAAAAACCACCAATAGCAACTGGTCCCTGGCCTACCGCATACACTTCTCCATCTGCACCCACTAAAGGCGTGACTAATAGAGTACCGCCTAACAGGCTTTCCGAATCTCCAATCGCGCTTATGGAAAGGTCGATTCGCGTTCCTTGCTGAGAAAATGGGGGGAGCGTGGCGGTTACCATCACGGCCGCTACGTTATCTGTTCTGAGTGCATCGTCGCGGGCGTTTACTCCTAGGCGCTCGAGCATACCTACAAGGCTCTCTCTAGTAAAAATAGAGGTGGTAAGTGTATCGCCAGTGCCATTTAATCCCACAACCAAGCCATATCCTATGAGCATATTTTCTCGCACGCCCTCAAAATCTACTATATCTTTTATGCGAGTTTGAGCAAACGATGTGGTGCTAATGTTGAGGATAAATAATTGTACTAAAACGAAAAAAACTATTTGTTTCCATATAGTTTTGTGAATTGTTGGAAAAATCTGAAACATTCGGCTGTACCAGTGCTTTCGTTGCTCGACCTCTATTTGGATTTACAATGCGAAAATCATGCCAAAGTGTTATTTCTTTAAATCCAGGTATCAGTTATCACTTGGGAAGTTGAAATGGTTCACCGGCTCCTGCGTTAATTTTGGACGAGGTTCGCAATATTCTGTTTATTATTTTATAAAAAATTAATTCATCCTTTGCTTCGTGTTATAATTATGAAGTGAAATGATTTTGAAAAAAGATCCGAAATGAAAGTTGACCCAACCAGACGTAGTGGAACGGCTAATGTGCGGCGTTCGGATAGTTCTGATAAAAAAGTCTCTGAAAATTTCGCTGAATTGTTAAAAGCTGAGGCTCCGTTGGAATCCGCTTCGGGTACAAATGCAGCTCCAGCAGTGGATGCGCTGCTATCGATCCAGGAATTTTCGGACTCAAAGACGGGTCAAAACCGAAATGCTCAAAATCGAGCTGAACTTATATTAGAGCGTTTAGAAGAGATTCGTACTGGACTCTTGGTAGGGGGGATCCCTCGATCCCAATTAAGTGAGTTGGCCCAGGCAGTTCGAAAAGATAGGGAAAGCTATATAGACCCCCTATTAGCTGAAGTTTTGGACGATATTGAATTGCGTGCTATGGTTGAATTGGCTAAATACGATCGCGATGCAGAGTGATTTATTTTAAGCGAAGCTCGCCTTTTTTTTAAATAATCTATAAATCATTGAATCTTGGTGTTGCGGCTCAGATATCGGCTACATATACTCCCGTCGCTTTCTAAGTAAAAAATGTTATTGAAAAACACTTGTAGATGGGAGATTGAGGATGGGAGTGACTCTTTCGCCGGATTACGAACCGTCGGAAGACGAGGATTTTATGAATCCTCAGCAATTGGAATTTTTTCGCCAGATGTTGCTTAACTGGAAAAATGAGCTAGTGCGCGAAGCTGGAGAAACTTTGAACAACCTTACGGAAGGTAATCTCCAGCAGCCTGATCTGGCTGATCGAGCCTCACTTGAGATAGAGCATCAAATAGAGCTCAGAACCAGAGATCGAGAACGTAAATTGATAAGCAAAATTAACGCGGCTTTGGGTAGGATCGAAGACGGCAGTTATGGTTATTGTGAGGAGACTGACGAGCCGATAGGAATAAAACGCTTAATGGCTAGACCGATTGCTCTTCTCAGTCTCGAGGCACAGGAACGTCATGAAAGATTAGAGCGAACGCACCGGGATGATTAGAATTGGACAGCTTAAAGGCAGACACAAAGGCCATCTAAAAGAAGACCTTTGTGTGATTATAAATCTAAATCAAATTCTAAAATGGCATCAATATTTCCAATATCTGTGATCCATAACGCATCTGTTGAAGATCGTGCAGATGACCGCGACCCCCGTAGGCAATTCGTGCCTCGGCCATTTGATCATAACTTACTGTATTAGCCGACGCTATATCTTGGGGACGGATGATGCCGCCAACAACGACTTCTCTTATCTCAAAATTTACTCGTATTTCCTGTCTTCCGAACAATACAAGATTGCCATTTGGTAAACGTTGAGTGACCACAGCCGCTATCCTAAGATTTACGGTTTCTTCCCGATCTATGCGACCTCTTCCGTCGTTAGCCATAGCCGTATTCAAATTTAAAAGGTTTTCGCCTGTAAGGTTTCCGTCTGTTGGTTCCGGTAATGCATTCCCTAGGAGATTTTGGGCCCCGAACAAACCATTAACGTCCAAGTCGTCCGATTTTGATCTATCATGGCGAGTGCGATTATCTAACTGGGCATCGTCTTCGATATCTACAACGACGGTGATAATATCTCCGACCTCGCTGGCTCTTTGATCTTTGAAAAATGCTCGAGACCCTTCCTGCCATAATGAATTAGCTTGGCGGGTTATCCGCTTTGGGGCCGGCATCGGCAGTGAAATTGGCTTATAACTAGTACTTTTATTTGGATTGTCAATTTTTGTGAGCTGAGGTGCGTGCCCAAGGCTGGACAGTTTATTCAGCGTGTTGCAGGCATTTAACGAAAGGCTAACAAATACCATTAAAAGCAATCGTGCACTCATCCTTCTGTACAATTTGAACATTGCGACAATCCTTCTCAAAACTTCTGCCTCAAATTTCCAAGAATTAATTTTTACTAGCCACGCGTGACAGATTTACGGAGGCGATATTTGGTCCAATAACTTTTGCCTCTATTACTTTTTTACTCCTAGGATTTCGGATACGGATTATTTCGTTCCTTGCACCAGATTCTATTGAAATCCCTCGGGTTGTTAATGACATCAAGGAATTACGAAGATGCACAGTCACAAAGTCCCCCCGCTTAACTAACTGTAAAGGTCGAACATCGCTAAACCGTATTAGTCGGCCAGCGACTAATGGTCGTTGAGCTATTTTCTCAATCAAGTCGTCAAATGAACCTATCGTATTGTAGGTACTTTGATTGGCTCTGAATTTACGCCACGTTAAATCTTTAAATTTAATAATTTCACCAGGTCGAATATGCCGGTTTAACACAGGCATCGAAACCAAGGCGTAAATTTGACCTTTAACACTAATGGGTGATGTCGAAGACGAATGTTGGGGAGCTGAAACAAGGGCGCTAAAACGCTGGGACCTGTTATCGTAAATCAAGTCGTGAATTTGAATTGATGTATCCTCATTCTCTGATACGAATAGGTCAATTTGTGATTTAACGATGTTTACTTCGATTTCACTCTCTGAATGTTCTTTAATAAGTGCTTTCTCGATAGATTCTTTGATTACCCTTGTTGGTACTCTCCGACCCTTTCGATAGATTTTTATGAACTGACGTCCATGTGTTGGCTTCCAATCTAATTTTGCCTTATTAGCTATAAACCTTAACTCACGGGATCCCAAAGTTACACTTTGGCCAGGTTTAGGTGATGAAAGGGCGATATGGTCAGAATTTTGGCTAATGCCACTAAATATATCACTTAACATCACATTTTGATCGCTAACTGATGCAGAATGCTTGAGGGCTACATGATTTAAAGCATGGACATTATTCGCCAGAGATATGGCTAGCGTAGAACAGAGAATAATTGCTATTATAAAATGCTGTAAATCTTTAAATCCAAGGCTCGTGACCATGATTTAATCCTTAGGTTAAATTGGTTACATCACTAATAAAATCATCGGATGTTATTAACTGCGGCCATCATTTGGTCGGCTGTTTCTATAACTTTGGAATTTAGCTCGTATCCTCTTTGGGCGGTTATGAGATCAGTGATTTCGTGAACAGGGTCAACATTTGAAGATTCAAGATACCCTTGAAATAAAGAACCAAAGCCAGGCGAGGCTGCATTCCCAGTGTTAGCGGCTCCGGAAGCCTCGGTAACTTGTAAGAGATTTCGTCCTATATGCTCTAGACCGGCTTTATTTTGGAACGTAGCAATTTGAATTTGTCCAGCCACCTGCTCTGCTGTTTGTCCATCAAGTTTAACTAAAACCTGACCAGATTCATTTACCGTTATTCCAACAGCTGCCTGATTAATGGTTATTCCAGGTAAGACTATGAAACCATCTGCTGTAACTATCTGGCCGGCGTTGTCGAGTTGAAAGGACCCATCCCTAGTATATGCGGCTTCTCCATTGGGAAGCTGAACTTGGAAAAAGCCTTCGCCATTTATAGCCAAATCAAGTGGATTATCGGTAAGTACTAAAGACCCCTGTTCGCTGATTCGATAAGTGGAAGCGACTTTTACCCCTACTCCAAGTTGAATCCCAGATGGTACCAATGTTCCAGCATCCGATGAGTTGCTCCCCACTCGACGCAAATCCTGATATAGCAAGTCCTGAAATTCCACGCGATGGCGTTTGAATCCTGTTGTTGTCATGTTAGAAATATTATTTGATATCACTTCTACATTAGTTTGCTGACCCAGCATTCCGGTAGCAGCTATGTTTAGGGCTTGCATTATTTTTCCTTTCTAGTGTCTACACAGCCGACGATGCGCCTCGGCCAATACGGCGGATTACTGTCTGTTGCCGTTCTGCTTCCCGTTCCAAAAATGAATTAACAGCTTCGTAGGACCGATGGATATTCAGTAGTCTCATCAATTCTTTCACGGGTGTTACATTGCCCGCTTCTAAATTACCTTGTAGCAGGCGGGAATTTTCTGCCGGTTTTGGTTTTTCTTCTGTTTCAAATAGGCTATTCCCTTTTTTCTGCAGCAAATGATGATCCTCGAATTCGACCAATCTCATTTTGGCTATCACTTCACTATCTAAGGAAATTGTGCCATCGAATCCAATTTGAAGTTTACGTCCGTCCTGTGGGATTAAAATGGGTAGCCCATCTTCATCTACCACGGCGTCCCCAGCACGCGTTATGAGTTGATTATCCGGGCTCAGAGATAACGCACCGTTCCGGCTGAATTTTATACCATCGCCATCGTCGACGGCAAAAAACCCAGGCCCATTTACCGCTACATCAAAGTCGTTTTCGGTAACTATCAATCCTCCAGGCTCAAAACTCACAGCCGTACCGCGGTCGATTACGAAATCAAGTTTGTTTGAAAACTTTGTATCTGTCTGTGATACTGCGTAAATACCCAGCTCTCGCTTAAAACCTGTTGTGTTAATATTGGCAATATTATTGGCAACTAATGAAAGTTCACGGCGGAGTGCCGTTTGTCGCGAGAGGCCTATATATATAGAATTTTCCATTTTCTTGGACCTTGAATCATTTTGAATAAATTTTTGTTTACTACAAAACCGGAGACGCACATCACGTGCCATTCTTAAAACCTCATAATTTCAATAGCTTAGAGATAGAAAGAGCAACTTTATTTCATAATTTCAATTGGAAAAATGATGAAACGGCAGATCTTGCCGGTTATTTTTGTCCGCCTTTCAATTCAACACTTAAAAAAAATTATGCTATATAATGCGGTTTATGACAGAGAATATACCTCATCTCGGGGGACTCTTTCCGAAAAAGCGAATTTCCTGTAGAATTGTCAACGCGGCACAGTGCTTGCAGGGTAATGTGGGTAGGAAGCTAGGTTACTGGCGTGAAAAATATTTAAGAGTTTAATCCGGAAGGATGTTATGGCCGAAGAAGGCGAAGACTTAGAAGATGGTTTGGAAGAAGAGGGCCCTCCCTCCAATCGCAGAAGGTTAATTCTTTTTGTGGTTCTTCCTTTACTTTTATTGATAGGGGCAGGTGTAGGTGTGTCTGTCATGCTAGGTCTTTTTGACTCGCCACCTCCAGTGGAAGAAACTGGAGCGTTGCAGGAAGAGGAACCACCTGAGCCTACGCAACAAACTACCTTTTTTGAGATTCCAGACCTTATCGTGAATCTTCAAACGAGCGGACGAAAAGCGTCTTTCTTAAAAATTAAGATTTCGCTTGAAATAGCTGATGCTGGAGATATTGATCGGATTAACCAATTATTACCGAGAATTGTTGATAACTTTCAGGTCTATTTGCGTGAACTGCGTATTGAAGACCTTCAGGGTTCGGCTGGGATGTACCGTCTCCATGAAGAACTTCTTCGTCGCGTTAACATAGCCGTTCGGCCTGCGCGGGTAAGAGATGTGTTGTTCAAAGAAATGCTCGTGCAATGAGGATAAAATTTGATGGCAACAGATGAAGCAGCTTTGGCGGCTGAATGGGAATCGTTAGGTGATGGTGATGGGTAAAATTTTAACCCAGAAGATGTTGAAGTACGACAGGGAAACGGATCTGGAGTAAACGAGCCAGTCCTAAATCAAGATGAAATTGATACTCTTTTAGGTGTGGATGAAGAGAATGAATTAAGTTCTGCAGGATCGGGGATTCAAGCCATTGTTGATTCGGCACTCGTATCGTATGAGCGCCTACCAATGTTGGAGGTGGTGTTCGATCGATTATTAAGAATGATGTCTACCACACTTCGCAACCTTACATCTGACAATGCAGAGGTTACTTTGGACAGTATTACCTCCATTCGTTTTGGGGATTATCTCAATTCAATCCCAATGCCAGCTATGCTTAGCGTGTTTAATGCTGAAGAATGGGATAATTATGGTCTTCTCGTAGTAGATTCTGCGTTAATTTACTCGATAGTGGATGTCTTATTAGGTGGGCGACGCGGTACTGCAGCGATGCGTATAGAGGGACGTCCCTATACTACTATTGAACGCAATCTAGTAGAGCGCCTCGTAACTGTTGTCCTTAGTGATTTGTCCGCAGCATTTGATCCAATTAGTCCAGTAACGTTTCGTTTTGACAGACTTGAGACTAATCCGAGATTTGCAACGATAGCGCGGCCGGCTAATGCGGCCGTCCTGGCGCGGCTTAGAGTGGATATGGAAGATCGAGGCGGTCGTTTAGAATTGATGTTGCCGTATGCAACTTTAGAGCCGGTACGTGAGCTATTGTTGCAACAGTTTATGGGTGAGAAATTTGGGCGAGATTCGATTTGGGAAACCCATTTGGCAAACGAACTTTGGAATACCGACGTAGATTTAGATGCTGTACTTGATCAGGTGGTTGTTTCATTGAACGATGTAATTAAGTGGAAACCTGGTTCGCGCCTTATGTTGAATGCCATGCCAAATTCTACTGTAGATCTTCGGTGTGGGGAAATTCCGCTTTTTGTCGGTTCAATGGGACAAAAAAGTGGTAATATGGCAATTAAGATTAATAGAAAACTTCGGAAAATGTGACCGACGATTTTGGGGGTGTATGAATGCCCTGGTCTCTAGCAGTTGATATTGTAATTTTAGTTCTTCTGGTTGTGGCAATCTTTTCTGCCTTTTTGTTGCATAGGAGATTGTCGTTGTTGCGAGCGGATCGTGGGGATTTAGAAAATTTCATAAATAGATTTAACGACGCTACTGAGAGAGCGAATAAAAGCCTAGGAGGTTTGCGCAAGGCGGCGGAAAATAGTGCCCAAAAAATAAACAACGCCGCTGAACGAGGACAAGCATTACGAGATGAATTGGCCTTTTTAATTGAGAGGGCGGATGTTTCAGCTGAAAAATTGGCGGCGGCGAGACGAAATCCAGAACCGTCAGAGTCGTACCAAAATCCATTGGTTGAGCTTGAAATGCTTGGTGACCAAACCG
>CAZADS010000042.1:0-12527 GCA_964483985.1 uncultured Thalassobaculaceae bacterium
TCAGGATAGCTCAATGCTATCTTGCCTAGCAAAAGCCGACTGCCTTGTAGTGCGTCCGCCATTTGATCCAAAAAAAAAGCCGGGTGATTGGGTAAGAATTATTGAGTTTTCACTTAACTCTTCACGAATTTAAATAGATAAAACTGTTGTTAGTTACCAAACTCAATTGCTCGAATGTCCATCACTCATGAGATAAAATTTTAGAAAAATTAAGTTAAAATTGGTATCCTTTAATATCGAAGACTATTGCAATGATTGATCTAAATGAAATTGGGAGAATTTGATGAGTAACGATGGAGCTTCATTATTGGAAAACCGCATTCCGTCCCCAAATTCAAAGTGGTTAGCACAAATTCACGAAGACATACTGGAACCCGATTTACCCATCGTAGATCCTCATCATCATCTTTGGGACATGAGAAATAGACGTTATCTTCTTGATGAACTTCTCGAAGACATCAATAGTGGACACAATATTGTTGCCACCGTTTTTTTAGAATGTGCCTCAATGTATCGAGCCCTCGGGCCAGAACACTTAAAACCGATAGGAGAAACTGAATTTGTGAATGGAATCGCTGCAATGAGCGCAAGTGGCCGATATGGTAATGCAAAAATATGCGCAGGAATTGTTGGTTTTGCTGATCTCACATTAGGTGCAGCCGTCGAAACCGTCTTGGCTGCTCAAATAGCAGCAGGAAATGGGCGTTTCAGAGGCACCCGCTATGGGGCAGGATTTGATCCAAGTCCAGAAATTAACAATAGCCATACTAATCCAAGCCCCAGTATATACCTCGATCCGAAATTTAAAGAGGGTTTTTCTAAACTTGAGTCCTTTGATCTTTCATTTGAGGCTTGGTTATATCACACTCAAATTTCTGACGTGTCTGCCCTTGCTGATGCGTTCCCTCAGCAACGAATGGTACTCAACCATTTTGGCGGCCCCATGGGAATTGGCCCATACTTGGGAAAACGAGATGAAATTTTTCCCAAATGGAAAAATAAGATAAAAGAATTGGCTAAACGACCGAATGTATTCGCCAAACTGGGGGGGTTAGGCATGATTATCAATGGCTATAAATTCCAAGACCGAGCCCGGCCTCCTGGATCTGAAGAGCTTGCGGCAACTTGGCGACCCTATTTTGACACAGCAATTGAATCATTTGGGGCAGAACGTTGCATGTTTGAGAGTAATTTTCCCGTAGACAAGGTAACATCGACCTATGCTGTTTACTGGAACGCATTTAAACGTATTGCCAGCGGGGCATCGGAACAAGAAAAGACAGCGCTATTTAGCGGTACAGCAAGTTCTTTTTACAAACTTAATATTAATGAATGAAAATTATTAGATTATCTTTAAAAATCTTCAATATGTTACTCATGGTCAAGTTTCAAAGCAGATAACACATCCCATATTACGGCCATATACAATTTGATTTTTCGGTATTCACTGAATCCGGACGCATAAATACTAACCCACAAATTTAACACGCCGCTTACATCGTAAAACCAATAACTAAAAGATGTAAAAACGTTGACGATTTATAAGAACTAAAGTAGAACATTATTTAATGTTTCTATTTTGTTCTTAATGTTTAGCTTTTAGCCATGCTTACTAAAAAACAATACGAGTTACTTTTATTTATTGACGGCAGATTAAGTTCTACTGGTATTTCACCGTCCTTTGATGAAATGAAGGATGCGCTTAATTTACAGTCTAAATCAGGGATCCATCGTTTAATTTCTGCCCTGGAAGAGCGCGGGTATATTCGACGTTTACCTCATAGGGCCAGAGCATTAGAAATTATAAAGGTTCCAAATAAAAGAAAAGAATACGCCACCAAGGAAAAGATGAGTGACGAAAGATTTGGAAAACGAGGGTTTTCGCCCAACGTGATTCCAGGAAATTTTCCTCGTGTCACCTCTGAAAAGGGAATTATTGCCTCAGAAAATATCGCTTTACCTCTATATGGAAGGATAGCAGCTGGCACGCCAATAGAGGCACTCAGATGTCATTCTAGCGAAATACAAGTGCCGCAAACTATGATCGGAAAAGGGGATCATTATGCAGTAGAGGTAGCTGGTGATTCAATGGAATCTGCAGGGATATTAGATGGGGACACGGTGATAATCAAACAATGCGACACTGCTGATAGTGGATCTATAGTAGTAGCTTTGGTAGATGAATTTGAAGTTACTCTTAAAAGGATTCGCAAAAGAGGTCACGCGATAGCACTTGAACCGGCAAATCCCAAATACGAAACTCGGATTTTTGGCCCCAATCAAGTTAAAGTACAGGGTAAGTTAGTAGGGTTATTACGTAAATATTAAACTCCGAAAATTTTGTTCTTAGCCTTAACAAATCTCATAACCATGATAATAAATCACTGGTTACTGCTGCATGTGACAAAATAATAAAGCAATAAATTTTTAAAACTGTTTGACCATAGAAAGAAATTTCTAATTCATGGATGTAATCACTCGGTTCGCACCCTCACCCACAGGATTTCTTCATATTGGAGGAGCTCGCACTGCGTTATTTAATTGGCTTTTTGCCCAACATCACAAAGGGAGATATCTTCTCCGTATAGAAGATACTGACCGAGTACGGTCTACCAAAGAAGCAGTTGCCGCGATTTTTGATGGCCTCAACTGGCTAGGTATCTCAAGCACAGAACCGGCCGTTTTTCAATTTGACCGAATTGAACGCCATAGGAAAATTGCAGAAGAACTCCTAGATAACGGTAACGCCTACCGCTGCTATTGTTCTCGGGAAGAGTTAGAGCAAATGCGCATTCTAGCTCGAAAAGAAGGTCGAGCAGCTATGTACGATGGCCGATGGAGAAACAAAGATCCCAAAGAGGCACCTATCGGTATCAACCCAGTCATCCGACTAAAAACACCATTAAAGGGCAAAACTACATTGACTGACTTAGTGCAGGGGTCCGTTACCGTCGCAAATAGTCAAGTGGACGACTTCGTTTTGATCAGGGCCGATAATACACCTACCTATATGCTATCTGTCGTTGTAGATGACCACGATATGGGAGTTACACATGTCATTAGGGGCAACGACCACCTGAACAACGCGTTCCGGCAGACGCAATTGTATAATGCTATGGGATGGGCGCTTCCTAAGTTTGCCCACGTCCCCTTGATTCATGGACAAGACGGTGGAAAACTTTCAAAAAGACACGGAGCAACGGGCGTAGAAGCCTATCGTGAAATGGGGTATTTACCCGAAGCTCTATTTAATTACTTACTTCGCCTGGGTTGGAGTCACGGTGATGACGAAATTATTAGTCGATTGGACGCCATAAAATGGTTCGATCTTACATCGGTTGGTCGATCCGCATCACAATTTGATATCGCAAAGTTAGATAACCTAAATAAACATTACTTGACCCAAATTTCGGATCAAAAGCTCATTGAGTTAGTAAAAGACCGGTTGAAAGAACGCCCACGGATAAATATCAATGATCAAACTATAAGCCGGATCCGGAGAGGGATTGGCAGTCTAAAAATACGCAATACCAATTTAAATGAACTCTCGGAATCATTAGCGTTCTATGCTGCTGCCCTGCCTTTGCCGATAAATGAAAAAGCTTCGGCAATACTCGACGACAAGGCGTTGAATCTGATTTATGGACTTATAGAACCGATCAAAACACTCAACCCATGGACAGAAAAAGAAGTTGAAACGTTATTGCTTCAGTATACGGAAAGTCGCAATGTAAAGCTCAAAGCTGTTGCTCAACCTTTACGAGTAGCCTTGACAGGGTCTAACGTATCTCCTGCAATTTTCGAAGTTCTCACTATTCTCGGACGCGATGAAGTTGTAAAACGCATTGAGTCAGTTTGCTGAAAAGGTCACAACCCACTACACTGATTTACAGCAAGGCAATATGATGCCCAGATTAAGGGCGGAGACAAAGGATTTTAGAGGATGATACAAAACAACTCGGGAACATTTACGCTGACGAATGATAAAACAGGCGAAAAATATACTCTACCGGTAATAGACGGCAGCGTTGGTCCGAGCGTCATAGATGTCCGACGTCTATATGGGGAAACAGATCATTTTACCTATGATCCCGGATATACATCGACTGGATCATGTGAATCCGCCTTAACTTATATTGATGGGGATCAGGGTATACTTCTTCATCGGGGCTACCCTATTGAAGAATTAGCTGAAAAGAGCAATTTCCTCGAACTTGCCTACCTTCTTCTTTTTGGAGATCTTCCTAACCAGACGAAGGCTGAAGAATTCACCAGAGGTATAACCTACCACACAATGCTGCATGACCAATTAAACAACTTTTATAGAGGTTTCCGAAGGGATGCGCATCCCATGGCTATAATGTGTGGCGTCGTAGGAGCTTTATCTGCTTTTTACCATGATTCCACTGATATTAATGATCCACATGCGAGAATGGTGGCTTCCTACAGATTGATAGCGAAAATGCCAACTATAGCTGCTATGGCTTATAAATATTCGCTTGGGCAACCCTTCAACTATCCTCAAAATAATCTTTCATATGCGGAAAATTTTCTCTATATGCTTTTTGCAGTCCCCGCAGAAGATTATGAAATGAATCCAGTTTTGTCCCGTGCCATGGACAGGCTGTTAATTCTACACGCGGACCATGAACAAAACGCGTCAACTTCTACTGTCCGCTTAGCGGGTTCTTCGGGTGCTAATCCATTTGCATGTATCGCGGCGGGGATCGCATCTCTTTGGGGTCCAGCCCACGGAGGTGCAAATGAGGCCGTTCTCAACATGCTTACAGAGATAGGACATAAAGATCGAATAAACGAATTCGTAAAAAAAGCTAAGGATAAAGATGACCCCTTTCGATTAATGGGTTTCGGCCATCGTGTTTACAAAAACTACGACCCACGAGCTACCGTTATGATGGAAAGCTGCCATGAGGTGCTGGATGACCTAGGAATAGATGATCCCTTACTTGAACTTGCTATGGGTCTTGAGAAAGTTGCTAGAGAAGACGAGTATTTTGTTGATCGCAATCTTTACCCTAATGTTGATTTCTATTCTGGAATTATACTTAAGGCTATGGGATTTCCTTCCAGCATGTTTACTGTATTATTCGCTGTAGCAAGAACTACTGGGTGGATAGCTCAATGGAAAGAAATGATAGAGGATCCTACACAGAAGATTGGGCGTCCTAGACAACTTTATACTGGACCAACCAAGAGACCATTTGTTTCTCTTGAAGATCGAGTATAGAGCTTAATTTAGTCGGAAATCAGAGATCAAAACCTATCTACCTAAATACAAACCACGAGATATTCAATATTGGAATTAATCCCAAATGCCAAAACAGGTTAAGAAAAAAGGATTAAATAGGTAAATATGTCACAGTTAGATATTACAATAAAAGCGACCACGGTCTATGATTGACTTGATCGAACAATGCGTTAAAAACCGGCTTCAATATATTCAAGAAGAAATCAAGTGTTTTAAGCTCGGATGAACCATTGAATTTTTCTGACCTTGGTCTTAGTGAGCACGTAGTAAGCGCCGTCGCCGAAGCAGGCTACGATATTCCAACTCCTATTCAACAACAGTCCATCCCAATTATTCTAACAGGGAGAGATGTTTTAGGCTGTGCACAAACAGGAACCGGAAAGACTGCCTCTTTTACCCTCCCGATGATAGACATTCTAGCAGCCGGTCGGGCAAAAGCTCGAATGTCACGTTCGCTAATCTTATGCCCCACTCGTGAATTAGCGGCACAAGTCGCCGAAAATTTTAAACGCTATGGTAAAAACCATTCATTAAAAATGGCTCTATTAATAGGAGGAGTAGCATTTAACGACCAAGAACAACAACTTGATCGTGGTGTGGACGTTTTAATAGCAACTCCTGGTCGTTTGCTAGATCATTTCGACCGAGGAAAAATCCTTCTCAATGATGTTAAAATTTTAGTCATCGATGAAGCGGACCGAATGCTGGATATGGGTTTTATCCCAGATGTTGAACGTATAGTCTCTCTTTTGCCTACGATGAGGCAAACGTTATTTTTTTCAGCTACTTTAGATACTAGTATCAGAACACTGGCAGATTCTTTCTTAATTCATCCAAAAGAAATTACTGTGGCCCCTCCCGCATCTACCGCTGAAACGGTATTGCAACGGCTAGTAAATACAGAAAAGAAAAACAAACGAAAAGTTTTAAGAATTTTGCTAAACAGCGAAAATATTTCTAATGCTTTAATATTCTGTAATAAAAAAAGAGAAGTTGGAATTGTTTATAGGTCTCTATTACGACATGGATATGACGCTCTTATTTTACATGGGGATTTACCTCAACCGGCACGTATGGAGACACTTGCGAAATTTAAAGCCGGAGACGCAAAACTATTAGTAGCCAGTGACGTAGCTGCTAGAGGGTTAGACATCGCTGGGTTAAGCCATGTTTTTAATTTCGATGTTCCCACAAACGGTGAAGATTACGTTCATAGAATTGGTCGAACAGGGCGTGCTGGAAAAAAAGGACGTGCTTTCACAATAAGCACATCAGAAGACGAAAAATATATCCAAGCCATTGTAACTTTAATAAAAAAACCAATAAAAATCGCTGATATCCAACAGGAATTAAACACGCTTATCAATTTGAATATTAATATGAGCATGAGCCAAACAAGACTGCCCCATCCTACTGCGGATAATGGTCATAATTCAAAAAAAGATTCGATTCAGCGTCGAGAACGAAGATCTAAAAAGAATAACGAATACGGAGAAAAAATACCTCCGCCGGTTGCACCAAATGCCCCAACCATTGGTATGGGCGATCATATTCCCGCTTTTTTGTTACGTTCGCAACGCCCTACTACTTAATTCAATCAACGGAACGGTTTATTATATTGTTAGAACTAGCTGTCATAAACGGTTAGAGATAATACTTTCTCTTGCTATTAATAAAGCTTCATCCAGAATTTCTTTTCTACCTATATGATTTGCTAAAATTAGTATTAACTGTGCATTTAATTGTCGGCTTTCATCATCTGAAAGATCTTGATGGGATTCCAAAATAGACTCGTAGAAATCATCTGGATTAGAAATTCTTAGTTGAGTTAAAAGTTGTCCCATCTGCTATAAACTCCCGATTCCTAACCCTCTATTAAAAGCACGCATTAAACTACTGTCTGACGGATAAGCCATCCAACGTGCAGCTACATGCTGATCCGGTCTAATCAAATATGTTGCCTCACCAATCACTCCCCATCTCCTAAACGCGTAACCTTCTTCATCTCGAAGTATGATGGCATTATGAAGGCATGGAAGTTGATCTTTAATAACAATAACTACCTCAATTTGTGGTTCCGATTCACAACATGATGTTATTAAACATCTAAGTTTGTCTGTTTTAAGTAATTTCGACTGCGAAAAGATGACTAATTTAAAGCTTTGGCCAAGATAATAAAGCAGCCAGCCTTTTTCTTTGTCACAGAAAATCGGAGCATCTACAGCAGGAGCCCCTGGTACGGGACCCCCATTCCATCCGTTTTCATCATCTCGAGTACTTAAAGGTGAATTAGCATAAATATGTGGTACTGATAACCGACCGCTATTCACCAATCCCCTAGCAAATGGAAGATATTCAGAAAGTCTCAGCACTGCTTTTTGAAAGTCAGCGCTGATCTGATTTTTAGGAGTTATGAAATCATTACTTCTAGTAGAATTCTTTATGTTTTCTTCCGCCGCGGGTATTCTTTCAACATCGTAGGTTGATAATAACGAAGCCGGCGCCTGATCCCTTATCACTAACCCCATTTTCCAAACTAAATTATCAACATCTTGAATTCCTCCGTTACCCCCTCTTGCTCCAAATGGACTAACTACATGAGCAGCATCCCCGACAAAAAATACATTTCCATATTGGAAAGTCGTCATTCTCATACACGAAAACGTATAGATGCTAATCCATTCCAAATCGAATTCAACATCTTGGCCAACTAATTTTTTTATGCGCTTTTCGACTGTTTTCGGATCGCGTTCTAATTCCGGATCAGCGTCTGGCCCAAGTTGCAGGTCAACTCTCAACATATCGTCCGGCTGGAGATGCAAAAGAGCAGAATATCCAGAATGAAAAGTGGGGTTGAACCAAAACCGGCGCTCCTTGGGAAAGGCTGTTTTCATTCGAATATCCGTTATTAAAAATTGCTCTTGGAAGCTGCGACCGAAAAATTCAATTCCAAGTGAATTTCTCAAAGTACTCCCAACTCCATCAGCGGCTATTATGTATTTTGCTTGCAACCAATAATCGCCTTCCGGTGTGGATACTTTTAACTTACTAGTACCATCCCGATTGATTTTTATCTGCTTCACACAATTCCTCCATCGGAATTCCGTGTTGCCTTTCATTTCAATACAATCGATTAAATATTGTTCCGCGTAATACTGTTGAAGATTGATAAACGCTGGCATTTTAAACTTATCTTCGGGCGTAAGATTAAAGTCAAAGATTTCACGATCGCCCTGATATACTCGTCCCCTTTGCCAGATAACTCCTTTTAAAAGCATCCGATCTGCGACATCTGAACGATCTAAGATTTCTAATGTTCGTTTTGACCAGCATATAGAACGACTTCCCCGTGAGACTGTGTCATCTTCATCTAGTAAGATTGTTTTTATACCCAGACATGCAAATTCCGCCGCTGCTGCTAGTCCGACGGGGCCTGCGCCAACAATAACAATAGAGCAAAACTCTGGCTTTTTCTGGTCTAAACCTCTTGGCCTCTTGAATTTATATTTCGGATAAGAATAACTTCTATGAAAATTATATTTAGGCATTAATTGTCCTGTTTACCCCCCAATGAAAATCCCACCAGCCATTCATTGGCAAACAACATTTTTCCTAATTTTCATCTAAATCTAGCTGTACTGTTGGTCTGTCTTAATTTAATAGCTCCAATTGCCATAGCCGTAGCAGCTTGAACTGGATCGACCACACTAATACTCAAATGTTGCTCTAATTGCTCTCGATAACGAGCCATTCCGGCACAGCCTAAAACGAGCACATCAGCACCTTTCTTATCTCTCAATTTTTTGCCTATTTCAATCATGCGCCGTAAGGTTTTTTTCTCATCTACTAACTCCTTCACACCTAATTCTATAGCTAAATCACCTGCTAATCGAGCCTCCAAACCTAATGAGCGAATATATCGAAGATGACGAGGAACTGACTGAGACAATATGGCTATTATCCCAAAATGGTTACCCAAAGATAGAGCAGTTAAAATACCACTCTCAGCAATTCCAAAAACGGGTTTTTTAGTAATTTCTCGAGCAGCAAACATCCCCGGATCAGAAAAGCACGCTATTACAAACGCTCCTGCTTCGTTATATTTTTGCCGGATTATATTATTAATTTGACTGGATACATTATCAACATGCTGCTGGCATTCTATACCAGGCGGTCCATTTAAATTTGTAACACTCTCTATTTTGGGACCATCCACCGATCGCAATGGATCAAGCGCGTTATCCATAGCTTCCGTAACTTCTTTCGTGCAATTTGGATTTATTACAATTACGCGCTCAATCATAAAAATTTTCTCCCGCGTTTTTTATTCGACTTGATACGAGCAGACTAACCCTTTTTTAACTATCTCAAAGACGTCTTTGGATATGCTATCGGAATACATAATTCGCTTCAGTTCTTTTCCCATTAATTCAGATCGACGTTTCTCATGGCGCTTCCATCGCGTTAAAGGTATCAACAGCCTGGCAGCCACTTGGGGATTTATTTTGTCAAGTTCTAACACTCGGCTAGAAAGAAACCTGTAACCTTTCCCATCTATTCGATGGAACCGGACTTGATTGTTAAAGCCAAAACTTCCGACTAAGGCTCGAACATTATTGGGTGAGGTTAAATCAAATTTTGGATGAAAAATTAATTTTTCCAGTTCAGCCAGAGTCTCCGGCAACGAAGACGTTGCCTTGAGAACAAACCATTTATCTAATTCCAAAGGATGATTTTGCCAGCGCTCATAAAAATCAGTCAAAGCATCCCCACGCTCGTTACAGTCTATATCATTCAATGCTCTCAATGCCGCTATTACCATAGACATCGATTTGCCTTCGCGGACCTGAGCCAGTGCCAGTTGCAAAGCTTCCTTCCGTCCACTGGCCACCATATAAAAAAGAGCTGAATTACCCAAAGCACGCAGTCCCATTGCGTCGTTCGTTAATTCATCCATTGCCTTGGCTGCCAACATATTTTTATAGTGAAAATCGAAAGTCGTATAGAGAGATTCTCCAATCTTAGAAGAAATAAATTTTCGGACTAAATAGATATTTTCGACATCTATAACTAACATTTGCTGAGCCAACTCTGCCTCACTTGGTAACCGTAAAATCTCTGCTTTAAAGGTTGGACTAAGCGTTTGATCTAAAAGTGTGGTGGCCATCGCGTCAAGAAAAAGCGGATCTAATTCAAGTGGCCATTCTGGCTTAGCCTCACGAACTAAGCCAAGCATCAATTGTACTCCGTATCTTTGAAAAGCGTCCCATCTACCAAAGGAATCTGTATCATATTTCATCAACAATGCTAGGTCTTCAGTTTTATAATTCGTAGATAATTTAACTGGCGCCGTAAAACCTCTCAGAATGGAAATAATGGGCTCATCTGATATATTATTGAATACGAAAGATTGCTTAAATTCTCTTAATACAAGTAATTTTGTTGTTGAGACATCCGCGGAACCATCTCCCCTTAACCTAAGTGGTATCTCTGCACCCCTTCTATTGAGAAGACCGACTTTTATCGGCACAATCATTGGTTCATCAACATTGTCGGGAAAGGCATCCGGAATATTCTGTCTAATACTAAGAGTGACTTCCTTTAATTTGGGCTTATATTCCATCTCAAAATCTATCTCAGGGGTTCCAACCTGAGAATACCACAACATTATTTTTGATAACTCGACACCGGATGCGGTTTGCATTGCATCAACGAAGTCTTCACACGTTACAGCTTTTCCATCATGCCGTTTAATATATAAATTCAAGCCTTTATTAAAATTTTTATCGCCCACTAAAGTATGGATTAATCGAACAATTTCTGCCCCCTTTTCATATACGGTAGCAGTATAGAAATTATTGATTTCTATATAAGTTTCAGGCCTCACTGCATGGGCTGTTGGACCTGAATCTTCTTCAAATTGAACATTACGCAAAGTTTTAACATCGTTAATTCTTTGGACAGGCCTCGAATAGATATCGGCTGAAAACTCTTGGTCTCGGAAAACCGTTAATCCTTCCTTCAAACTCAATTGAAACCAATCTCGACAAGTTACTCTATTGCCAGTCCAGTTATGGAAATATTCGTGTGCGATAATGGATTCCACCTGCCTAAAATCCTCATCGGTGGCAGTTTCAAAATCAACCAACACAAAGCGACTATTAAAAATATTTAAACCTTTGTTTTCCATAGCTCCCATGTTGAAATGGTCAACTGCCACAAGCATGAGTATATCAAGGTCATATTCCAAACCATAGCGCTCTTCATCCCAAGCCATTGCCCGTTTGAGTGATGACATAGCATGCCCACATCGACCTTCTTCCCCGTGCTGAACGTATATTTGCAAGGTTACGTTTCTTCCGGATAGGGTCCGAAAACTATCTTCAACGCATGCCAGGTCGCCCGCAACCATCGCAAACAAATAACTTGGCTTTGGAAACGGATCATACCATTGCACAAAATGTCGACCATCAGGCAAACTTCCTGATGAAACCATATTGCCGTTTGATAATAACTTGGGAAATTTGAAGCTATCTGCCTTAATGGTAGTGGTATATGTTGCCATGATATCTGGACGGTCTGGAAAAAAGGTTATACATCTAAACCCTTCCGCTTCGCATTGCGTACAGTACATACCATTAGAAATATATAGCCCTTCCAACGCAGTGTTTTTTGAAGGCCAATTATAGCTTCTAATAGCCAACGTGAATATTTCGCCCACATCTCCTATTTCAAGTATTTCACCGTCAACCCAGTAACTTTCCCTATCAAGAGCTAATCCGTCGAGTTCAATGTGCATTAATTGCTGATTTTGACCGTTCAAGCGAAGAGGCTTTTTACAATTATCTTGTTCTAAATTACGCCGGCCTTTAAGAACTGAATTAACCTCAACAAAATCATCATATAAATCAATTTCCAGATCAATACTATCAATCCAGAAACTAGGTTCCGAATATTCGGACAAATACTTTGGCTGGGGCGCCGTAGAGGGGTTTCTTTCCATAAATCTTTGCTAGTTGGTGTTTCGAAAACAGTCAATCGTCAATATTTGAATTGCGCAATTGACCCAACAAATAAGAGGGTAGATCTGCCAAGACCAAAGGCATCAAAAATGCTCGGAAAGATTAAGCGGCCTGACCTTCTTTAGTACTTGTTGTATAGGCCATCGAGCAATGCTCTGAGCAGTAAGGCCTCCCTTCACTAACTGGATCGCCACAAAACTTAAAGTCGGGAGATCTTGGGTCTCCTATAGGCCACG